>CALMYC010000233.1 GCA_937873385.1 uncultured Flavobacteriales bacterium | reverse complement strand
CGTGTTGAGCAGGTCGACCCCGGCCACGCTGACCTCCGGGCGTTGCTTGCTCAGTTGGTTGGGACGCTCGCCCAGCACGCCGTTGAAGATCTCCAGCGCGTGGATGTCGGCGTGGGTATAGCCGATCATGGAGGGGTAGGTCCAGTGGGATTCAATGGTCCAGTTCAGCCCGCCGTCCGCGCTCTTCCAGACATTCACGCCGCCAACGTAAACGGTGTTCGCATCCTCCGGGTCCACCGCCAGGGCCATGTCATACCAGGATTGCCCGCCGGTGTCGCTCCCGTCGCTCTCGTAACCGAAGATGTTCGGTGTGCCGGACTGGAGCGTGAAGGACAGGCCGCCGTCACTGCTCCTGTACAGGCCGAGAAAGCCACTGTCGTCCTCGCGGCTGCACAACACGTACACCGATAGCGGGTCAGCCTGGGTCACCGCGATCGCCATCCGGCCCACTTGGCTGCCGGGCGGCAGGCCGTTGTTGGTTTGCTGAACGAAGTGGTCCCCATTATCCGTGCTCCGGTGGAAGGTGTTGCCGCAGGCATATACGATGGAGTCGTTGCCGGGCTGGAACTCCACATCCCGAAAGCCTCCCACGCGCACCTGCGCCCACGTGCCTCCACCGTCCGTGGTGCGGAATACGCCGCTGCTGGCGGCGCAAAGCAATACCTGGTTGTTCTCCGGGTCCATCCGCAGGCAGCGCGTGGTGCGGGTGTCGTCCAAGCTCCAGTTCAGGCCGGTGCTGTTCCAGGTGCTGCCACCGTCTGTGCTCTTCAGTACCCCGGCGCTGTACGTGTCCGCACCGTCACCATCACCCGTGGCGATGTAGATCACACCGGGGTCCTGCGGGTCAACCACAATGCCGGAAACGCCCATGGATGGCAGGTCCGTGAAAAGGGCCTGCCACGTGCCGCCCGAATTGGTGCTGCGCCACAGGCCGGCGGAAGGGGTGCCCACATAGATCACGTCCGGATCGGAGGGGGCCACGGCTACCGCGTTCACCCGGCCATTTCCCGGGTTGTAGGAAGTGGTGTTCCATGAAAGCGGCCCCAACGGAGCCCAATTGGCCGCACTGCGCGCTTGGCCTGCCCCACTTTGGCGCATGGCCATCACCTCCGCCATGGCGTGGGCACAGATCGACGGGTCCGGGCGTTCACCGCCGGGCCATGTGCGCTGGTCCATGAACCAGTACCAGCGCTGGAACTGCTTCCAGCCTTTGCTGCGCACATAGGGTTGCCCCGCCCAAGCAGCATCAAATGAGGCTTTCACCTGTGGAAGCGGCGTGGTGCCATCCTCCATCAGTGCAACCCATTGCTGCGCGTGGCAGGGTTCCTGCCAAACCATGGACAGCACGATCAAGGCACCGGTAACAATGGAAAAGCGCATGATGCGGGCGTTTGACGGCGGTAAGGTAGCCATTGGGGCCAGGAGGCCACCGGGGAGGGCCAACCTGCAACGTGACGGGGGGAAGCAACGCGGTAACGTTCATGGCACTTGCGATATGCGCGCGGCAACAGCGCTGAACGTGCGAAGGACCTTGCCATGGCCTCCTTACATTGCCCGCCAATTCGATCTGCTCCGTTCGATGGAAACTTCCAGTGCCAATGTGAGCCGGATCAGCCCGGCGCTGATCTTGTGCCGTTACAAGCCGGGCTCCAAGGTGGACCGCAACACCGCACGCGAGAATTTGCTGGCCCGCATGGCCTTTCCGGGTGATGACCCACAGGCCGTGATCACCATATTCCCCAGGAACGTTGAGTTTTGCAACTCCCTGTTTGATGCGGACCAATATGGTGAGGGCGCCATTCAGGCCAGGACCCGCATGCTTGGATTTGTGGCGGAGGAGGAGATCTCCGAGGCCATGATCAAGAAGTATTTGGCATGTCATCCCACCCGGGTCGCAACCCAGGTCTTTAGATCTGAGCCGGCGGCCTTGGCATGGGCGGGGCGGGGCATGGAGGCGATCTGAAGCGTGCGGCCGGAACATGCCGGGGACGAGGGAACGGCAACGGGCGAAACAGTTTCAGCCGGTACTGGTGAAGGATTCCATCGGGGGCAATGCCTCCGCAGCCTCCCGCCTGCTTTCCGCGGACCGGTCCACCGGTTGCGGCCTGCCGCACGCGCCGTGGACCGATGCGGTTGAAGCGTGGCTCCGGAACCCCTTTCAGGACTTCGCCCACGCCTTGCGCTTGTGCCAGATCAGGGCGTAGCCGAGGATGAACAAATAGCAAGGAAACATGATGCCGTACGCTTGCTGGGGGCCGATGTCCGGCTTGCCGGCCAGGCTGCCGTACATCAACGGCAAAATTGCACCGCCCGCGATGGCCATGATCAGCAATGCACTCCCGGTTTTTGTATGGCGGCCCAAGCCGTCGATGGCCAATGGCCAGATGGCGGGCCACACGAGCGCATTGGCCAAGCCCAGCAAGGCGATGCACAGGATGGAATTGTAGCCCGAAAGTTCCGTGGCCAAGAAGGTGAGCAACAAGCCCAGCACGGCGGAAGCGGCAAGTGCCTTGGATTGGGTGATGAAGCGTGGAATGGCCACTATGCCGATCACATAGCCCACCACCATGCTGATGAGCGTGTAACTGGTGAAGTGCTTGGTTTCGCTGAGCGGAATACCCAGCGATTGCCCGTACATGCCGATGGTGTCGCCCGCCATCACCTCCACGCCCACATAGAGGAAAAGCGCCACCACGCCGAACACCAGGTTGGGGAAGGAAAAGATGCCGCGGCCGTCCGTGGCCACACCGGGCGCATCCACTTCGGGATCCAGTTCCGGCAGGGGGGAGAAGCGCACCAGCAGGCCCAGCAGCACCAGCACCAGTGCCATGCCGCCATAGGGCAACATGATGCGCGCCGCGATCTCGTCCAGGCGGGCGTTCAGCGCGGCACCTTGCAAGGCCGCCACTTCCGCTTCCAGCGTGTCGGCATCGCCCATCAGCAAGGCCCCGATCACAAAGGGGGCCAGCACGCCGGCCATTTTGTTGCAGATGCCCATTACACTGATGCGGGAGGCTGCACTCTCGATCGGCCCTACCACGGTGATGTACGGGTTGCTGGCCGTTTGCAACAGGGACAGCCCGGTACCGATGACGAAGAGGCCCGCGAGAAACAAGCCGTAGGATCGCATTTGTGCCGCTGGAATGAAGAGCAACGCGCCCAAGGCCATCACCCAAAGCCCGTACATCATGCCGTTCTTCATGCCGGTACGGCCCAGCACCCACGCCATGGGCAGCGCGGTAACGAAGTACGCGATGTAAAAGGCGAAGGTGACGTAGAACGGCTCGGCGCCGGTCTTCAGTTCGCAGATGATCTTCAGGTAACTGATCAACG
This sequence comes from uncultured Flavobacteriales bacterium, assembly GCA_937873385.1. GTDB lineage: Bacteria > Bacteroidota > Bacteroidia > Flavobacteriales_F > PHOS-HE28 > PHOS-HE28. The sequence goes on along the minus strand of CALMYC010000233.1, from coordinate 19,228 downwards.
GGCCGTTCGTCCAGGTAACGAAGCCGAACAGGAAGAAAAGCGCGCCCAGTATGGCGACTGCCGTGGTGGTGTGCTGGTTGCGGCTCATGGGGGGTGAAAGTATCCGGCCGCTTGGCGTTGGCCCGGGGCCGCCCGGCCAGTTTTTGCGCAACGGGATGTGCGCAACCAGGCACCGTTCCGGGCAGCTTGTGCAGGATCCACCGCGAACCCCGATCTTCACGCCGCAATGCTGCAACGCCTTTCCATCCGCAACTACTTGTTGATCGACCACCTGGAACTGGAACTGGGCCCGGGGCTCACGGTGCTGACAGGTGAAACGGGCAGCGGCAAGAGCATCATCATCGGGGCATTGGGCCTGGTGCTCGGACAACGTGCGGACGGGAACCTGCTCCGCGATCCCGCCCTGCGCTGCGTGATCGAGCTGGAAGTGCTCCCGGGGAAAGGCCGGACGTTCCCGGATGAATGGTGCCAACGCAATGGCATTCCCCGGGAGTCGCCGATGATCCTGCGCCGCATGCTGGATCCCGGAGGCCGGTCCCGCGCTTTCGTGAACGACACGCCCGTGCGCCTGGAGCAACTGCTGGAATTGGGCGAGGACCTGATCCACATCCACAGCCAGCACCACACGTTGCTGTTGAACAACCCCGCATTCCAACTGGAGCTGCTGGACCACTGTGCCGGGCAGGCCGCCAGCGTGAAGGAGTACGCCGGGCAATACGCCGCATGGCATGCGGCGAAGACTGAATTGGCGCGGCTGCGCGCCCAGGAGGCAAAGGCGCAGGGCGAGCGTGACTTCCTGCAGTTCCAGCACAAAGAGCTCGTGGCCGCCCAATTGGTGCTGGGCGAACAAGCCGGGCTGGAGCAGGCGCTGGCCCGCGCGGACCATGCGGAGGAGCTGCTGGCCGCACTGCGCGGCTTGGAGGAAGGGATTTCGGGCGATGCAGCCGTACTGGCCCAATTGTCCTCCATCCGGCAGGGTGCCGTGAAGGCGGCTCGCGTGGATCCCGCTGTACATGCCCTCGTGGAGCGCCTGGAAAGCACTGCCATTGAACTGAAGGACATTGCCGGGGAAGCAGCCCGCCAGGCAGGGCATCTGTCCATTGATCCCAAGGAGGCGGAACGGCTGCGTGAGCGCTACGACCTGCTGGCGCGCTTGCAGCAAAAGCACCGCGTGGAGGACGTGGATGCACTGATCGCGTTGCGAAACAGCTTCAGTGAGCGGATCAACGGCATCGGTTCACTGGTGGAACAAGTGCAGCAGGCCGAACAGCGCGAGGCCGAACATGCAAGGCTGGTGTTGGAGCTGGCCGGAGCCATCAGCACGCAACGCACGCAGGCAATGGCCCCGCTGGCCGGGCAGGTAACCCGCCAATTGAAGGACCTGGGCATGCCGCACGCCGTGTTCAACTTCAAACATGAACGGGTGGCGCCAGGCCCCATGGGCGTGGACGGCATCCGCGCACTGTTTTCAGCCAACAAGGACAGAGTGCCCGAGCCGCTCGACAAAGTGGCCAGTGGTGGCGAGCTCAGCCGGGTGATGCTCGCCCTGATCAGCCTGGCCGCCGCCAGCAAGGAATTGTCCACGGTGATCTTCGACGAGATCGACTCCGGGGTGAGCGGCGAAGTGGCCCACCGTGTCGGGGCTTTGCTGAAAGCAATGGGCAAGCAGCGCCAAGTGATCGCCATCAGCCACCTGCCGCAGATCGCCAGCAAGGCCGATACCCACCTGCTGGTTACAAAGGACCAGGAGGCGCAGCGGACAAGCAGCGGCATCCGCCCGCTGGATGCGGAGGAACGCGTGGAAACACTGGCACGCATGCTCAGCGGTAAGAAGACCACCAAGGCCGCACTGGAGAATGCGCGGGAGTTACTGAAGAACAAGTAGGAGAGGGAGAGGGTGCAAGAGAGGTGCAGTGCAAGAGAGGAAGAGAGGAAGAGAGTCTGGCCACCCGCGCGCGCACATGGGTGCGCACTCGATCATCCTTCTATCTTCGGCCCGTAAACCAGCAACCCATGGCCTACGGACTGTTGAAGGGAAAGCGCGGCGTGATCAGCGGCGCCTTGAACGAACAAAGCATTGCCTGGAAAGTCGCCACGCTCGCCCATGCCGAAGGGGCCCGGTTCGTGCTCACCAACGCACCCGTGGCCATGCGCATGGGAGAGCTCGACAAGCTGTCAGGAAGCACCGGTGCTGCAGTGATCCCCGCCGATGCCACCAAGGACGAGGACCTCGAAAAGCTCTTCGCCTCGGCCCAGGAGCAGCTCGGCGGTCCCGTGGACTTCGTGCTGCACAGCATCGGCATGAGCCCCAACGTGCGCAAGGGCAGAACCTACAACGACCTCAACTACGAGTGGTACAAGCAAACGTTGGACATCAGCGCCATGAGCTTTCACCGCATGATCCAAGCCGCCGTGAAACAGGACGCACTGGCCGAGGGCGGATCCATCGTGGCGCTCACCTACATAGCGGCACAGCGCGTGTTCCCCGGTTACGGCGACATGGCCGATGCCAAGGCCCTGCTGGAAAGTATCGGCCGTTCCTGGGGCTACCACTTGGGCAACTCCAAAAAGATCCGCGTGAACACCGTGAGCCAAAGTCCCAGCATGACCACCGCCGGCAGCGGCATCAAAGGTTTCAACGGATTGTTTGATTTCGCCGAAGCCATGAGCCCGCTGGGCAATGCGCCCACCGAGGATTGCGCCCGCTACGTCATTTCGCTTTTCAGTGACCTCACCCGATATGTCACTATGCAGAACCTGTTCCATGACGGCGGATTCAGCAGCACGGGGGCCTCGCCTGTCGTGGTGGAGAAATTCAACCGGGAATAAGGCAATCGGGCAACGTGCGTGGTGGAGAGCGGCCGGTGTAAGAATGGAACACCGGGAAATGCAGCCCGAATGTCACTGGGCAACGGACGCCCGGCAGATGCGGATCACAGGCTCACAAAGCTCCTTCGCGACGGGCTGCGCTTGAACTTGTAGCTGATCTCAAGGCTGAAATAGCTGAAGGAGTCCGGCAGGCCTGGATTTCCGCGGCGGCTGGTGAACAGGCTTTCCTTGCCGTCGGTACCCCAGCCCGTGGGGTCGCTGATGTAGCGCGCCATGTACTGCCTGGTGCTGTCCGGGTACACCTTGGCGATCTCATCATAGGTGGCATAGCGGTCGCTGACGGCGTCCAGCATGTCGGTGAAGAACATGTAGTAACTGAACTCCACGCCTACGGAAAGCTCATGCGAAACCATGTAGCGCATGCCAAACCCGATCGGTATGCCCACGTGCCAAGGGCTGGGCGTCTTGGCCAAGGCACGGCCTTCCTTGCCGCCACCGGTTCCTTCGGTCACCCAGCTGTACAGGTCGGTCTCGTAGGTGCCGTCCTGGCCGATCACTGCCGCGCCTTCCGTGCCGCGCGGCGCGTTGCGGATGGTGCCATCCGGCCACGCATAATACCGGTTGGCCATGTCCTGCGACCCATGGAACAGGTCCCCTTTCGGGCGGCCATAAAAAAGCCCGACCCCAACGAATGAAAAGGCAAAGAATTTCTGTTGGTACAGCGGTTGGAACGGCTCCCTGTACATGTTGAGCACCAAGTGCTGGCTGATGCCGAAAAGGTCATTGCGGAAATTGAGGCCACGCCGGAAATTGCGCAATTCCATGCCGGACTTTCCGCCCGTGGGCTGCGCCTCGTTGTAGCCCAGCCGGTGCCAGCTCAAACGTGTTTCAGTGGTCAATGCACGGGTGATGTAGCGCTTGGGGTTGTTCAGGTAGTCCCTGAAGGTGATGCTCATCGCGGGACGTATCCCGTTCCACTGCACCGCACCGTCCCAATTGCCCAGGTCACCGGAAAAATGGTCCACGCCCCCGGCAACGCCGATCTCCACGTTCCGTTGGGCTTGCACGTCGACGGCCACCGAAATGCCGATGGCCATGGAAAGCAACAGTGAAGGGGTTCTCATGTGCTTGGGGTTGGAAGGCACCATCGAAGGTACGTTCAATAGACGACCCCGCCATCAACTGGTTGCCGATGACCTTTCAACCGCGCTCCCCGAAAATGGCCGTGCCGATGCGCACCATGGTAGTGCCTGCATCTTGCGCCTCGCGCACATCGGCGCTCATGCCCATGGAGATCTCCTTGAACAGCGCACTGTCCACGGCCCCGGAACGCAGCAACTCCCGGTGCAAGGCAGCCAGCCCTTGGAACTCCCGCAGCACTTGCGCGTGGTCGTCCGTAAGGGTGGCCATGCCCATCAGTCCACGGAACCTCAGGGAGGGCCATCTCAAGGACAGGTTGCCGGCATCCACCAGCGCCCGCAGCGCATCGGGCTCAAATCCTTGCTTCGTTTCCTCTTCCGCAATATGGACCTGCAGGAGAACCCCGGGTGTACAATGCGCTTTGGCGCTGCGTTTGTCCAGCTCATCCAGCAGTTCAGGGCGGTCGATGCCATGCACCAGGTGCACAAAGGGCAACAGGTACTTGACCTTGTTCCGCTGGAGGCTTCCGATGAAGTGCCACTCGATGTCCGCCGGGAGCAGTGGCTGTTTTTCCCGCAGTTCCTGCGGGTAGTTCTCACCGAATGCACGTTGCCCCAGTTCGTAGAGTGTTTCGATCTCGGCCACGGTGCGCTTCTTGCTCACCGCGATCAGTTGCACGCCCGTTCGCAGGCTCTCCTTCACTTGGCGGTAGCGATCCTCCAGCAGGGCCTTGTCCATCAGTGGTCTTCCAAGGAGTAGATCGTCAACCCGCTCCGCAACTTGGGCTCGATCCAGGTGCTTTTTGGCGGCATGCACGCGTGCTGGTCCGCCACGGCGCGAAGTTCGCCGAAATCCACCGCATGGAGGTGGAAGCCAGCGTCCGCCTTGCCTGCATGCACCAGGCGTTCAAGTTCTCCGGGGCCTTGGGTGCCGGGTACAAAGCGGACCCGCGGGTCCGAGCGTAGGTCGGATATGCCCAGGAGCGGTGCAAGCACGGAAGTGCCCAACCGGGCCGCATCCAGCCGGTCCACCGGGGAAATCCCGGCATAGGCCGGAAGTTGGAATGCGTACCAACCGCTTCGAAGGCAGATCTGCACGGTGCCTTTGGCGGGAATATCAGGCCCGGCCGGCAGGGGCTTTAAAGTGCCGATGCCTCTGAGTGTGTCCAGAAAATCAGCGTCCGACAGGCCGTTCAGGCCTTTGACAGCCCGGTCGAAATTGTAGATGTGCAGCTGGCTTTCCGGCACCAGGTAGGCCAGGAATGCGGATTTGGGGCTGCCGGGCGCGGCGTTGCTGCCTTCCGCCAACCGGGCACTGCTTGCACACCGGTGGTGGCCGTCCGCGATATACACGGGTCCCATTGCGGCGAAATGCGCGGCAAAGCGGCCCAGGTCGTCCGGGTCGTCCACCCGCCAAAAGCGGTGCCGTACCTGGTCCGTGGTGCAGAAATCAAACAGTGTGGGCCGGCGCGTAATGGCTTCCAGGTCCGCCTCAAAGCCTGCCTCACGCGGCACCGCCAGTAGCACGGGCTCTGCATTGATGCCCGTGTGTTCCAGGTATTCCTCGAACAATTGCTCACGGGCCGTCAGTGTCTGCTCATGCACCTTCACGCGACCTTCCCGGTAGTCGGCCACGTCAATTGCGCCGATCAGCCCGCGTGAGACGAAGCGGGCGCTGCTTTGCTCATAGATGTAGAAGGCCCGTGCGGCATCGCGCACCAGGTAGCCCTGGCCCACGAACTCCAGGAACTTCCCGCGCACGGCATCAAAATGCGCTGCGCGCGGCATCCCCGCACGGTCGTGGTCGGCATGGATGATGTGCAGGAAGGAGTAGGGGTTGCCCGCCAGTTTTTCGCGCAACTGCTCCGGCGAGTAGTTCAGGTAGGACCGGGAACCCACCAGCGAAGCCGTGTGTGGGGCGGGGCGCCACGCCCGGAAGGGGCGCACGTGTATCATCCGCGGCCCACGGTCACCTCGTCACGCCAGGCCATCAGTTGTTCCGCCAGCTCCATGCCGATGCGGTCCTGTGCTTCGCCAGTGGCCGCGCCGATGTGGGGGCTGAGCGAAACATTCGGCAGCCCCAGCAACTCTGCGTGCGGCGCCGGCTCGTCCTGGAACACGTCCAGGCCAGCAGCTTTCACGGTCCCGTCCTTGAGCGCCGCGATCAGGGCCTTCTCATCGATCGAGCTGCCCCGTGCGGTGTTCACCACCAACATGCCTTTCTTCATCCCGGCGAACTCCGCCGGCCCCAGCACGGGGCTGTTGTCCGGATTGGACGGAACGTGCAGGGTGACTGCATCGCTCTTGGCAAGCAGCTCCTCCAACGGCACCATCTTGATGCCCACGCGGTGCATCTCCCCGTTGAACTCCATGTCCAAATGGTCAACGGTGGCATGGCGGTCCGTGTAGATCACCTTCATGCCCGCGCCGATGGCGTAGCGCGCCACCCAGCAGCCGATGCGGCCGAAGCCAATGACGCCCAAGGTCTTCCCCCGAAGCTCCGCACCATTGCCGTAGGCCTTCTTCAATTCCTTGAACGCCGTGGTCCCTTCCGTTGGCATGCGCCGGTTCGTCTGGTAAAGGCCGCGCGCCATGCTGAACAAGTGCGCCATCACCAGCTCCGCCACGCTGATGCTGCTGCTGGCCGGTGTGTTCACCACGCGGAGCCCCTTTTTCACGGCATGGTCCACGTCAATGTTGTCCATCCCCACGCCTCCGCGGCCCACCAGTTTCAGTCCCGGGCACGCATCGATCAACTCCCGGCCCACCTTGGTGGCACTGCGCACCAGCAGGACCTCGGCACCCCTGGTGTTCAGGTACGCCGCCAATTGCTCTTGCGGAACGTGTTCAGTGGTGATCTCAAATCCTTCTTCCTTCAACAAGTTCACGGCCTCCTTCGAGATGCCGTCATTGGCGTGTATGTGCATGGTTCTCAACCGTTCTTTTTTGCGAATTCCTCCATGACCTCCGTCAAGGCTCTTACGCTTTCCAAGGGCAGCGCGTTGTACATGCTGGCGCGGTAGCCGCCCACGCTCCGGTGGCCGCGGATGCCACTGATGCCGGCCGCCTTCCACAGGGCATCGAACGCGGGTTCCATGGCCGCGTCCTTCAGCACGAAGGTGGCGTTCATCGCAGAGCGGTCCTCCCGGGCCGTGGTGCCCTCAAAAATGGGCAGCCGGTCAATGGTGGAATACAACAGTTCCGCCTTGGCCGAGTTGCGCTTTTCGGCTTCGGCCACGCCGCCAATGCGCTTCAGCCATTCCAGCGTGAGCATGATCACGTACACCGGGAACACCGGCGGGGTGTTGTACATGCTCTCCTTCGCCGCGTGGTTGGCCAAGTCCATCATGGGGCTCAATTCACGCCCTGTTTTGCCCAGTGTGCCGGGGTCGAAGAGGTACATCGTGGCGCCGGCCGGGCCCATGTTCTTCTGTGCACCGGCATAGATCATCGCGAACTCATCCACCTTCACCGGCCGGCTGAAGATGTCGCTGCTCATGTCGCAGATCACGGGTGCCGTGGCCTTCGGGAACTGCTTGTATTGCGTGCCGTAAATGGTGTTGTTGCTGGTGAAGTGGAAGTAGTCCACGTCCTTAGGCACTTCGAAGCCCTTGGGGATGTAGTTGAAGTTCTTGTCCTCGCTGCTGGCCACCACAACGGCACCGCCTGCCAGCTTGGCTTCCTTGATGGCCCGCTTGGACCACTCCCCGGTGTGCGCGTAGGCGCCCTTGCCACCGATTTTCATGTAGTTCTGCGGCACCAAGTGGAAGCCCATGCTCGCGCCACCACCGAGGAACACGGCCTGGTAGTGGTCCGGTGCGTCCAACAGCTCCTTCACCAAGGAGCGCGCCTTTTCCATGATCTCGATGAACGGCTTGCTGCGGTGGCTGATCTCCAGGATGCTCATGCCCGTGCCGTCCAGTTCCAGCACGGCCCGTGCCGCCTGTTCAAAGACCTCCTGCGGCAGGATGCAGGGCCCTGCACTGAAGTTGTGCACTTTCACGAGCGTTTTCGTTGCCATGGCCTAAGCGGATTTTGCGGGCGCAAAGGTAGCCAAGGCCGCCGGTATCGGTCCGCTGATCCAACGCGGTGGCCGTTCCAGGCCGACTTGACCGGCCTCCGCGCCGTTCCGGGCTTGCTGCCGACCTTTGGCGCGCATTCCATCCTCCTTCCATGCGCATCGGTATTGTTTGCTATCCAACTTTTGGCGGATCGGGCGTGGTGGCCACTGAGCTGGGCCTGGCCCTGGCCGAGGAGGGCCACATCGTCCACTTCATCACCTATGACCGGCCCGTGCGGCTGGACCCCCGCACGGCCAACGTGTTCTACCACGAAGTGCGCGTCAGTGATTACCCGCTGTTTGACTACCAACCCTACGAACTGGTGCTCACCAGCAAGTTGGTGGACGTGGTGATGCATGAACGGCTGGACCTGCTGCATGTGCACTATGCCATTCCGCATGCTTCGGCGGCGTGGATGGCCCAGCAGATCCTCCGGGCCAAGGGCATCCGGATCCCGTTCATCACCACCTTGCACGGCACGGACATCACCCTGGTGGGCCGTGATCCCAGCTTCGAGCCGGTGATCACCTTCGCCATTGAGCACAGCACGGCGGTCACCGCGGTTTCCGAGAGCCTCCGGAAGGACACCTTCGAACACTTTCCCGTGCACCGCGAGATCCAGGTGATCCCCAACTTCATCCGCATGGGCCGCTATGCCACGGGTGTGGACCCCGCCATTCGCAAACGCTTTGCCGCAAACGGGGAAAAGCTGCTGGTGCACGTGAGCAATTTCCGGCCCGTGAAGCGCGTGCAGGACGTGATCGCCGTGTTCAAGGGCGTGCGAAAGCAGATGCCCGCGCGGCTGTTGCTGATCGGTGATGGCCCGGACCGGCAGGGGCTCGAAACACAATGCAGGGCCGATGGCATTTGCGATGAAGTGTTCTTTCTCGGTAAAATGACGGATCCCGAAGCCATGGTGGCCAGCTGCGACCTCTTCCTGCTCACCAGCGAGACCGAGAGCTTCGGCCTGGCCGCCCTGGAAGCCATGGCCTGCGGTGTGCCCGTGGTCACCACCAACACCGGAGGCACGCCGGAGGTGGTGGAGAGCGGCATAGGCGGCCTGCTCAATCCCGTGGGTGATGTGGAGGCCATGGTGAGGAACGCGGTGGAGATCTTGCGCGAACCGTCCACCTTGGGGAAATTCAAGCAAGGGGCGCTGCGGTCCGCTGCACGCTTTGACATTGCCAAGGTGCTGCCCCGGTATGAAGCATTGTATGAAGAAGTGGTGGCCCAAGTGAAATTGAATGGAATTCATCAGTGACCGCGTGAGCGTGGAGCGGCAGGGGAGCGGCACCAGCGTTGTGATCAGTGCGCGCCTGCCGATGAAGCAAATGGCTTTGCTGGGGCTGTGGCTGGCCGTTTGGACGCTGTGCGGAGCGGCGTTCATGTACGAGGCTTCGGTTAACAAGATGCCGGAAATGCGCATGCCGCTGTGGGTGATGCTGGCTTTCTGGGCTTATTTCGAGCTGCGCATCATGCGCGTGCTGTTGTGGCGCACGAAGGGTTTCGAGCTGTGGCGCGTGCTGGAGGGTGAGCTCACCATCAAGAACAGCCTGTTCCGCTTCGGAAGGGCCAACCGCTACTTCATCGCCAACATCCAACGCCTTGGGCTGCTGAACATGGAAAAAACTTCCTGGAAGTGGCAATTGAGCGATTCCTTCTGGACGCGGGGCGCCGAACAGCTCGGATTTGAATACCAAGGCCGCAAAGTGGCGTTTGGGCGCGGGCTGACGGAGGAAGAAGCACGGAAGCTGGTCCACCTGCTTTCCACCGAACTGAAAAGGGAACGGAAGGCCGCTCAGCAGTAGGTGATCCGGAAAGCATTGCCCCGGATGCGGGCCGTGGTTGCGCCGTCCATGCGCTCTTCAACCACCATGGCCTGTGCTGCCGGCGTGGAAAGTGCCTGGTCCATCGTGCGGACCGCACCTGCGGGAACGCCCTCCTGCCGGAGCATTTCGAGGAACGGTTCACGGTGCCGTTCGGCAATGGCGGGCGTGAGCAGTTCGGCCAGTTCTTTTCGATGCGTCACACGGTCCGTGTTCTGTTTGAATCGTTCATTGATGGCCAGCGCCTCCAACTTCAGCACGGCGCACAAAGTGGCGAACTGCACATCACTGCCCACGGCCAGCACGACCTTGCCTCCATCGGCGCAGGTGAACAATTCGCCATAAGGGGCAATGTTCGGGTGCAAGGTGCCGATCGGTTGGGCCACCTGACCGGCCATCAGCCAGTTGGAGGCCTGGTTCACCAAGCCGGTGAGCGCGGCTTCCTCCAAGGAGACTTCCACGTAAGCGCCCTTGCCGGTGCGTTCGCGGTGAAGCAAGGCGATCAACAGTCCTTCCTTCAACTGGTGCGCGGCCAGCACATCGATGAAGGCCACCGGCACTTTGGCCAAGTGGTCTGCATCCGTGCCGGTCATGCCGATGTAGCCTGATTCCGCCTGCAGCACCACATCATAAGCGGGCCTGGCGGCATCACCGGCATAGCCGCGGATATGCCCATGCACCAAGGCCGGGTTCAACTTGCGTAGTCTTTCCGGCACCAGGCCCAGCTTCTCCGCATCGGCTTGCAAATGGTTGGTGATGAGCACATCGGCCTTTGCCAACAACGCATCAAACTCCCCGCGCTGCGTTGGCTCCTGGAGGTCAAGCAGGCGGTATTCCTTGCCGTGGTTCACACTGCTGAAGTAGGCACTGACCGGGGAGGCGGGGTCCTCGGCAGGCAATTTCCATTTCCGCGTCACATCGCCCCCGGTCCGCCGGTTCTCGATCTTCACCACCCGCGCGCCCAGCTCCGCAAAGAACATGCCCACGGCGGGACCGGCGAGCACACCGGCGGTTTCCACCACGAGCAGGTCCTTGAACATGGGGCGAAAGTAGCCGGTGACCGTGAGGACAGCGTTCAGTGCCGCCGCACCGCATAGATCCATTCGTCCTCCGTCCGGCCGTTCTTCACCAACGTGCCGTGTAGTTTGGCTTCCAACGTGAAGCCGGCCTTTTCCAGTACACGCTGCGAGGCGATGTTGCTCCCGAACGGTGTGGCATACATGCGGGTGACCTCCGGAAACCGTTCAAAGCCCAACAGCACCATTTCCTTGATCGCTCCGGTCATGATCCCTTTTCCGCGGTGCGCTTTCCCCAGCCAATAGCCCAGCTCCATATTGTTCCGCCACAGATCGGCTTTGGGATGTAGGCCGATGGCGCCGCAGCATTCGCCGTGGATGTCCACGCAGCGGCGGAAGGGCAGGTCCTTGATCGCCTCCTGCAAAAAGGCCTTTCCGTGCACCTCCGTGTATGGATGCGGAAACGCATCGGTGAGGAATGCCGCCACCGTGGGGTCGTTGGCATGCTTGACCAAAGCAGGCAGGTCGTCCGAATGGAAGGGGCGAAGGTGGAAGGCGGTCATGGCGTTCTGCAAAGGAACAAAGCCCCGATGCAATTGCACCGGGGCTTTGTCTGATTCATTTCAGGAAAACTCCCCTGTAAAGACCTAAACCATACTCAATGGAAGGGGATGAAACGGCATACGCGCTGACCGTCCACAACGGCCATGTAAAATGCTGCTCTCGGTGATGGAAACGGGATGTCTCCGGTACTTCCTTCTCGGCTTTGTATGCTTTCGTCCAATACGATTCGCCCTTGCGCATCGAACACCCGCAGATCGTGCACGCCATCCTTCAAGCCCCACAGCGTCAATACCCCGTTTGGTGCCCATTCAGCCCGAAGTGGTTGATCCACTGTCGGGCCATCATCGATGCCAACCGAGCCGCACTCGTAAGTGAAATCCGTGCTTAGGTAGCGCACCAGGCCACGGCCCGTGGTTACATCAGGACCTGTGGAGGCATAGAGGGTATCGTGGTAAAAAGCGAAGGAAAACACACCGTAGGTGAGATCGGAATCGCCCAACGTGCAGAAATTCGCACCGTCCCAGCTGGCAATGCCCGGAGTGGCCATGTGGTCCACATAGGTAAAGCCGCCACTGAAGAACAACCTCCCATCATGTGCTTTGACCATGTCGATGACAGGGGTGTACTGGTCTGAGTTATTGATGGTCTGTATGCCATCGCCAGGAGGCCGAAGACCATACCACTGCCCGCCATCCCATCGCAAGATGCCTTGGCCTGGATTTCCACTGCTGTAGTGGCAAGCACCTCCCATATAAAGGTCGCCGTTGTATACCACCAAGTTCCCGGCGGAATCAAAGCCTCCATGCATGCAATTGCATACCGGTTCCCAGGTTGAACCGTTGAATTGCATGAGGTCCACAAGGACACCATCAATCGTGTTGAAGTTCCCGCTGACCACCAATTGCCCTTGGAATTTGGCAATGTCGAACATGTACGGATCTCCCTCGAACTCCGGCATCGGCCCCAAGGCTTCCCAGTGCCCGCCCACGCGCTTGGCCACGCCCTTGCACAACTGGCCGTCCGCATATTCGAACACGCCCAATGCGTACAATACCCCATCGATGATGCGCAGGTTGCTTACATGACCGGCATAAGCCGCCGTATCAATGGCACCATATGGCTGCCAAGTGCCATTCACGTAGCAGGCGATACGGACCATCGGTTCGTCATGAATGGTCTTGAAAGCCCCGCCCACGATCAGCGTGTCATGCCATACAACCGCCGTGAAGATCACATTCCCAAAAAGGCCAAGAGTATCCCATTGAAAACCGTTGTACCGGTACAGTGGACGATACGCATGAAGGCTATCTGTATAGAAGTAGCTCCCACCCCCAACAATCAAAACATCATGAATCGAATCAGAAAAGCAAATCGGGGCCGACACTTGCATGGAAGGCTGCCCGGCATCCGCCCAAAACTGGGCGGATGCCGGTACAGCACATACCAAGGATAGCAACGCGGCCCACAGGCCTTGTACAGTCCACGTTTTCATGGTTCAGCGAATTGGGACCACACGTGCTGTCAACTGTGCATCCACAACGATCAGGTAAACCGCTTCACTCGGTTGCATGGAGGGGTTTACCCTGCAACGTCCGTTCCTGCTCTTCACTTGTTGCTCCAGCACCAGGCGGCCATCGGCTCCATACAACCGCAATTCGTGGGAGCCTTCTTCCAGGCCAAGCAACAAGAGATCGCCTGAGGCGATCCAACTTGCGCGCAGGCCCTTGTTCCGAATGACCGGTCCATCGGCAATGCCAATGGTCTGCTCATTGCAGAATTCAGTGATGAAGCCATCGGAAAAGCCACCAATCAATCCTTGGGAGTTGTAATAAGGGTTGAAGAAGGTGCCGTCGTCCGTATTGCCGTCCAGCGGGAAATAAAAGTTCGCGTACCGGTCCTTCATTTCACACCACGGGGTCCGGGAAGTTGGCTTGGGTGCCCACACAGGTAATGTCCAACCGGCGCAAGGTGTCCACGTTAGCCAAAGTGTCGCTGGTGGCGAGTACCAAGGAGAAGGAGCCCTCCTTTCTAAAGTAGGCGCGGGGCAGGGCACCCGTAGTATAAAAGGAAACTTCAGGCACAGCTTGCCCAAGGTCGTTGGTCAGCTGCCCCGCATTGGGCCAAATGCCATAGCTCTGGCGCTCCATGTCGTTGTAGAAATCCGGGGGGATGTAGTACTGAGCCGAAACGCTCAAACCCGCGCAAAGCAGCGCGGCTGTAGAGAGAGTAGAATGTTTCATTGGGTTTGGGGTTTGGTTTGAGAGAGCAATGTATACTTCCATTTTACCGGATACCAAATAATTTTATGAAAAGTTCCAGTCCAATGCGGCAGGTTGCATGCAAAAAGCCCCGATGCAATTGCACCGGGGCTTTGTCTGATCGGGTCGGGGCCTACTTGGCCGGGGCGCCCACGGGATACTTCGGCACTACGCCGATGTTCTTGAAGAAGAAGGCCCACTTGTCGGCCTGCTCGTCGATGATCATGCTGGTGGGCTTGCCCGCGCCGTGGCCGGCGTTGGTTTCCACGCGGATCAACACGGGGGCATCGCCTTGTTGGGCTTGCTGCAGGGTGCTGATGAACTTGAAGCTGTGCGCGGGCACCACGCGGTCGTCATGATCGCCGGTGAAGACCAGTGTGGCGGGGTAGTTGGCCGGTTTGAGGTTGTGCAGCGGTGAATAGGCATGGAGGTATTGGAATTCCTCCTTGCTGTTTTCCGCGCTGCCGTACTCAGGCGTCCAGCCGAAGCCGGCGGTGAACTTCTGGAACCGCAGCATGTCCATCACGCCCACTTGGGGCAGTGCCACGGCACAGAGGTCGGGGCGCTGCGCCATCACGGCGCCGATCAGCAGGCCGCCGTTGCTGCCGCCCTCAATGGCGAGGTGCGCCTTGTCGGTCCACTTCTGTGCCACGAGGTATTCCGCAGCGGCGATGAAGTCGTCGAACACGTTCTGCTTCTTCTCCTTCATGCCGGCCTTGTGCCATTCCTCACCATATTCGCCACCGCCGCGCAGGTTGGCCAGTGCGAACACGCCGCCTTGCTCCAACAGCACCATGCGGCTGGTGCTGAAGCTGGGCGTAAGGCTGATGTTGAATCCGCCGTAAGCATAGAGCAGGGCCGGGTTCTTGCCGGTTCGTTCAACGCCTTTCTTGTGGACGATGAACATGGGCACCTTGGTGCCGTCCTTGCTGGTGTAGAAGTCCTGTTCGGTTTGGTAGTCTTCCGGGTTGAACTTCAGTTCCGGCCGGAAATGGAGGTCGCTCTTGCCGGTGGCATAGTCGTATTTGAAGATGCTGCCGGGGTCTGTGAACGAGGTGAAGCTGTAGAAGGAATAGGTGTCTTCGCGCTTTCCGCTGAAGCCGCCCGCGGTGCCGATGCCCGGCAATTGCACTTCCTGTTCGCCGCTGCCGTTCGCGTTGTAGCGGAAGATGCGGGTGGTGGCATCCTTGAGGTAGCTGGCAAAGAGCAGCCCGCCGCCGGTGTTCACGCCTTCCAGCAGGTCCGCTTTTTGGGGGATCACGTCCTTCCAATCAGCTTGTGCGGGCTTGGCGGGATCCACGCTCACCAAGCGGTAGCGCGGGGCGTCCACATCGGTGGTCACCAGGAATTTGCCGCTCTTGGGCTCGAAGGCGATGATGGTGGTCTTGTGGTCGAAGCCGAGCTGCAAGGGTGTCCATTGCGTGGCTGGCGTGGGCATCACGCCCTTGCGCAGGTCAATGAAGTATTGCTCAAAGCCATCGGTGCCGGTGCTCACAGTCAAGGTGGCGAACTCCTCGCCTTCGGTGGTGCCCACGCCCACGTACAGGTTCGGCTCTTTGTCGTTCTTCCACACCAGCACGTCCTTGGCCTGCGGGTCACCCAGCTTGTGGAAGTACACTTTCTGCCATTGGTTGGCGGCGCTCAGCTCGGTGCCGTGCGCGGGTTCCGGGTAGCGGCTGTAGAACAAACCGTCCTTCCACCAGGCCACACCGCTGAACTTGGCCCATTGCAGGGTGTCCTTCATCGGGGTGAGGGTCTTCAGGTCCCATAGGGTGATGTCCTGCCAATCGCTGCCCGCCTTCTGAACGCTCACCGCCATGTAGCGGTCGTCCTTGCTTGCGCCCATCAACCCAATGGCCGTGGGGCCGGCGGGGTCCACCAGGTTCGGGTCGATGAAGACTTTATCCACGCCTTCCAGGCCATCGCGGACGTAGATCACGCTTTGGTTCTGCAGGCCGCTGTTCTTGTACGTGAAGAAGAGGTTGCCCACTTTCATGGGCGCGCCTTGTTTGGGGAAGTTGAAGATCTCCTTATAGCGCTTGGCGATGGCGTTTCGGAACGGAATGTCCGCCAAGTAGGCCTGTGTGACGGCATTTTCGCGCTGCACCCAATCGGCGGTTTCGGTGCTGGTGTCATTCGCCAGCCAGCGGTAGGGGTCGGGCGCGTTGGTTCCGAAATAGTCGTCCACCACGGTGGTGTCCTTTCGGGTTTCCGGGTAGGCGGGCTTTTGCATGGGTTTCTTGGCGTTTTCAGGCGCAGTGCCGCAGGCCGCAAGCAGCAGCAGGGCAATGGGTGCAAGGTGCTTCATGTTGGCCGGTAAGGGGACCCAAAAGTAGGCGTCGCCCGTATGCACCAGCTTTGCCAATGGACTCAAGCCCGGATTGCCGTTGCGGCAGTTACGCCCTGCGGCGCATTTCCGTGTCCGGCGTGGAGCGCATCTCGTACACCAAACCGGGCCCGGGCACCAACTCCATGCTGGCGTTGAGCTGGCCCGCCAAGGTGCGGATCAGGTCCATGCCGAGGCTGTTGGGCTTTTGCCACATGCCATGGTCGGGGAGGCCCACGCCGTCATCCCCAACACGGAGCACCAGGCCGCCTTCCCCGGTGCCGGTGAGGTGAAGCAGAATGGTGCCTTCTTCACGCCCCTTGAAAGCGTGTTTGAAGCTGTTGCTCACCACTTCGTTGATCAGCAGGCCGAGTGGGGTCAGGGTGTCCACGCCGAGGGTTTCCACATGGACGTCCACATCCATCTTCAGCCGAAGGCGAATGTTGTAGGCGGAGACCAGGTCGCGTACCAGGCTGTTGAGGTAGTTGGCCACGTTTATGTTGGCCAGGTCCTTGCTCAGGTAGGTCTGCTCGTGCACCAGGGCCATGGCCCCAACGCGGTTTACGCACTCGTTGAAGAGTTCCAGGGTGCGCGGGTCGTTCACCTTGTCGGTTTGGAACCGGATCAGGCTGCGCACGATCTGCAGGTTGTTCTTCACGCGGTGGTGGATCTCTTTCAACATCACTTCCTTTTCCTCCTTGCTGAGCATGGTTTCCTGCAGTTCCTTGTTCCGGCGCTCCAATTCCGCGCCGGTGCGGGCCAGCAGTTCCGACCGTTCATGGCTGTGGGTGAGCAACCGGGCCACATAACCCACCAGGGCCGCGCATACCAGGGCGAAGAGGCTCGCCAGGCCCAACAGCCATTGGGCTTCATTCCATTGTTGGCTGAGGGCGAGGGTCTCCTGGCCAAGGCCGTATTTGCGCACGGTGCGAACGGCATCCTCAACATGGCCGTGCGCCCGTTGCATCAGGGGGCCAAACACGGCATTCGCCATTTCCGCCTGCTCCGCACGCCCCGCACTGGAGCGAACCGCTGCGTGGAGCGAATCACAGGCGGCAAGGTCTTTGGCCAATGTGGCCCGAAGCCCCTCGGCGCCGAACCAGTCCTGGTTGGAGGAGAGTTCCCGGTCCACCATTGCCGCGACCGATGACAACGCAGGCGACCAATTGCGCTCCCCGGTTTGGAGGTCGTTGCGGTGAACGGCGTCCAAGTGATGGAGCGCGGCATTGAGCTTGCCCAGTTGCTCCAACTGCGCCACATGGCCGTCCAACCGGTGCTGCACCTTGGTGGTTCGGGCCATCAGCCCCATGTCCCAGGCAATGAACGAGGCGGCCAGCAACACGGCTGTGATGGGAAGAAAACGCCAAACGGAGGATTTCACGGCTTGTTGTTTTGGCCCTTTGAACGCAGCCGGCCCGCCCAGCGTTACCGTCCTTGGTCCGAAGCCCTGCGCATGGCCCCCAGAAAGACCTTCAATACCTCGTTCGCCCTGGCCTGCACTTGGGCCCGCATGTCATCGTGCAAGCGGTTGGCGGTGCCCATGCTGATGCCGGGCACCGGGGTCTGCGGGCGTTTGTCCGCATACAGCAACCCCATGTCAATGCCTCCGCCCGGGGCGTTGTGGTTACCCGTGTGGTTCAAATGGCCCACCCTGACGCGGCACTGGCCGTTCTCCGCCTCAATGGCGATCGTATAACTGACCACCCCCATCGATTCCTCGCGACTGCCCACCCCGGTGCTGCGGAAATTAAAGCGCGCCATGCCCTTGATGCTCCCATTGGCCGTATCCACCAAAATCATCCTGGCGCCCGGCTCCTGGCCGAAGGAATAAGGCCAGCTTTTCAGGGCCGCCTGCAAGATCTGCGATCTGGACAAGGGCATGGCGATCGCGTCCGTGATCACCAAGGGCCGGGCATCGGCGGGTTGGATGTCTTGCGGAAAGGCTCCGGCGGCCCACAGCAGGAGGGTCAGGAACAAGGCGGCCCGCATGGCGGAAAGGTAGGGTGCGCAGCCGGGTGCACTTGCAAAATATCCTCAAGTTGTTGGTGCGCGGATCGAACGGCCCAATAACTTTGCGAACACTTAAACCACATGACTTATGCAATCAGATCATCCCCGGAATCCCGCCCTCAAAGTGGGCGTTTTCTATGATGGCAGCTATTTTACGCACGTAAGCAATTATTACAATTATGTGCATCCGCGCCGCCGCCGGCTGCACATTGGAGGCGTGCATGAATTCATCAAGCACATGATCTCCGAGCGGGAAGGAACCCCGCCCAGTTTGTGCCACATCATCGATGCCCACTTTTTCCGCGGCCGGTTCAGTGCCAAGGATGCGAATGAAAAGGCCAACCAGTTGTACTACGACCGCGTATTTGACGATGTGCTGATGTACAACGGCGTGCAAACGCACTACCTGCCCGTGAAGGACCTGATGGGCCGCAAGCGCGAGAAGGGCATTGACGTGCTGATGGCCCTCGAAACGTTTGAGCTGTGCATGCACAAGCGTTATGACGTGGTGGCGTTGATCGCCAGCGATGGCGACCATGTGCCGCTGGTGCGCAAGTTGCACGGTTTGGGCTGCAAAACCATGCTCCTTGGTTGGGATTTTGAGTACACCGACGAAACCACCGGTGAGCTTCAAACCACCAAAACCAGCACGGACCTGTGGAATGCCGTGAGCTATCCGCTGGAAATGGCCGACCTGGTGGAGGAAGGCCTGCGCGATGGTGATGAGGTGGTGGAGGACTTCCCCCGTCTTTCCCTCGGCCCGCGCCTCCCCCCGGCCGCTGCCCTCCGAGGCGGCCAAGGCCTACGAGGCGATCCTGCCTTCGGTGGTGCGCGTGATCGGCCTGATGGACGACGACGACAAGGGCGACGACAAGCCCGAGCGGCGCGCCATGGAGCGCAGCCTGGGCAGCGGCGTCGTCATCATCGACAACGGCACCATCCTCACCAACCTGCACGTCGTGTGGGGCGCCAAGAAGATCCGGGTGCGCTTCTTCGAAGGCACCGAGAGCGACGCGACGATGATCGGCGCGCAGCCCGAGAACGACCTCGCGGTGCTCAAGGCCAGCTCGCTGCCCGACGACCTGGAGCCGGCGACGATGCGCTCGACGGCCGACCTGCGCCCCGGCGACCACGTCATCGCCGTCGGCAACCCGTTCGGCATCGGCCCTTCGGTGAGCTACGGCGTGGTCTCGGGCCTG
>CALMYC010000232.1 GCA_937873385.1 uncultured Flavobacteriales bacterium | reverse complement strand
AGGGAACGAACGTTGCCACAGGACTGTGCCCCGGCAACTGGTCGGTGATCGTAGGCGACCTCAATGGCTGTGACTCCACGGTCCAATTTGTCATTACTGCCCCCCCGCAGATGGACCCCCAGGCGACGGTGACACCGCTTTCCTGCGGAGGTCTGTGTACCGGGGCCATAGCCTTGAACGTGTCCGGTGGCACCGGGCCTTTCACCTACACGTGGTCGCCCGAACCCGCACAAGGCCAGGGCACCGCAAACGTGGGCCAGCTCTGTGCAGGCACCTGGACCGTGGTGGTCGCGGATGCCGGCGGTTGTGATACCACCATGACCTTCGTCCTGGCAGAACCCGCATCCATTGCGGTTTCCCTGGAGATCACCGCCAGCCACTGCAATGTATGTGTAGGTGCCGTTATCCTGCATGCCACTGGCGGGAACGCCCCTTACACCTTCAACTGGGGTGCACCGCTCAATATCACCACCACGGACAGTGTACTTTCCGGTCTGTGCGCCGGCCTTTACACCGTGATGGTGACGGACGCAACCGGATGCGCCGTGCAAGTGGCCGTACCGGTGCCGGATACCGACGGTGAATTGCTCACGGTCACCGATGGTGCAACCACGTGCCCCGCCACATGCGACGGACTTGTTTCCGTGGCGTACAACTGCAGCGCCGCCCCGTGCACCATCGTGTGGACGGACCTGCAAGGGACCGTGCTCGGTCAAGGCACGGACACGTTGAGCGCTCTGTGTGCCGGGAGCTACCTCGCAGCGGTCACCAATGGCAATGGTTGCGTTTCCATTGAACCCGCGTTGGTGGCGGCCCCCGTGCCGTTCAAGGCGGACATCACCAGCACCCCGGCGAGCTGTGCGGGAGCTTGTGACGGCACCGCCACGATCAGCATTTCCGGGAGCCCGGGCCCGTTCAGTTATAGCTGGTCACCTGCACCGGGCGGCGGGCAAGGCTCGCCCCACGCCACCGGCCTTTGCCCGGGCGATTACCAGGTGCTGGTCCATGAGCAAGGCGGATGCGATGCCCCGTTCACCGTGCTGATCACGGCACCGCCACCGGTTACCGTGGATGCGAACATCTTGGATGTGTCCTGCGCCGGGCTGTGCAATGGAAGCATCGGCCTGAACGTGCAGGGCGGAACCGGGCCGTTCACCTTTACCTGGTCGCCGATGCCGCCGATGGGCCAAGGCACTGCAACAGTAAGCGGCCTTTGCGCAGGCACCTATTCAGTGGCGGTGGCCGATGTGAACGGGTGTGCCACCACCCTAAGCTTCAATCTTGCAGCCCCGCCGCCGCTCGCCGTTATGGCCAGTGCAACCATCAGCCATTGCGGAGCATGTGATGGCGTGGCAGCCGTGGTGGTGACAGGCGGTACGGCTCCTTACACCATTCAATGGACAGGTGCCGGGGGGCCTCTGGGTTCCGGGAATTCCATTTCCGGCCTGTGTGCCGGTATCTATACGGCTACGGTAACTGACGGGCACGGGTGCATGGCCACGGTTGGCGTGGTGGTGCCTGATGCTTCAGGGGAAACGATCAATGCCCAGAACGGCCAGACCCTGTGCTCGAACGCTTGCGATGGCGCGGTAAGTGTCACCTATATCTGTGCGGATGCTCCGTGCACGGTTAGCTGGTACGATGCCTTGGGCAACCAATTGGCCCAAGGAACGGACCTTCTTTCCGGGCTTTGCCCGGGAACCTACCTGGTGCAGGTCATGAATGCTTCGGGATGCAGTACCATGGACACGGCCCTGGTGGTACCCACGCAGTTCATCATCCCCAACCTGAGCACCACCCCGGTGGATTGCAGCAACCTGTGCAACGGTACCGCCACCGTGGGCCCTGTCGGTGGTGTTGCCCCCTACTCCTTTACCTGGAGCCCCGCACCTGGCGGAGGGCAGAATTCCCCCCATGCCACGGGGCTTTGTGCAGGCCTGTACCAGGTGTCCATCGCGGATGCTTCCGGTTGCGACACGGTGGTGAACGTGTTGATCAACGCGCCGCAACCCATCATGGTTCAGGCCACGGTGTCGCAGGTTTCCTGCCATGGGGCGTGTGACGGAAGCATTGTGATCGTCCCATCGGGGGGGAACGGGTCCTACACCTATTCCTGGTCGCCCCTGCCCCCGGGCAACCCGGGCAGCAACGGCGCTTTCAACCTGTGCCCGGGCACCTGGCAGGTAACGGTGGCCGACATCAATGGTTGTGATACCACGCTGGCATTCACGATCACTGAACCTTTGCCGCTCAGTGCCTCGGTCAGTTCCACACTCAGCAGTTGCAACCTTTGCGACGGCACGGCCTCCGTGGTGCCCTCGGGCGGCACGGCTCCGTACACGATCACGTGGGCGCTGAGCGGAAATCCCGTAGGTAACGGAGGCTTCCTCACCGGTCTTTGTGCCGGCCTCTATCAGGTCCATTTGGTGGATGCGCATGGTTGCAGCATGGACGTGGCCGTACCCGTTAACGATGCGGGTGGTGAAACCTTGGCCACCGCGGACTTCATGCTCACCTGCCCCACCAACTGCAACGGGGTGTTGGACGTGGTGTTCAATTGCAGTGTGCCGGCGTGCAGCATCACCTGGTTTGATGCGGCCGGTACCAACCTGAACGAACCGGGCAACACGCTGAGCAACCTGTGCGCGGGCAACTACTTTGTGCAAGTGACGAACGGTGCTGGCTGCACCAGCATCGACACGGCCCGGGTCATTGCACCCGCGCCCATTGTGCCCAACCTCAGTACCACGCCCGTGACCTGCGCGAATGATTGCGACGGTACCGCCACGGTGGGCCCCACCGGAGGGGCCGGCGGATACCAGTACAATTGGGTGCTCGGCTCGGGATCGGCTTCGGGCACGCCCACGGTGGTGGACCTGTGCCCCGGTGCTTATCAGGTGACGATCACCGACCTGGCCGGTTGTTCCATTGTGCAGGATGTGTTGATCACCGCACCGCAGCCCATTACCGCCAACGCAGTGGTGGTACCAGTGACCTGCAATGCGGCGTGCGACGGCAGCATCGCTGTGATGGGGCAAGGCGGCACCGGTCTGTTGCAATACCAATGGTCGCCGGAGCCCGGGGCAGGGCAGGGCACCAGTACGGCCACCGGATTGTGCGCCGGTGCATGGACAGTGACCATTTCCGATGCCAACGGCTGCGACACCACGTTCACCCTCAGCCTCAGCAATCCGCCTGTGCTCAATGTGGACATGACCCATACGAACAATGTGTGCTATACCGATTGCCAAGCCTCTGCGCACGCGGACATCACCGGTGGCGTCCCGCCTTATTCGATCACCTGGACCGGCGCAGGCGGTGCGACCATTGCGCAAGGCACGGTGGATGTTTCAAACCTGTGCGGAGGGGCTTACCTGCTGACGGTGACCGACGCGCGTGGATGCACACTCCATACGCCGTTCACGGTGTCCACGGGATTGCCCATTGCGGCCAATCTCGTCTTCCAAGGAGAATCGTGCAATGGGCCCTGCGACGGCACTGCATCGGTGGCCCCCACGGGAGGATCGGGCAGCGGCTATGCCTACAACTGGCAACCGGGCAATCCTGCCGGCCAAGGCACGGACCACGTAACCGGGCTATGCCCCGGCAACTGGACGGTGACCATCACCGATGGTGCCGGATGCGACACAACCTACGCCTTCACCATTGCCCCCTTCCTGCCGATCACACCCGTGGCCACCATGCAAGCAGTACAATGCCATGGTGCGTGCAACGGCACCATCAGCCTGAACACCACTGGCGGGGTGGGCAGCCTTGCTTATGCATGGGTGCCCGATCCGGGCACCGGGCAGGGAACGGCGGTAGTGGGCGGATTGTGCGCCGGGGGGTACAGTGTGACGATTACCGATGCGGCCGGTTGCGATACAACGGTAAGCTACAGCGTGACCGAACCACAGACCTTGGCCATTGCCGTGGATTCGGTGGTAGCGGCGAGCTGTAACTCCGCCAACGACGGTGCCGTGGCCGTCACTGTTTCCGGCGGAATGCCCGGCTACGTGGTGTCCTGGACGGGTCCCGACGGATTTGCCTCCAGTGCGCAGGACATCAGCGGCTTGCTGCCCGGCAACTACCAGATCACGGTGACCGATTCGTCCGGGTGCCAGGTCTCCGACCAAGTGGTGGTGGCCACACAGAACTATTTGGTGGCGGACGCAGGCCCGGATGTATTCATGTGTTCCGGCGGCGCCGTGATCTTGAACGGCTCGGCCAGTCAAGGCGCATCCACCTTCCAATGGACGGATGGCCAGGGCAGCGTGGTGGGTACTGGTGCCGTCGTGAACTTGGGGGCACTTGGTGATGGTCTGTTCACCTATGTGCTCACGGTAACCAACGGGCCTTGTTCGGATGTGGATACGGTGTTCTTCACCGTATGGCCGGCCCCCATTGCTGATGCCGGCCCGGATAAAATGGTCTATGTGCAAGGGACCACAGCACTGGGCGGATCGCCTTCCGGCCCACCGGGAAGCAGCTTTGTGTGGCAACCGGACAGTCTGTTGAACAATGGCACCAGCCCCAATCCTGATGCCACGGTGAACATCCCCACCTGGTTCCAACTGACCGTGACCACCGCCGAGGGGTGTGTTGGCATCGATTCCGTGCTGGTGACCGTGGTGCCGGAGGTGAAGGTGCCCAGCGGCTTCACGCCCAATGGCGATGGCCACAACGATGTATGGGTGCTCGACTTTGCCCCGCTGTTTCCATTGATCGACGTGCAGGTCTTCAGCCGCTGGGGCGAACCGCTGTTCCGCAGTGTGGGCTACCATGTGCCGTGGGACGGCAAGTACGACGGCAAGCTCGTGCCGATGGGCACCTATTACTACGTGATCGAGCTGCACGATCCGCGCTTCCCGGATGCGCTCACCGGACCGTTGACCGTGATCCGATAACCCCTGGACGCCATGAAACAACTCTTGTCCATCTTCCTCATCGGCATCTCGGTGGAAGCGGTGCAGGCCCAGCAGTTGCCGCAGCTCAGCCAATACAACAGTCAGGACTATCTCTATGATCCCGCCGTGGCCGGCAGCAGGCCCTGGTTCGAGATCCGTAGCGCGCACCGCAACCAATGGGTGGGCATCCAGGATGCACCGCGCACCTTCGTGCTCAGTGCCACCACCCCGCTGGGCGGCAACATGGGCGTGGGCGGATATGTGTTTACCGATAATGTGGGCCCCTCGCGCCGCACCGGCATGCAGCTCAGTTATGCCTACCACTTGAAGATCACCGACGACATCAAGCTTGGCATGGGCCTCTCCTTCGGCATGCTCCAGTTCCTCATGGACGGGTCGAAGATCCAGTTCCACGATCCCGACGAACCGCTGATGGACGACCAGTTGCGCGGGTCCCTGATGCCCGATGCCACCTTCGGTTTGTACCTCTACCATGAAAAATGGTGGTTCGGGGCCACTGCACCGCAGCTGTTGCGCAACAGGGTTTGGTTTTATGATGAAAACGACCAAAGCCTGAGCCAACTTGCCACGCACTACTACGCCATGGGCGGCTACCGGCTTCCCATCGGCAGCGACCTGAAACTGGAGCCTTCCTTCCTGCTGAAATACGTGGACCCCGTGCCGCCGAAGATCGATCTCACCGCCACGCTGCGGTACAAGGACATGGTGTGGATCGGTGCCACCTACCGCACCGAGGATGCCGTGAGCCTCATGGTGGGCTACTGGATGAAAAAGACCTTCCAGTTCGGCTACAGCTACGACCTTACCATGACCAATTTGCGGAACTACAGCTCCGGCACCCACGAGGTGATGCTGGGGATCACCTTTGGGAAGGAAGCGAAGGCAACCGCTGCTGCGGCTCCCGTGCCTTGACAGGACCTCCGATCCAAGAATTGGTCGGAATAAACCGGGGATTGGTCGAAGCATCTTCGAGCTGATCCATGGGATTGCCCGTAGTTGCAGCCCACATTCTATCTTGCACCGCCCCAAAATTGCCCGGGTTCGGCCCTTTTACCAGGGACGAACGGATGCAAACAGTCCCCCGATGAAGTGCTTCCCGGTGCTTTTTTCCGCAGTGGTCACACTGCTTGGCCTCCATTCGGCGGCCATTGCCGGACCGGGCACCAATGGCACGGCAACGCTTTGCAGCAACGGGGC
>CALMYC010000231.1 GCA_937873385.1 uncultured Flavobacteriales bacterium | reverse complement strand
AATGTTCGGTGATGAGGGTTGAAAAGGCCGGAGGCCGCGAGAGGGCAGGCACTCGGCAAACAGCCGAGCGCCGGGATCGGGCCAGAAATTGGTGGACTAGCGCGAGATCAGGACCGTGCGTTGTGAACGAAGTCCCTGCTGCACGCAGGTCAATGCATAGATGCCTGGCGCAAATCCGTGAAGCGGGATGCTGGTGGTGCCCACTGCGTCTTGTTGGAACACTTCGCGGCCGGTGGCATCCGTGAGCTGGATCAAAGCACTGCCTTCCATTTGCGGCCTCACATGCAGCACCTCCTGCGCAGGAACAGGCCACGCGATGAGATCACTTGCAGCAACTGGTTCTTCAATGGCCGTGGCACCATAATGCCGCGCGTACCACTCCTGGTAAAACAGGTTGGCCACGGTGCCATCATGGATCACCAACGTGTTCTCATCGTTCACGGAGGACGCGGAGGCGGTCCAATTGTGGCTGCCGGTGATCACCAACGGGTCGCCGCTGGCGCCTTCATCCAGGATGGCGTACTTGTGGTGCAGCAGGCCGGGTTCGTCCAAGTGGGAATGCAGATCAATGCCCTGGCCCAACAGGTAATTGTACTCCGAGCCGGTGCTGTTCACATCCTCCACGTCACCCTGTACGACCATGCCGGGCCGTTGGTATGCGTTCAGCACGGCATCGCCCAGGTCGTTGTCGGTGAACACGTACAACGCGAGGTGCACACTGGTTTGGGCAAGGTCCAGCAACTGCACGATGCGGCCTCGCACGTTGTCCGTGGGGGAGAAGTAGCTCTCCACCAGCCTGCCGCCCACATTGAAAAGGTGCGGGGTGTTGTCCGTTTTGGCGGGGCCGAACCGGCTGAGGGCCGCCACGGGCAGCGGGCCGCCGCCCCCCCACATCTCATTGAACTCAACGGTGTAGCAGCGGGCCAATGCCTGGTCTTGGACGAACACGATGTTGTTGTAGTCCTCGAAGAAGCTCTGCGTGGTCCAATTGCATGATCCACCCATGACCACGGCATGCTGCGGATCATCCACGTCAGCGATGAAGAACTTGTTGTGCATGCCGCTGCCGAGGCCGTCCGTGCGGTACAGCACCGGTATGGATGCGTCCAGGCCGCCCAGCGCGGTGTTGGCATTGCTGCCCTCGGCGATCCAGCGGACCTGTACCCCGCGTGCCTTCGCGGCGTTCACGGCAGCCACGATCAGGGTGCTGTTGGTGTTGTACATCGCAATGTCCAAGGTGCTTTGCACACGGTCAATGCAGGCTTTGATGGTGTCGTCCGTGGCACCGAACAAACCAACGGCATTGGTGCCGCTGCTTACGCCGGTGTCCACGCTTTTGGTGAAGTAAACGGCGATGGTGCCGCTGGAGGTGCTTGCCGTGGAATACAAGCCCGTGACGGAGAACGCAGTGTCGCCGTTATCCACGGAAAAGGCCTGTGCGTAATAGAAAGTGGCGGGCAGCAAGCCGGAGAGCTGGAGTGCATGGGAAGTGCCAAAGGCAACATCGGAAGCATGCTGCCCCAGGTCCGGTGTGGTGCCATAAAAGGCTTCCGTGCTTCCTGGCAGATTGGTGTCCCAGTTCAAGTTGAAGCCGCCGGTGTTCAGATCGGTTTGGGCCACCGGGGGAATGATGCTGATGGAGCCGTGGGGTGTGATGTCCGCGGCTTCCCGGGGCAGCAATTGGTAGCCGCTCGTGTATGGAACGGAAGGGTCGAACTGCGAGGCAATGCCGGTGAGGTCCACAGGTCCGGTGGGAATCGGCGTGCCGACCAGCGGATGCCCGGTGCGCAGGTACACATTGGCCGTTTCGGTTCCGGCTTGAATGCTGATGGTGCCCGCGCTGAAGTTTCCCGTCCCGTTGAAGTACACGTTCTCCACCTTGACGATGCGTGCTTCCACAGGTTCGCCCAGCCCGTTGGGCGTGATCAACACAGGCGCAGGAAGTGCATTGCCGCTGCTGTTCACGGTGAAGGCAGTGATCGGGGTGATCTCCAGCAGTCCGTTGTAATTGGTCAAGGTGCCGGTGAGCGTGAGGTCATCACCCGGTTGCACAGTGAAGCCCGGCGCGGACCCGCTTCCGGGGAACACCGCAATGCCGCCGGTGCCGTCCTGCAGGTAGCGCACATTGCCCAACGAAGGCCCGGAGGTGACAATGCCTGATACGGTGACGCTGGAGCCAACCGCAGCATTCCGCGCATCCGCCACGGTTTGCGCCGCAACCGGTGAAATGCAGAGCATGGCCCACGCCAAGAGCGATCCGATAAAATTCCGTTCCATGGTGCAAAGGAACGGAGCACGCCGGGGCGGATGTGCTTTCTGGGCGGAATTTGGCAATCCGGTCCACTGGATAACTTGCCACCCCTTTCCTGTTCCCATGAAGCCCTTCCGCCGACTTTCCTTCCTGCTTGCATCGGCCATCCTCTGCCATGGGGCCATGGCCCAGCAGGAAGAGGTCCGCTATGAACCGCGCCCCATCGGCTTCTGGAATTTGGAAAACTTGTATGACACCTTGGACGGCCCCAACGATGATGCCGAATTCCTGCCCGGCAGTGCCAAGGATTGGAACACGGACCGCTACGAACGGAAACTGCGGCACTTGGCGCGCGTGATCGGGGAAATGGGAACCGACCTGTTGCCGGACGGGGTGGTGTGCATGGGCCTTGCCGAGGTGGAGACCCGCGGCGTGGTGGAAGACCTCATTCATACACCACCCCTGGACAAACGCCAGTACCGGATCGTCCACCATGATTCCCCTGACAGGCGCGGCGTGGACGTGGCCTTCATCTACAACCCGAAGTACTTCACCCTGTTGCATGAACGGACCTATGCGCTGCATGACCCGTCCGATTCCCTTTTCCGCACACGCGACCTGCTTGTTGTGTCGGGCCTGATGGACGGCGACACGCTCCACATCCTGGTGAACCACTGGCCTTCGCGCTTTGGCGGGGAGAAGAAATCATTGCCCAAGCGCAAGCTCGCCGCCGAGTTGGGGCGCCACGTCGTCGATTCGCTTTTGACCCGCAACGCCAATGCACGGATCCTGTACATGGGCGACCTCAATGACGACCCCGTGGACCCGGCCGTCCGCAAGTTTCTCGGCACTACGGGGGATAAGAACCTGGTGTCGGGGAAAAAGCTTTTCAATCCCATGGAAGAGCTGTACAAAAAGGGCATCGGCTCAATGGCCTGGCGCGATAGCTGGAACTTGTTCGACCAGATCATCCTTTCCCCCGCGCTGGTTACAGGCCAGGGAGGTGAACTGAAGTATTTCGGCGTGCGCGTGTACAACCAGCCCTACCTGCGGCAAACCGAGGGCAACTTCGCCGGATATCCGCTACGCACCTTCGTGGGTGACATGTACACCAGCGGGTACAGCGACCACTTTCCGGTGTATGTGATCTTGGTGAAGGAGTTGAAGTAGTTTGTGGGGTGCGGTTCGTGGGATCTGGGCTGGCGCACCATCCAGCTTCTGTTTCAACACCCTGTGTCCCGCGCCCCACGAACCACGCCCTCCGTCCCAAGTACCACGCTCCTCCACCCACGTGCCAGCACCTCTGCGCCGCA
>CALMYC010000230.1 GCA_937873385.1 uncultured Flavobacteriales bacterium | reverse complement strand
CGGCCCGCGGATGCGCCCGCACGACGGGCGGGCGATCCCGACCTTCCTGCGCCAGGCGCTGGAGCACAAGCCGCTGACGGTGTTCGGGGAGGGTCAGCAGACCCGGTCGTTCTGCTACGTCTCGGACCTGGTCGAGGGCTTCCTGCGGCTGATCGCGTCGGACCGCCACGAGCCGGTGAACATCGGCAACCCGAAGGAGATCACCATCAAGCAGTTCCCGCAGGAGATCCTCAAGCTCACCGGCACCAAGCAGAAACTGATCTACAAGCC
Source organism: uncultured Flavobacteriales bacterium (assembly GCA_937873385.1). GTDB lineage: Bacteria > Bacteroidota > Bacteroidia > Flavobacteriales_F > PHOS-HE28 > PHOS-HE28. Next base: position 2,451 of record CALMYC010000230.1, on the reverse strand, counting down.
GCTTCCGCAGGACGACCCCATGCAGCGCAAGCCGGACATCACCTTGGCCAAGAAGCTGTTGAAGTGGCAGCCAAAGGTGAACCGCGCCGAAGGGTTGAAGATCACCTACGCCTATTTCAAGAGCCTCACCAAGGCCGAGCTGAACGAGAAGGAGCACAACACTTTCGAGGGGTACGTGCGGAAGTGAACGCCAGTGATCCGGGCTTCGCCCACCGCAAAGGCACAAAGATCACGAAGGAGGAGGAGTATGATCCTTCGGAGGAGGACATGCGGAAATGAAGCGTTGTTGTACTTTCGGGCAATGGCAACCAAGGTGCGTACATTGACCAAACGTGCGGTCATGAAAACGCTGAAGGAACTACCCGAGCGTTTCAATGCTGACGAATTGATCGAACGGATCCTCGTGCTCCAGAAGATCGAAGAAGGCCTGGAGGATGCCAAGGCAGGCAGGACCTACACGCTCGCGGAAATGCGCGCCCATGTGGAGCGGAAATGGTCAAAGTGACCTGGACCGCCCGTGCCCGGAAAGACCTTGACGATATCAGCGCCTTTATCGCTGAATCGAGTCCTTACTATGCCCAGCAAACTGAATGGGCGATCTTGGAACATGCCATGGTCCTTGAACAACAACCCTTGATCGGCCATCCGGTGGCGGAAATGCGTGATGTTGCCATCCGGGAGATCAGCCACGGAAGCTATAGGATCATCTATTGGGTGAAGTCGCAGGCCGAACTGGTCATCTTATCCGTCGTCCACGGAAAGCGGCAGGTTACCCGTTCCATGATCCAGCAAAGGCGGAAATCGCTATGAAGTCGCTCCGCATCGCCGGTGTTCCCGAGCCCTACAACCTCCCCTGGCACTTGGCCATGGAGAAGGGGCTCTTCCACAAAACTGGGATCGACCTGCAATGGCACACCGTGCATGAGGGCACGGGCCGCATGTGCCAGATGCTATGCGACGATGAACTGGACATGGCCGTGCTGGTTAGTGAAGGGGCCGTGCGCGACATCCTCAACGGCGGCCCCCACCGCGTGGCAAGCACCTTCGTGAACAGCGCATTGCCCTGGGGCGTACATGTGCCGGCAGGCTCGGCGCTGTACGCACCGGGCGATCTGAAGGGCATGCCTTATGCCGTAAGCCGCTTGGGCAGTGGCAGCCACATCATGGCCATGATCCATGCGGAACGCCTTGGCTGGCGCCCCCAGGCAAGCGACTTGGTGGTGGTAAACAACATGCGCGGTGCGGCAGAGCGCATGCAGGCGGGCCCACCCGTGATCTTCCTTTGGGAAACCTACGTCACCGCCAGCTATGTGGACCAGGGCATCATGCGGCGCGTGGATGAACTGCGCGCACCGTGGCCGGGCTTTGTGATCGTGGCCACTGAACATTTCCTGGTCGACCACAGGCCGGTGCTGGACAATGCGCTCGCCGTGCTCAGCGCGGAGGTAAAAGGCATGAAACGCGGCCCGCACCTGGTGGAACTGGTGATGCAGCATGCAAGTTTTCCCGAGGCCCGCGCCAAGGAATGGCTGAAGCACGTATCCTGGAGCCTGGGCCGGCCCAAGCCCGCAAGCCTCAGGACCTTGGTGGAAAGGCTCAGCAGGTTGGACCTTGTGCCCACGAACACCGACTTGCCGTTCGTGGCATGAGCCTTCACCTCATTGTTTCGCCCAGCGCAGGTGCTGCACCAAGTCCCCGCCGTACTGAGGTGGCCTACCCGAACAGGGCACCAGCCCGGTGTAGCCGCGAAGGCCGTTCTGCAGGTCATGCAGCTTCTGGTAGAGCACCTCGCGCTGATGCGGCTGGATAACGCTGGGCCCGTTCCGCTTCTTGCCATGTGCCAACATCCCGGCCAAACCGCCTTTGATGTAGGCATTGCGCCATTTCACCGCGCTGCCCTGATCTACCCGATAGGGTGTCGCGCACCACGGGCACGCCAACATGGATGATAAGACGCGATAGCTCGGCATGCAGGCAAAAATTCAGGGGTGCCATGTTACCTTCGCGCTCCCTTTCAATGGCCTACACCGCCCACCCCACCGCCATAATTGACGAGGGCTGCATCATTGGTGCGGGCACCCGTATCTGGCACTTCAGCCACCTGATGACGGGCTGCGTGGTGGGCGAACACTGCAACATCGGGCAGAACGTGGTGGTGAGCCCGGGCGTGGTGCTGGGCAACAACGTGAAGGTGCAGAACAACGTGAGCATATACACCGGCGTGGAATGCGCGGACGACGTGTTTCTGGGGCCGAGCTGCGTGTTCACCAACGTGGTCAATCCGCGCAGCGCGGTGAACCGGCGCGGGGAATACGCCAAAACGCGCGTGGGCCGCGGCGCCAGCATCGGGGCCAACGCCACCATTGTGTGCGGGCACGACATCGGCGAATTCGCCTTCATCGGAGCCGGAGCGGTGGTCACCAAAACAGTGCCTGCCCATGCATTGGTCCT
>CALMYC010000229.1 GCA_937873385.1 uncultured Flavobacteriales bacterium | reverse complement strand
CGCGCGGAGGTGCGTTGATGTGTGGGGCGCCCGTCGAAGCCGAGGTAAGGTCCGTCGGCGAAGCCGGTGCTATGGGAGGCGACAACTTCTGTCCGGTTGCCGTGGTAGCTTGCTGAGCTCGTTGCAGCGGCGGTGTCGCTGTCGGCATGATGCTGCGCGTTGACACTCACCTGCCAGCGCCCGATGCCGTTACCCGCACTTCGATACGCGGATACGTCGGACGTCCCGCGCAGCGTGTCGTGGCTCGCAGTCAGGCTCGTATTGCTGTCCGGCCGCATCGTCAGGCGCAGCATGGCGCGGAACTCGCCATCGCCGCTGCGGCCTTCCGTCAAGTCAAGCCACGTTGGCTCCTTGGCGTAGCCGATCGTGAACGCCGCGCTGGTATTGGCGGAAAGTGCGCGCGATAGCGTGAGATCGATACCGTATCGGTTGCCGAGATAGGCGTACGACAGGAAATCCGGCTCCTAGTCATGAAGAACAAGGTAGCGCGCGGCCAGCGTCGCTGAGATGTCGAACAGGAACGGCATCGAATAGAACGCATCGATCCGCATCTTGTAGTTGGAAGGGCGTGCGATGATACCGTCTGCCGTTGTGACGATATCACCCGGAGCTTGAAAATGGGCGCTTCGATACTCGGCGGAGACCCGGAAACTCTCTCCCCGGTTCCCGGTCAGGCCGCGGAAGTTGATCACCGACCAATCGAATGCTGCGGAGAATCCGGTGCCGAACTCTCCCGTCGACAGCGCGCCGCGCAGACCAAACACACCAAGCAGCGTTTGCGTGACGACACCGCCTCCGCCCATCGTGACGCTATTGTCGCCCTGGGCGTGTGCTTCAAGGGTCAAGCTGTCGGCAAGTCCGTAGCGGAAGAAACCGGACGCGAGCAGGGCAGGATCAGTGACGTGGCGTGCAACAGGAAAATGAACTTGTTCATGTTCCGAAGCGATTGGATGACGAACCGGGGGTACAAAGCTAATGATCCCCTTCGGCTACTTTCGCCGCCCTTTTGAAAGCGATGCCTGGGGAAAGCCGTCCCGGACGGACCAAATGGATCCTGCTTGCCGTGCTGTCCTTTGTGTGGGGCAGTTCCTTCATCCTGATGAAGCACGGGTTGTACCAGGGCGGCGAACCGGCGCTCTCCCCGTTGCAATTGGCCAGCGCGCGGCTCTTCATCGCCTGGCTGGTGCTGCTGCCGCTGCTCTTCCGGTACGCAAGCATGTTCCGGCCCCATTGGCGGCCATTGCTGGGCACGGCCTTGTTGGGCAATGGCATCCCGGCCTTCCTGTTCGCCTTTGCCCAAAGCCGCATCGACAGTTCCCTGGCCGGCATGCTCAACAGCCTTTCCCCCTTGTTCACCTTATTGGTGGGCGTGGCGGTGTTCGGCGTGCGCCTGAAAGCGGTGAACTTATTGGGCGTGCTGCTGGGGTTGGCCGGTGCCTTGGGCACCATCGCCTTCGGCCACCGGGCCGGGCCGGCCGCGTGGAACGTCTTTGCGCTGCTGCCCATCCTGGGCACCATCTGCTATGGGATCAGCGGCAACATCGTGAAGCACCGGCTGTACATGTTGCCGGCCACGGCCGTTGCCGCGCTGGCCATCAGCATCGTGGGGCCGCTGGGCCTGGCGGGCATTGTAGCCACGGGGCTGCCGCACACGCTGGCCACCAGCCCGCGGGCATGGCATGCCTTGGGCTACGTGGCCATTCTCGCGGTGTTCGGCACGGGCATGGCGCTGATCCTTTGGAACCAGTTGATCAAACTCACCTCCGCCGTCTGGGCGGCTTCCGTCACCTACATCATGCCTGTGGTGGCCATCGGCTGGGGCGTGCTGGACGGTGAGGCCGTGCTGCCCATGCAGCTGTTGATGGTGGGGGTGATCCTGCTCGGCGTGTACCTGGTGAACAAGGGCACTCAGGCGGCCGGGTGAAGGCGGATGCCGCTCCTGGCATGAAGGAGAAAGGGCGCTCGACCTGGAAGCATGCAGTCCAGGCATTCCCGTGGCGCTCTTGGCGGCTTGGCGGTCAAACGCATTTCCCTGCACCACTGCGCGCCTTCGCGTCTTCGCGTGAGCTCCCCTTGGCGGTGAAAAGTCACGCCCCAAGGCCCCATCTTTGCGCACCATGTACCAAGGGAAGAAAGTGATCGTGGTGCTGCCCGCCTACAAGGCCCAGCACACCCTGAGGCAGACCTACGACGAGATCCCCTTCGACATCGTGGATGAAGTGGTGCTCGTGGACGATAAAAGCCCGGACGGCACGGTGGAAGAAGCCGCACGTATCGGCATCAAGCACATTGTAGTGCACGAGACGAACACCGGCTACGGCGGCAACCAGAAGAGCTGCTACAACAAGGCCCTGGAACTGGGCGCCGACATTGTAGTGATGCTGCACCCCGATTACCAGTACACGCCCAAGCTCATCACGGCCATGGTGGCGGTGATCGGCGATGGCGTATACCCCGTGGTGTTCGGCTCGCGGATCCTCGGGGGCGGCGCGCTCAAGGGCGGCATGCCTCTGTACAAGTACATCGCCAACCGCCTGCTCACCCTCACCCAGAACATCCTCATGGGCGAAAAGCTCAGCGAGTACCACACCGGCTACCGCGCATACAGTGCCGAGGTGCTGCGCAAGTGCGAATACCACCGCTGCTCCGACGATTTCGTCTTCGACAACCAGATGATCGGCCAGATCTTCTGGAACCGCTTCGCCATTGCCGAGGTCACCTGCCCCACCAAGTACTTCGATGAGGCCAGCAGCATCAACTTCAGCCGCAGCATGAAGTACGGCTTCGGCGTGCTGAACGTGAGCTGGCGGTATTTTTTGTCGCGGACAGGGATGATGGGGTGGGGGTTGCTTGGCAAGCGGTGAAGGGGGGGCCGCAGGGCAGTTTGTTTGTTGACAAGCGTGTTTGGCGTTTACCTCACCCAGGGTCTCCGTCACCGGGACCCTGTGATTCGAAAACTCCCACGAGGGTTGACCTTTTACCCGCACGCAGGGTCTCCGTCATTGTCATTAAGTTAAGGAACTATTGGTCCACGTCTTTGCATCCATAAAGCCAACCGGGACTGCGGGTCAAGCCCGCAGTGACGTACAAATTATGGCGGCACCGCAATCTTCACGCCATGGCGGGCTCGACCCGCCATCCCGGCTAATTGAGCAACGCATTCCCCCGGGAGAATAGGTCGCGTATAGTCAACCGGCGATACGTTCCTGCTCGGCTACCTTCGGCACCGCATGAAGGCCCTCTCAGACCGCAGTATCGCTTGGCTGATCGCGCTTGTGGCGGTGATCCTCCTTGTGCCCGGCCTCGGCGCAGTCCACCTCTTCGATTGGGACGAGATCAACTTCGCGGAGATCGCGCGCGAGATGCTGGCCACGCATAACTGGCTGCAGCCGCAGATCGGCTATGTGCCGTTCTATGAGAAGCCGCCGCTCTTTATGTGGATGCAGGCGCTCAGCATGTCGGCCTTCGGCGTGGGCGAGTTTGCGGCGCGGCTGCCCAATGCCTTGTGCGGCGTGGCCACGCTGGTGGTGCTGTTCCGCATCGGTACGCGGTTGCGCAACCGCACCTTCGGGCTGCTGTGGGCGCTGGCGTATATCGGCTCCATCCTGCCGCACCTGTACTTCCGCAGCGGCATCATCGATCCGTGGTTCAACCTCTTCATCTTCCTCGGCTTCCTGGCGTTTATCCGAATGACGGATACGCCGGCAAGCACTGGCCTGTCAGCTCGTGAGAAGTACATCGCCGCTGCCATGGCGGGCCTTTGGTTGGGGCTGGCGGTGCTTACCAAAGGGCCGGTGGGCGTGCTGATCCCTGTGCTTTGTGCCTTGGTATACTGGGTGTGGAACCGCTTCCGTCTGTACGTTTCCATCCCGCGGGTGCTGCTGATGCTTGCCGTGCTGCTGTTGGTGCCCGGCCTGTGGTTCGGCGCGGACCTGCTGCGCAACGGGTCCGTGTTCATCACCGCCTTCTTCTGGCGGCAGGTGGCCATGCTCAGCACCGAGGATGCAGGCCACGGCGGCTTCTTCGGATACCACGTTGTGGTGCTGCTGATCGGCTGCTTCCCCGCATCGGTCTTCGCCTTGCAGGAAATGCTCAGGGGAACTAGCTCCATCAAGGTCGCACGCAGCGGACCTTGTATGCACCCTTTACCTCAGGGTCCCCTTCGGGAGACCGCTGAGGGAACTAGTTCCCCGAGTACCACGGCGAGCGCTGGCACGGCCCCCTACCGCACCTGGCTCCTCATCCTCTTTTGGGTTGTCCTCATTCTCTTCAGCCTCGTACAAACCAAGATCGTCCACTACAGCAGCCTGTGCTACTTCCCGCTCACCTTCCTCGCTGCGCTGCAATTGGAGCGGCTGTGGAACGGCGGAAAGGCCACCCTGTGGTCGCGGCTGCTGATGGGCGGCATCGGAACGCTCTTCGCCTTGGCCACCTTGGTGTTGCCCTTCCTCGGCATGCACCCGGAATGGATCCTCCCGTTGTTGAAGAACGATCACTTCGCCCAAGGCAACCTGCAGGCGGAGGTACACTGGACCGGCTGGGAAGCGCTGGCGGGCGTGTGGATGTGCGTGGTGCTCTACCTCGGCCACCGCTTCTTTGCCAAGCGTGAATACCGCCGGGGCATCGTGGCAGTGTTCGGCGGAACGGCGCTGTTTGTCACCATCACGCTGTACTACTTCATCAACCACATCGAAGGTTATTCGCAGCGGGCCGCGGTGGAGTTCTTCCAGCAGCGGCAAGGGGAGAAGTGCTACGTGCTGACCAAGGACTACAAGAGCTATGCGCAGTGGTTCTACACACGGATGCCGCCCATCACCGATTCCCGCGTGCAGAGTGAGAATTGGCTGCTGACAGGCAACGTGGACCGCCCGGTGTATGTGGTGTGCAAGGTGACCAGCGCGGCGGAAACGGCCGCGATACCGGGGCTGAAGGAACTTTACCGGAAGAACGGGTTCGTGTTTTTCATCCGTGAACCCGTTGCATGGCCATGAACGACGACCTCTCCTTCATCCTCAACCACCTCGGAGAGGACCGTGAACACGGATTCAACGCGGTGGTGCCGCCCATTGTGCAAAGCGGCAACTTCACCTATTCCACGGTGGACGCACTGCGCCAGGCCATGCGCAACGAGTTTGATGTGCCGCTGTACACGCGCGGTGCAAACCCCACCGTTGGCATGGTGCGGAAGAAACTGGCGGCCTTGGAACACGCGGAGGATGCTCTGGTGTTCGGCAGCGGCAGCGCGGCCATGGCTGCGGCGGTGCTGAGCTTCGTGAAGGCGGGGGACCACATCGTGTGCGTGCGGAAGCCGTACAGCTGGACCGGCAGATTGCTCAACGAACTGCTGGAGCGGTTCAACGTGTCCCATACGTACGTGGACGGCACCGACGCGGAGAACTTCCGCCGGGCCATCGTACCGCAAACGAGGCTCTTTATCACTGAAAGCCCGAACTCCATCACTTTTGAGCTGCAGGACCTGCGGGCTGTGGCCGCCATCGCCAAGGAGCATGGCATCCTCACGGTGTGCGACAACAGCTACAGCAGTCCGCTCTTCCAGCACCCGATCGACCTGGGCATCGACCTGGTTGCCCATAGCGGGACCAAATACCTCAACGGCCACAGCGATGTGGTTTGCGGGGTGCTGGCGGGCAGCCGGGGGCAGATCCGCCAAGTGATGGCCAAGGAATTCATGACCCTGGGCGCCATCCCTTCGCCGCACGATGCGTGGTTGCTGCTGCGCGGCCTGCGCACATTGGAGCTTCGCATGCACCGCAGCGCCGACAGTGCGGAACGGGTGGCGAATTTCCTGGAGGCCCATGCGAAGGTGGCGCAGGTGAACTGGCCGTTCCTGGCAAGCTTTCCGCAGCAGGCATTGGCCAAGCGGCAGATGGAGCGCTGCGCGGGATTGATGAGCATCCGGGTAAAGGCGGAGGACATGGCCGGGGTGGAACGCTTCTGCAATGGCCTGCGGCGCTTTCTGATGGCGGTAAGCTGGGGCGGCTACGAATCACTGCAGTTCCCCACGGCAGCCACCATGGATACGCGCGCCCCGCAAGGCGAATTGCCCTGGGACCTGGTGCGGATCTATGTGGGTTTGGAAGACCCGCAGGCACTGATCGCGGACTTGGAGCAGGCGCTGGCTCGGATCTGAGCCCGGCACCACGCCCTGCGCCCTGCGCCCTGCCAACAGGGCAAAGTGCGCAGTTCGTAGTTCGTGGGGGGGGAATACGTCCAGAAGGACCATCAACCATGCCCTGCGAACTACGCCCTACGCCCTACGAACTACACACTAAGCACTACGCCCCAAGCCGTAATTTCGCACCTTCAAAACCATGATCCTACCCATCCGCTCTTACGGGGATCCCGTGCTGAAGAAAGTGGCCCGCGACATTGGTCCCGGACACCCGGGCCTGAAGCAATTGATCGCCGACATGTATGAGACGATGTATGCAGCCAGCGGCGTGGGCCTTGCAGCCCCGCAGATCGGCGAAAGCATCCGCTTGTTCATCGTGGACTGCTCGCCCTTCGCGGAGGATGAGGACGGCAACCCCACGGAGGACGCGCACTTGAAGGACTTCAAGAAGGTCTTCATCAATCCGTACATCATCGAGGAGGAAGGGGAGGAGTGGGCCTTTGAGGAAGGCTGTCTCAGCATCCCCGGCATCCGCGAGGACGTGGAGCGCCAACCGAAGATCGTGATGCGCTACATGGACGAGAACTTCCGGGAGCACAAGGAAGCATTTGACGGCTATGCCGCCCGCGTGCTCCAGCACGAACACGACCATCTGGACGGCATTCTCTTCACGGAACTGCTCCCGCCCTTGCGCAAGCGCATGTTGCAAGGCAAACTGCGCGACATCAGCCGCGGCAAAACCGACGCGAAGTACAAAATGCGGTTCACCCCCATCAAATGAAGACCACGCTCAGCTTTCTGTTCCTGTTCCTTGGCTTGGCCTTGTTCACCGCCTGTGGAGGCGGCACCGGCAAGGGCAATGGCTCCGGCGCGGACACCTTGGCCGCTGCCCGCATCCACGCCATGGAGGATTCCCTTTACGCACGCCCCGGCTTCGACCGCAAAGGCGCACAAGCGCTGCTGGACGTGTACTTGGCCTACGCGAAGCTCCACCCGCTGGATTCACTCACGCCCGAGTACATCTTCCGCGGTGCCAGCCTGAAGAGCACCATGGGCGACCCGCAGGGCGGCATTGCATTGTATGACCGCATCATTCGGGATTTCCCCCACTGGAAGAAGATCCCGGACACCTACTACCTCAAAGCTTTCACCATCGACAATGGACTCGGTCAGAAAGGTGAAGCGCAACAGGCCTACCAGCAGGTGATCGACAAGTTCCCGGACCACCGCTTCGCGAAAGACGCGGCGCAGATGATCGAGAACCTGAAATACACCGATGAGGAGCTGATGGCCAAGTTCAAGGCCATGAACCCGGACAGCGGCCAAGCTCCAGTGGCCACTGCAAAATGAGCCAAGATCCGAAGACGGCGGCCCCGGAACAACTGCTCGCCGGCATGCAGGCCGGGATGGAGCGCTCCGCGTTCCGGGCCTTGCTGGGGCGATTGGTGAAGGAAGGGCGCACCACCGGGCCTGATCAGAGCGAGGACATGGTCGCCTATACGCGCCTGAACCTGGCGCGCACGGTGCGCAATGAAAAGACGGTAAAGCTCCTGCCGGAACTATTGGACGTGTTGGGCAAGCTGCCCCCGATGAACTGGCTGGTGATCACCGAGCCGTGGTGCGGGGACAGTTCGCAGGTGATGCCGGTGCTGGGCCTGATGGCTGATGCCGCCCCGAACGTGCGGATGCGCATTGTGCTGCGCGATGAGCATGTGGGCTTGATGGACCGCTACCTCACGCACGGAGGACGCAGCATTCCCAAGCTGATCGTCTTCGATCCGCAAGGCAAGGAACTGTTCAACTGGGGGCCGAGGCCGCAAACAGCACAGGACATGGTGTGGGCCAACAAGGACCTTCCTGCGGAAAGGCAATTGCCCAAGGAGGAACTCTACGCCAAGGTCCACGCGTGGTACGCAGCGGACAAGGGGATCAGCATCCAGCGCGAACTGCTGGCCTTGCTCCGGCACTAGGCTCCGGAGTTCCGGAAAAGCCAATGGCTGCGCGGCACTCGCACCCTCGCATCCTGGCACCCTCGCACCTTCTCCTCAGATCCTCACCAGGGACAACAAGGTCGAAACCAGGTTCGGCATGTTCACCTCCGGCAGCAGGGCGGCGGATGCATCGCTTTTCTCCTTGGCCGCTCCCTTGTCCACGGAAGGCGCTCCCAGTACTTGCTTCACCACGGCAATGGACTCCACCTTGTATTGGCCGTCTGCCAATGCTTGCACCGCTTTCACCAGTTCGGCATCGTTCACCTTGGCGGGGTCGTAGGTCACCTTCGCATGGCCGATGGCATCCCCGTCATGGAAGGCGATGTCCGTTTTCTCCACGCCGGGCACCTTTACCAATGCACCCTTGATCATGTTTCCGCACATCATCTCGCAGGTCATGCCGCTGATGCCCAGGTCCGCCGTGGCCACCGGCGTGCCTTCGGTGATGCCCACCATATTTTCGGTGCGGTTGGCCACTGCACCGGTATCGGAAGAAACCGGACCTGAGCAGGCCACGATCAGTGCCGTGCCGGCCAGCAGA
>CALMYC010000228.1 GCA_937873385.1 uncultured Flavobacteriales bacterium | reverse complement strand
TGCTGCGTTCCAGGGTGAGATGAAAGTTCATGGCTGCAGGGTTTGAGTTGGATGCACTGGTCCGGGACGGGTGTCCCTTGATCAAATGGGCACTTGCGTTGGTCAAGGGGTCAGCACGAACGACCCGATATGGCTGCCGTCTATGCTGCCGTCGCAGTTCACCGGTTTGAGAACGTAGTTGCCGACCGCGAGCGAGATCGGGGCGATGGGGCCCACGACATAGGAATTCGGGAATCCACCGGGAGGCCCGCCAGCAGTAAGTATGAGCTCGTCCACCGGACCTCCCGTCGTTCGGTAGAGCCGCACGGCCATGCAGGACTTCAAGTAGCGGCCGTACACCGTGGCATAGATCACCAAGTTGTTCGCGAGCATGTCCGCACGGCTGGCGGAGTTGATGTTGGGAACGATGGACTGGAAGCTCATGTGCGGCCCGTGCCCGATCCGTGTTTGCTTGCTGAAGACCCGGCCGTCCGTATTGGTCAGCGTTACGAGCACCGTGGCGGTGTCGCATTCATCGATCGCACTGCCCAGATCGGATGGGCCCAACCGTGTGCGGATGTAGCCAAAGCCTTCAACACCGGTGTCCACCACCACAGGACCGGAGGATTGGTGATCCCCGATCGACCATGAGGCCAAGCTGTTTGACCCGAAGCCGATGCCCACCACTTCCAGGCTGTCCCCGCCTCGGAAAAACGCATTGCAGTAGTAGGGTGCGAAGTAGTTGAGCTCCATGATGCGCGGAGTCTTCTTCCAATGGAAGTCCGGCAGGGTGTCACTCCACCCGTTTGCCTGAAAAACGATCTCGCTCATGTCGTTGTAGTAAATGCAGGAGGTGATGTCATTCACCAGATGGGCCTTGACCTGCGTGGAACTCGCGGAGATCACTTGGAAAACGTGGTTGCAGGTGGTGACGACATTGCCGCTGGCCGTGGGATCGAAGCCAGTGCCGTGGAAGGTCACCGTATCATCCGCATACGGGACGGCGGGGGACCATGAAGAGATGTGCGCGGTACCGGTCTGTCCTCCGCCGCCTCCACCACCGCCCGGATTGGCAGGTTGATCGGCCTTGCCCTTTTTGCAGGATGTGGCAAGGAGTACGATGGCAAACGGGATGAAGAGGATTTGGCGCATGGTGCGAAGCTGAATGCACCCGGGCCCACCTACACGGGGGACCGAGGGAATGGTCGGTAAGCCGAGGGAGTGGTAGGGGATGCCCTCTAACGGGCCAAGGCCTTGACCACGTCCTCCCGCTTGCGGCGGCTTACCTCGAAGCGCGCCTTGTTGCGCAGCACCACGTCCAGGCCGTCCATGTGGGTGATCTGGGAACGGTTCACCAAGGCGGAACGGTTGACGCGCAGAAATCCCATCGGCAGCAACATGTCCTCATAGTCCTTCAGCGTGCGGGCGGAGACGAAGCGGCGGCCGTCATGGATGTGCAGTTCCGTGTAATTGTCATCGGCAGTGCAGTGGGTGATCTCCGCCGGGGAGATGAAGTAGGTTCGTTCGCCCAGGGTGAGGGTGAGCTTCAGGGAACGTTCGTCCGGTTGGGCCAGGTTGTGGAGGAACTGCTGCTGGTGCGTGGTGCGGTCCACGGAAAGCTGGCGTTGCCGGAACCGTTGGAGCGCATCGGCCAGTTCATCAGGTTGAACAGGCTTCAACAAGTAGTCCAACGCACTGAAGCGGATGGCTTGGATCGCATAGCGCTGAAATCCGGTGGTGAAGATCACGGCAAAGGGCCAGGTGCCCAATTGTTTTAGCAGCTCGAAGCCGGATCCACCGGGCATCTCCACGTCCAGGAAAAGCAGGTCCACGGCGGTGTTGGCCAGGAGCTGCCGTGCATCGGTGATGTTGTCCGTCTCCTCCACCACGCCAATGTCCGCATGGCCCGCCAGCAGGCTGCGCAGGTAGCTGCGGCCTTCGCCGTCATCGTCCACCAGCATCACCTTGATCATGCGGGAAAGGTAGGTGGCATTCAGGGTCCGCCCACCGCGGCATCCAAAGGGCCGCTTAGCCGCACCCGGACCCGTGTTCCGGCGGGATCACCTCGTTCATCCATGAGGTCTTCCACTTCCACCGCACCTTCTTCTTCCAGCCTTCGGCCGAGCAGTTGCAACCGTTCGCTGGTCAGTTGCATGCCCAGGGAGGTGTGCCCTTCACCCGGCGCCCGGCCTGCTTCCTGCCTGCCCACCCCGTTGTCCGTGATCTCGCATTGCAGCTCATGTCCGTTGCGGCTGAAGCATACCTGAACGGTGCGTTCACCGGTCTTGCCGGACAGTCCGTGCCACACGGCGTTCTCCACGAAGGGCTGTACCAGCAACGCCGGGAGCTCCACCTCGCTGTCGATCAACCCTGGGCCCGCCTCCACACTGTAGGTGAGCCCGGGCAGGCGCTTGGCCTCCAGCTTGAGGTATTGCCGCAGGAAATCCATTTCATCGCGGAGGTCCACCTGGTCCCTTACGCTGTGCTCCAGCACCATGCGCAGCAGGCGGGCGAATCCCTGCAAGTAGGCCAAGGCCTCCAGGGCACGGCCTTCCTGCGTCAAGCCCGCCGCGCTGTTCAGGCCGTTGTAGATGAAGTGCGGGTTCATCTGGCCGCGCAGCACCTTGAGCTTCAGCAGGCCATTGATCTCGTTGATCTCGGCATTGCTTTCCGACAAGCGGTGGTTCATCTCCTCCAGTTCCTCGGCATGCTTGCGCTTCTGCCGATAATTGCGGCGGAAGAGCAGGGCCGCCACCAGCGCCAACAGGGCCAGCGCAATGCTGCCGTAGAGCTGGACCTCACGGTTGCGCAGTTTTTGCTGCTGCGCGCCGTTCTCCACACGGAGCAGCACGTTGTCCTTCTCCTTGCGCTCGCTTTCAAATGCGGTGCGCAGACGGGCGATCTCCAGTTGGCTGTCTTCCCCCTGTACGCTGTCCTTCAGCGCGGTGTAGCGTGCGTAATGCGCCAGGGTGGCCGGGGCGTTTCCCTGTGCCGATGCCAGCTCCGCCATGGCCAGTTCGTATTCCATCAGCAATTGTGCAGCCCCGATGCCACGGGCGAGTTCCTGCCCTTGGGCCAAGCTCTTCTCAGCATCCGTGAGCCGCCCAAGCTTGGTTTGGGCAATGCCGATGTTCTTCAGAACGTAGGCCTTGTCAGCGTTGCTGGAGATGGAATCGTAATGGGCAAGCGCCAAGCGATAATGTTCGAGGGCTTGTGTCGGCGACCGGTCCAGGCGGAGGTCCCCGATGTTCTCCTCCACGATTCCCGCCCCTGCATGGTCATGCATCCGGTCATAAATGGCATTCGCTTGCTGGTACAAGGGCATGATGCGGGCGGTGTCGCCCTGCTGCCGTGCCAAGTTGGCCAGGGCCAGCAGGCAGTTGGCTTCGTTGCCTTGCCGCCCCAGCGCCCGTTCCATCGCCAAGGATCCGTTCAGGTATTCAACGGCCTTGGAATAGTCCTTTAACCTGCGGTTGGTGCTGCCCAGGGCGTACATCAACGATGCCATGGTCGCACTGTCCTGCGCGGTTTCGCTTTCACGGTAGGCTTCCTGGAAACGCAGGATGGCCGTGGCATCATCCCCGCGCTTGGTGGCGAGCCAGCCCAGGTTGGAGAGCGTCACCGCAGCGTATGCCGGCTTGCCGATCTTCCGGAAGATGGCCAGCGCCGTGCCCAGCAAGGTGTCGGCCCGCTTGTATTGGCCTTGTTCCACCGCCAACCAACCGAGGTTGTTGTTGGCATCCCCCAAGGCTTTGGGGACTTGGATGCGGGTGGCGATGGCCAGGGCCTCCTCCCCGGCGGACAGGGCGGAATCCGGTGCTGAACGGACCAGGTTGAAGCAGAGGCGGGCCAAGGCGTCCGCGCGTGCGGTGTCATCCGTGGCCGCTGCAAGTTCCTTGCGGATCCCCGGTGCCAGGCTCGCATCCTGGGCATGGCTACTTTGGCATGTGGTCCCGGTAAGAACCGCAGCGATGAGAACGTGGCGCATGGGGAACGTGGGCATCGCTGGTGCTGCTGGGCAGGTGAAAATTACGTCGTACCGTTCGGCCCGAACAGCATGGACCCAATAAAAGAAGGCCCGGATCGATCCGGGCCTTCCATTGAAAAGTGTGGTTGATTTTCCCTTAAGCCACCGGTACCAACTGGCCGTCCAGCTTGCCGCTCAAGGTGCTCTTGGGCACCGCGCCCACGCTGCGGTCCACCACCTCGCCGTTCTTCAGGAACAGGATGGTGGGGATGCTGCGGATGCCGTATTTGGTGGCGATGCCGGGGTTGTTGTCCACGTTGAGCTTGCCGATCACGGCCTTGCCTTCGTAGTCCTTGGCGAGTTCCTCAACCACCGGGCCCACCATGCGGCAGGGGCCGCACCATTCGGCCCAAAAGTCCACCATCACGGGCTTGTCGCTCTTCAGGGCGAGTTCCTCAAAATTGCTGTCGGTCAGTTCAATGGCCATGTTCACTTGTTGTTTTTGTGGCGTGGTGTACGCTGGATGTGTGTTTGGAAAGGTCCGTTCCTATAGCCTTTCAGCAAAGGTCCGAAGCCGGGCGCGGTTATCAACCTCCTTGCCGCACCGGTTTTCCACGACAATTGGTCAGCTAAGGGACCATTTTACGCCAGAAAGCCGGTCCAGCCGGTCCGTGAGCTCCATGTTGACAGCCACGGTGCGCGCCTTGCTGGTGGCCTCAACCTGGAGGTTTTCCTCGGTATCGTAAAGGGCCACTACCACCTTGCATTTTCCTTGGCTGGTGGCCAGGACGTCGGCGATTTCCTTGCCCAGCTCGCGGTCCACGCGCTTGGCATCCAGTTGAAGGATCAATTTGGTGATGTATTTCTCCCGCGCATCGCTCAGCAGGTCCATGCTGCCGATCTTGAATTCCGCCTGGCCTTCATCACGGCCCCAGGTGCGCTCGGAAGCCCGGCCTTTCAGCAGCAGCAAGGTGCCCGCTTGCAGGTAGAGCTTGTACTTCAGGTAGTCCTCGCTGAAGAGCATGAAGTCGTGCTTGCCCTGGTGGTCTTCCAGCGAGAAGCTGCCGAAGGGCTTGCCGCTCTTGGCAATGCGGTGCTCGGCCTTGGTGACGATGCCGGCAAGGCACAGCTCGCGGCCCAGCAGGCTTTTCAGGTCGGCGAGCTGCGGCAATTGCGCGTTGCACAGGTGCTTGATCTCCAGCCGGTGGTCGTCCAGCGGGTGGCCGCTGAGGTAGAAGCCGATCACTTCCTTCTCGTGGTGCAGTTGCTCCAGCGCGCTCCACGGCTCTATCGCAGGCAGCGGAGGCTCGGGGATGGCCAAGCCCTCGTCGCTGTCGCCGAACATGCTCACCTGCGCGCTGTCGGCACCGTCCTGGCATTGTTGGCCCCAGCGCACCAGTGTTTCCATGAAGTTTGGCTTGCCTTCGCCCGCACTGTGGAACAGTTGTGCGCGGTGAACGTTCCCAAAACCGTCGAAGGCCCCGGCAAGCGCGAGGCTCTCCAGTGATTTGCGGTTGGCCCCGCGCAAGTTCACCCTGCGCACCACGTCGAAGATGCTGGTGTAGGGTCCTTTTTCGCGCTCGATGACGATGGCCTCCACCGCGCCTTCGCCCACGCCCTTCACCGCGCCCAGCCCGAAGCGCACCTGGCCCTGCGTGTTCACACTGAACTGAAAGCCGCTCTCGTTGACGTCCGGGCCGAGCACGGGGATGCCCATGCGGCGGCATTCCTCCATGAAGAAGGTGATCTTGTCGATCTGGCCGCCGGAATGCGTGAGCACGCTGGCCATGTATTCCGGCGCATAGTTCGCTTTCAGCCAGGCGGTCTGGTACGCCACGAAGGCATAGCAGGTGCTGTGCGATTTGTTGAAGGCGTACTGCGCAAAGGCCTCCCAGTCGGTCCACACCTTGGCGCAGACCTTCGCGTCCAGGCCCTTGGCGGTGGTGCCCTGAAGGAATTTGTCCTTCATCTTGTCCAGCGTGGCCTTGTCCTTTTTGCCCATGGCCTTGCGCAGCACGTCGGCATCACCCTTGGTGAAGCCCGCCAGCTTCTGGCTCAGCAGCATCACCTGCTCCTGATAAACGGTGACGCCATAGGTTTCCCGCAGCAGGTCCTCCATCTCGGGCAGGTCGTACACAATGGCTTCCTGCCCCAGCTTGCGCTTGATGAAGCTGGGGATGTATTCGATCGGGCCCGGGCGGTACAAGGCGTTCATGGCGATGAGGTCGCCGAACTGGTCGGGCCTCAGCTCGCGCAGGTATTTCTGCATGCCCACGCTCTCAAACTGGAAGGTGCCGTTGGTCTCGGCGCGCTGGTACAGGGCGAAGGTCTTCGGGTCGTCCAGCGGGATCGCGTCGATGTCGATCTCGGTGCCGTGGTTGGCCTTGATCATCCGCAGCGCATCGCGGATGATGGTGAGCGTCTTCAGGCCCAGGAAGTCCATCTTGATCACGCCCGCGTCCTCGATCACCTTGCCTTCGTACTGGGTGATCAGCAGGGTGGATTCCTTGCTGGTGCACACGGGGATGATTTCCGTGAGGTCGCTCGGCGCGATGATGATGCCCGCCGCGTGGATGCCGGTGCCGCGCACGGAGCCTTCGATCTTTTCGGCCTCGCTGAGCACGTCGGCGGTGGCCTCGCCGCTGGCCAGGATCTCCCTCAGTTGCTTCACGTTGGCCAGCTCGTCGCTGCTCAGGTTTTCCTTGGCCTTCAGGCTGCCGTCGCCGTCCAAGGGTGCGTGCAACAGCCGCCCCAGGTTGATGCCGGGCCGCTCGGGCACCAGCTTGGCCAAGCGGTCGGCCTCATTCAACGGCAGGTCAAGCACGCGCGCGGTGTCGCGAATGCTGCTCTTGGCCGCGATGCCGCTGTAGGTGACGATCTGCGCCACCTGGTTCTTACCGTATTTGTCCACCACGTAGTCGATCACGCGCTGCCGGCCCTCGTCGTCGAAGTCGGTGTCGATATCAGGCATGCTCTTGCGGTCCGGGTTGAGGAAACGCTCGAACAGCAGGTCGTACTTGATGGGGTCGATGTTGGTGATGCCGATGCAGTAGGCCACCGCACTGCCGGCCGCGCTGCCGCGACCCGGGCCGATCACCACACCGATGTCGCGCCCGTGGTTGATGAAGTCCTGCACGATGAGGAAGTAGCCCGCGAAGCCCATCGTCCGGATGGTGAAGAGCTCGAAGTCCAGCCGCTCCTTGATCTTCGGGTCGAGGGATTCGATGCCTCCGGTAATGCCAAATGCAGGTGATTGGTCATTGGTGATCGGTATTTGGAGCGTGCTATCACCATTCACCGGGCCCTTTTCACCATTCACCTCCGTATTCCCAAGATACCTCCGCACCGCTCCCTCGTAAGTGATGTGCTGCAAGTACGCATCCTGGTCCGCGAAGCCCACGGGGATCTCGTAGTTCGGCAGCAGGATGTCCTTCTTCAGCTTCAGCGGCTCGATCTTGTCCGTGATCAGCCCCGTGTTGTCCAGCGCCTGCGGGATATCCTTGAAGCGCTCCAGCATCTGCGCTTGGGTCTTGAAGAAGAACTCGTCGTTGGTGAAGGCGAATCGCTTGCCCTTGGTGGTGCCGTTCTCCTCGTCGGCATCGGTGGCCTTGGGCGTGCTCTGCTTCTCACCGGTGTTGATGCAGAGCAGGATGTCGTGCGCGTTGGCGTCGCGCTGGTCCACGTAGTGGCTGTCGTTGCTGGCGATGATGGGCACATTGTACTTCTCCGCCCATTTCAGCAGCACGGCGTTCACCTTGTCCTGGTCGGCGATGCCATGGCGCTGCAGCTCGATGTAGTAGTCGTCGCCGAAGAGGTCCAGCCACCACTTGAATTCCTTTTCCCCTTCGGCCTCGCCCTTGTGCAGGATGGTGCGCGGCACGCTGGCCGCCAGGCAGCACGTGGTGGCGATGAGGCCCTCATGGTATTGCAGCACCAGTTCCTTGTCAATGCGCGGGTATTTGCTGTAGAAGCCGTCGATGTAGCCCAGCGAGCAGAGCTTGCTGAGGTTGCGGTAGCCCGTGGCGTTCTTGGCCAGCATCAGCTGGTGGAAGCGCCTGTCCTTGCCCTCCCGCGTGAAGGCCTTCTTGGTGCGGTCCTCCACCAAATAGAACTCGCAGCCCACAATGGGCTTCACCTTCGGGCTGCCGTCGTCGTTCTTGTGCTTGCCGGCCTCGGCCACGAACTTGAACACGCCGAACATGTTGCCGTGGTCGGTGATGGCCACTGCGGGCTGGCCGTCCGCGGCGGCTTTCTTGTAAAGGGCGCTGATGTTGCTGGCGCCGTCGAGCAGGGAATACTGGGTGTGGACGTGAAGATGGGAGAATTGCATGCTTGGGTGATCGGAGATGCTTCTTTGATCGCCAGTTGCCGGTTATCAGTTATTGGTTGTCGGTACGCAGAACGGCCGACAACTGCCAACTGGCAACTGACAACCACGAACTGAGAACCACGAACTCACAACTGGGAATTGGGGCCCCGAAGGTACCCGGCGGGGTTGGGGAGGGGAAGGATCAGTTATCCACAGGGTGTGGGTGGATCCTTGATCGTTGGGGTCCTGCTTGCCTTTGCCGGGGTAGATGGAAAAATGCCGTGCCCGCCAGAACGGGCACGGCATTTCCGGCAGGCCGTTGCCGCTTCCTACCGCTTCACCACCCGCTGGGTGATGATGTCACCGGCGCGGTGCATGCGCAGCAAGTACACCCCCTTGTCCAAGCTGGAAAGGTCCAAAGGGATGCGCACGGTGCCGAATGCCCCCGGCTTCGATTCCTTCCACACCACCTGGCCAGAGGCGTTGAGCAGTTCAAGTTTCAGGTCCTGTGCCTGCTTCAACTCCAAGGTGATCACGCTCGTTTTGTCGGTGGGGTTGGGCATCACGCTCAAACCGCCATCCGCGGCTTCACCGGCCAGAATGCCTGAAGTGGTACCGCCGTAGATCTCACCGGTTTCGTCCAATCCGCCGAGTGCGAGGTAGTAATCAGCGTTGTTCAGGGAGGTCCATGTGTCATTCACCAAACTGAATTCCGCGGTGCCCGTTACAGCAATGGTGGCCACGGTGTATTCCTGGCCGGCCACCCAGTTGGTGGGGATCCATTGCATGGGGGTCATGCCAAAGCCCACGAAGATCTGGTAGCGCTGCCCGCCCGCATCCTGCTCGCCACCGCTGCGGCTTACGGGAATGTAGGTGGTGGCGGGTTCCGCCTGCTGGATGGTGCCCAAGTGCGCCTCGGTACCGGCATTCCAGCGCAAGGTGAACACCAGGCTGCTCACCATGCCATCGAAGTTTGCACTGGGCCGAAGTTTGATGTCCAATTGACCGTTGCTGTTCGGCGCCATTGTAATGTCCACGTTTGCGGCTTGGGCCACTGCGAAGGTGCCGGCGAAAACCAGTAGGACAAACGGCCTGCGGAGGAATGCTGTTTTCATGTGCTCACGGAGTGTATGGCAAAGGTAATGAGGGCGGTTACCCCAATGCAACCCTGTGGGAATCAGTTGTCAACGGGATGTTGGCATCCTACTTCAGCGGCGGCAACGGATGGCCGAGCACCAGGCGGAGTTCGCCGATCATCATGGCCGTGGCTCCCCACACCGTTTGGCCTTGCACATCCCAGTAAGGCGCTTCGCGTTGGCGTCCGTCCATGCCCATGGTAAACCGCTTGCGGCGCAAAATGTCATCGCGCATCAGGTCCGCAAGGGGCACGTCCAGCAGTTGGGCTACTTCGCGCGGGTCAGGACGCAGCGGCCCCAAGGCTTCTGCCCAGGCTACTACCGGGGTCACCACCATGTGGCTGGGTGGAATGTGGATCCGTGTCAATTCGCCCACGATCTGGAATCCTGCGGTGTCGGCACCGGTTTCCTCCCTGAATTCCCGTAAGGCCGTGGCATGCAGGTCCACATCTTCAAGCTCACGCTTGCCGCCCGGGAAGCCGATCTGCCCGGAATGCATGCCTTGGTATTCCGGCCGCCGCATGAGCATCGTGTGGTCATGTCCTCCCTCCGGATGGATCAGGATCAACACCGCGCTTTCCCGCGGGGGAGGGGTCAGGGCAAGCGCTGCTTCCACCGAGGGCCGGGGGTAGCCGCCCAAGTCTGCGAACGCAGCATGGCCAGGGAGTGTGCCGCCCAGGGCTTTGCGGAGATCGGCAGGGGAGAGCGCCACGGGTCAATTTTTGGCGAGTGCGGCGGCCAGTTCACCGGCTTCCTTGCGGTACGTGTGCGGGCGTGAGGCGATCCAGCGGGCTTGTTGCCCGGCCTTGGCCATGTTGCCTTCGCACAACCAGCAGAGGCAATTGTACCATTCCACCTGGTCGCTCAATGCGCGGGCCTTGTAATTCTCAAGGAAGTCCAGGTGCATTTCGGCCTTGTAGGGATCACCGGTAGCCAGCCATGCATTGGCGAGGTACAGGCGCGCCGCAAAGTTCTGGTCATCGCGGTCCACCACGCGTTGAAGGGCAGGGATGGCCTCGTGGTATTTTTTTTCCGAGTAGAGGGCCATGGCATCCACGTAGCCCCTGTTGAAGCCTGAGCCTTGGCGCTGGCTCACCATGTCCGGATAGGGCTTGAAGTACCGTCCACAAAGCGATTCCGCGTCATTCGAGCTGCATGACAGGAGGCTGAGAACAACTGCGAGCGGAACAAGAAGGCGCATGGGCGCAAGTTAGGGGTGCTAGAGCGCAATGAGCGATCGGCCCTTGCTGGTTTGACCCCGGACCGAACGGGCGTTCAGGAGAACGAAACCGGCCCGGCCCACCACCTGGTCCGAGGGCACAAAGCCCCAATAGCGTGAGTCGGAACTGCTGGCGCGGCTGTCGCCCAGCACGAAGTAGTAGTCTTGCTTAATGATGTAACGGGTGGCCGGCTGCCCGTTGATGAGCAGGTCGCCTCCGGAGACTTCCACTGTGTTGTGCTCGTACCGGCTGATGATGCGGTCGTACAACGGCAGGGTGAAGGGCGTGATGCCCACGGTATCCCCTTCACCCGGCACCCGGACCGGGCCGTAATCGTCATTGTTCCATTTGAAGTTGGGACTGAACGGGAAAATGTGCGCGGGGCTGCCCACTTCTTGGCCGTGGCGTGACACAGCAGCCACCTCGGGACGTTTACGCAGTTCATCGGCCAGCTGCTCGTTCAGTGGAAGGTCAATCAAGCTGCGCCCGGAAAGAACGAACCCCGGTGGAAGTCCCAGAGCTCGGAGCACACCACCGGCCTCCTGACCGGCCTTGAGCCGCACGGTCCAACGTGAAGTGCTGAGCGGGGGCGCCGCTACCGGTTGCCCATTGATGTACAGTTCCCCATCGCGCAATTCCAGCACATCACCCGGCATGCCGGCGATCCGTTTCACCAAGAGTTGGCGATCGGACTTCGCCCGGTCGTCCTGCACGGGATCGCGGAATACGATGATATCACCAGCATTGAAGCCCGTCCAAACCGGCCAGCGCTCCACACCGAGCAGATCGCCCGGGTATAAAGTGGCGTACATGCTGGTGCTGCGCACGGTGACCCACCGCAATATGAAAAGATGAAGGGTCAACAGAATGCCGATGGCCGGAAGGAAGGCCTTGCCCCATTCGGGTAAGTGCGCCCAAATGGTCTTCAGGTTCATCGCACCCGGGAAAACAGCCGCTTCCAGCGAATGCCTGCCGGAAAGCCGCCCTTCTCCGGATCGCCGGTGAGCCACCCGAGCCCGGCCTTGCCTACCACGTGGTCAAGCGGCACGAACCCCCAAAACCCCGCATCCTGTGAGCGGTGCCGGTTG
>CALMYC010000227.1 GCA_937873385.1 uncultured Flavobacteriales bacterium | reverse complement strand
TGGACGTGTGGCAGTACATCCTCCTGGAAAAAATCCCCATCCCCAGCATCTACTTCAGCCATGAGCGCGAAGTGTTCCTGCGTGACGGTGTGATCTATGCCAACTCCCCCTTCATGCGCCTGAAGCCCGACGAAAAGCCCTGCATGAAGCGCGTGCGCTTCCGCACCATCGGCGACATGAGCTGCACCGGCGCCGTGGATTCACCTGCGAGCACGTTGGAGGAGATCATCGAGGAGGTGGCTTCAACTAGGACCACCGAACGGGGTTCCCGCATGGATGATAAGCGCAGTGAAGCCGCAATGGAAGATCGCAAAAAGGAAGGCTACTTCTAGTCCCTCTTTCCTGTACAATGTTAGAGGAACACAAGTCATACGAAGAGCGAACAGGGCATCCTTGTGATTTCAAGGTGAGATACCGCTTCTTCTCCGAAGCCGAGGGAGGAAGAAAAACGCTACCGTCTCAAGGCATCAGGTGCGATTTCAGATATGAACACCCTGACCACGCAGACAAGAAGGATTGGCTCTTCATTATTTGGCCGGAGTTTGAGAACGCTGATGGAGATCTGATCGGTTCCGGGGTTGTACTCCCAGAAGGAGTTGCCCGGATGTGGATTCTGAACGATGACTTCCGCGACTATCACAACAACAGAATCAGAGTAGGAAATAAGGGATGGTTCAGGGAAGGACCACGTTCTACGGCGGAGTGTGAGGTGATTGAATTAGTCGGCTTGGCGACGAACCCAAGAGTTTTGAAGGCGATGAAATGAACGGTAGCGAAATGAAAGACATCTCTTCTCACGGATACCTGGACATGGACCTGCTCCGCTTCACCACGGCGGGCAGTGTGGACGATGGCAAAAGCACATTGATCGGGCGTTTGTTATACGATAGCCGCTCGATCTTCGACGACCAGATGGAGGCCGTGCAACTGGCGAGCTCCAAGCGCGGCAACGGCGAGGTGGACCTGAGCCTGCTCACCGACGGGCTGCGCGCGGAGCGCGAGCAGGGCATCACCATCGACGTGGCCTACCGCTACTTCGCCACGCCCAAGCGCAAGTTCATCATCGCCGACACGCCGGGCCACATCCAGTACACGCGCAACATGGTGACGGGCGCGAGCACGGCGAACCTCGCGATCATTCTGGTGGATGCGCGGAAAGGGATCCAGGAGCAGACCAACCGGCATGCATTCATCGCCTCGCTGCTCGGCATTCCGCACGTGGTGTTCTGCATCAACAAAATGGACCTCGTGGACTACGATGAGGCCGTGTTCAAAACCATACAGCAACAGTTGGAGGACTTCAGCAGCAAGCTGGAGGTGCGCGACCTGAACTTCATCCCCATCAGCGCGCTCAAGGGCGACAATGTGGTGAAGCGCAGCACACGCATGGACTGGTACCAGGGCACCACCCTGATGTACCTGCTGGAGAACATCCACATCGCCGGCGACCACAACCACATCGACCGCCGTTTCCCGGTGCAGCATGTGATCCGCCCGATGACCGAGCGGTGGCATGATTACCGTGGCTTCGCAGGGCAGGTGGCCGGAGGCATCTTCCGCACCGGGGATGCGGTGCAAGTGCTGCCCAGCGGCTTCCAAAGCTCGATCAAGAGCATCCATCTCGGCGAACGCGAAGTGCAGGAAGCCTTCGCCCCGCAAAGCGTGGTGATGACCTTGGTGGATGAGATCGACATCAGCCGCGGCGACATGATCGTGAGCCCGAACAACCTGCCGCACAGCAGCCAGGACATCGACGTGATGCTGTGCTGGCTGAACGAGCGGCCCATGCAGCCCAATGGCAAGTATGCGTTGAAGCACACCGCGCGCGATGCCCGCTGCATGGTGAAGGAGGTGAAGTACAAGATGGACATCAACACGCTGCGCAAGAACGAGCAGGACCGGGCCATCGGCATGAACGACATCGGCCGCGTGCAACTGCGCACCACGGTGCCCCTCCACTTCGATGATTATGCACGCAACCGGCACACCGGCAGCCTCATCCTTATCGATGAGGGCACCAATGAAACGGTGGCAGCGGGAATGATCGTGTGAGGGGATCAGGTCCGGCGACGGACCAAGGCCAGGCCGAGCAGCGCGCCCGCCGCATCGGCCAACAGGTCCATCACGTCACCGGTCCGGCCATCGCCCAGCAGTGATTGCAGCACTTCGATCAACCCGCCATAGGCAATGGCCAGCAGCGTGGCCAGCACCAGCAGGCCGGTGCGGTTCCCTGACGGGCGCATCCGGATGAGCGCCAGGCCCAGCAACACGCCTTGTACGCCAAACAAGAAGGCATGCACCCACTTGTCCAATTGGACACGTTCGGCCCATGGCCACGCAGGCACGTCGCTGGCAGGCATCAGCGTAAGCACCAATATGCCCAGCGCCCAAAGCGCGGCCCATAAGACCGGCGAACGCCATTTCATATTGACCAGGCCCCTGCCTGCCAGGCCTTATCCTTAGCCAAGGGACTCCTTGTATTGGTCGGCGCTGAGCAGCTTTCCCATTTCCGCGGCATCCTTCAACTTGATCCGCACGATCCAACCCGCACCGTAAGGGTCCTTGTTCACCGATCCGGGATCGTCCGCCAAGCCACCGTTCACGGCGAGTACTTTTCCGCTCACCGGCATGAACAGGTCGCTCACCGTTTTCACCGCCTCCACCGTGCCGAACACCTCTCCCTGCGCCACATCCTGTCCCTCGGTGTTGATGTCTATGAAGACGATGTCCCCGAGTTCGCCCTGCGCATGGTCCGTGATGCCGATCACGGCCTCATCGCCCTCCATGCGGACCCATTCGTGGTCCTTGCTGTATTTCAGTTCTGCCGGAATGTTCATCTGCTTGATGTTGTGTGGCGCCTAACGGCCCCGCAAATATGGGGCTTACTGCGTCAAGGTGAAGCGCAGGCTGATGCCGATGTTGGTGTTCGCGCTGGGGAATGAAGTGCTGATGACGGGCTTGTTGAGCACGCGTTCGTAGAACGCGCGCAGGTTCAGCCGCTGATCGATCACGTAATCGGCGCTTGCCTTCATGGAAATGATGTCCTGGCCGGCGGTCACCTGGTTCTGCGCCTCCTGCAATTTGCGGATCACCGTGTTGTTCTGCCGCCAGCTGAAGTCCAGCCGCAGGTTCAGGTCGCTCTTGGGCGTCTTTCCGCCAAGCTGGAAGGGGAATTTGACGTTCTTGAAGCGGTAGCCACTGCCGATCACGTACTCCTTCCCCCGGACCTCGGTGACCTGGAAATTGGTGAGGCCCAGGCTCAAATTGCGGTCCCGGTTGTACTCAAACTTGGCCAGCAGGCTGTTCTGCAGCGTCGCATCGAAGTTGATGAACGGGTGCATCACCTCGGCGATGGTGACCACTTGGACCTGCTTCTCCGGCAGGAAATTGCCGCCGGCGTCCAGCACGCTTCCGCCCGGCTCATACAGCAGGTTGGTCTGGTAACCCCCGATGTTGAAGGTGCTGCGGTAGCTGTGCTTCACCGTGAAGGTGCGGAAGAGCTTCTTGAACAGGTCCAGCTTGGTGAGGCCGTCATACGTTATGTCCCAGTTGGGCAAAGGCAGCAGCTTGAACGGGTTCAATTGCACCTTGGCGGCGCTCTTGCCCGAGTACGCGGAAAGGAATGAGCCGATCACCACGTCCTGGCTTGTGGACCCGTAACCGGCCCAATACAGGCTGTCCGTGGGCATGCTGCGGTGGTCCGCCCTTCCGAGCCGCTCACTGATCAGCGCGCGGTTGTTCAGCATCTGCGTGAAGATGCCGTTCACGAAGTTCTCGTCATCCCGGGCGAACGTGGTGGCCCAATTGATCGTGCTCACGCTGAAGTTGCCGAATTCCCGCGGACTGTCGTTCACATAGCGTTGTTCCGTGGCGTTCCAGCGGAAGAACGAACTGCGGTTCTCGCTCATGGTGCGCGTGGCCATCAGCTCGATGCGCATGCTCTTGAACGGCTCCAGGCTCAACCGCCCGTTGATCGTTTCAGTGCGCGTGTTGGTATAGGGGTTGAAGATGCTTGGCGTGTGTACCAGCCAGCCGTTGCCCGCCGCTTCACTGGCGAAATCACGTATGTAGTTGCCACCGAGGTCCTGGTTCTGCTCCCCTAGCAGGAACCCGAAGCCGGGCGCCGTAAACGACCTGTCCATGCCGATGGCATTGGCACCGCGGTCCCAGCCCGGCAGCAGAATGCCGCTGTTCTGGGTGTAGGTGAGCGTGCCGGTGCGGACGGTCATGAGCAGCCTGGCAAGACCTTCCAACGGATTGATCTTCAGGCCGCCTTCCTTCGCATTCTTATCGTCCTTCTGGTCCTTCCCGTCCTTGCCCGTTCCTTTCTTGGCCGCTTGCCTGTTTCCGCTGCTGCGGGCCTTGTCGTTGATCTTCTTGAAGTACTTGATCTTGTTGTACAGGCTCACGAAGTTGAACTGGCCGTTGAGGTTGATGTTCCGCGAGTTCTGGATGGTGTTGCCCACGCTGTCCTGGGTCAGCGGCGCACGGTCCCACTGATAGCCCGCGCCATAAGTGGCATTTGCGGTGATCCAATCCGTCATGGGCAATTTGTCCAGCGGCAGCGTGTAGGTAATGTTGACCGTGTGGTTGTACACGGTGGTTTCGCCGAAATGCCGCAGGCTGGTCAGCACACTGTCCCTCCACAGCTTGTACTCATCGTGGTCGTCCGTGTTCACGCGGCCGGCGGGCTCCCCGATGATGGAATTGTTGTTGGCATTGAAGTCCACCTTCAGGTTTTTCGTCACGTCGTAGCGGAACCCGTACTGGTTGGTCCAGTTGAAGCTCTTGTTGTACGTGGGGGTGGGTGGAAGGCTTTCAATGTCCGGGTTGGGCCTGATCAACCGCTCCAAATAACTGCGGTCGATGGCCGTGCGCGCGGTGATCTGCTTGAAGCCGAGGTTGAAGTTGAAATCCTTGACCAACTTCAGCCATTTGCTCTTGCCGATGAACGCCACATTCTCAAAGGGTTTTACCGGGCGTGCTTTCGGGTTGTGCTGGTAGGTGAGGGAACCGCGGAAGGTGCGGGTGTTCTCGTACTGCGTGTTCACATCGTGGAATTCCTGGTCGGCATAGGCGTAGGAAAGGCCGAAGTTCGAGATGTCGAAGAAGTATTCCGTCTTCTTGCCCTGCGGCTTGTCCTTGTGGATGTTGGTGAAATTGATGCTCCTGCGCCGGGTGTAGGTCCGCAGCTCCTTCAACCGCGTCTTTTTCTCATCGCGGGTCAGCGACCGCGTGGCATCGTTCCATTCAATGTCCGGGTTCAACGGGTCGTACTGCGGATTGATGACCTGCTCGGAGTAGCCCAGGTACATGGGCACCTTCACCCCGCTCTTTTCCGGCAGGAATTTGCTCATCTCCAGGTTCGCGCTGACATCAATGCCGTACCGCGTGTCACGCTGGCGTTCGCTCACTTTCTTGTCGATGCCGCCCCAGCCTGGAGTGCTGTAGTTCCCGGCCACGCTCAACGTGCCCAGGTCGGCCAGGGTGGTGTTCACGCGGGCGATGGCCGCCCAGCCGCCGCGCTGGTCGAAATCCGTGAGCCGCAGCTCGTTCACCCATACCTCCACGCACTTCGAGGAACCGTCGTCGCTTTGCCATGGATTGGCTTGGTCCCCGTCCTTCTTCGGGTTCCGAATGCCGATCATGATGGTGTTCATCTGGCTCAGGTTCGGGTTGCCCACCACCGTCACCCGCCGGTCACCGTCCATTTGGGAGAAGCGCTGGTTCACCGGGAAGCCGGCCTGGTTGCGCTGGATCTTGATGTCATTGAGCTTGGCGAACTCAATGACCATGTTGTTCGCATCCGGCCAAACATTGTACGGATCATTGTTGTAGTAGGCCGATGGCACTGCGGGCACCTCGTATTCGTAGTAGTTCTGCTCGTAGTCATTGCCCAATCGGATGAATACACTTACATCCCCGTAGGCGATCGGGTGCGCCGGATCCGCGGTTTCGGCATGCACGTACATGCGCAATTTCTTGTAGCTGCGGATATCGAAATTCACGTTGCGGAAAGCGGCCCGTGCGTCGCCGTCGCGCAGGCCGCACGTGCCCAGTTCCAAGGATTGTTCGTTCAGGCTGCGCAGGTTCGCACTGGCAATGTCCGTTTCCTGGTTGATGCCCGGGGGCAGCACATAGTTGATCGGGACCCGGTTGCCGTTCTCCTCGATGTTCACCGCCGCCACGTCAAACGTGGTCTGGTCCGGGTCGCCGCCGATCACTTCGCCGGGCGCCTCCAAGCTTTGGGTGTACTTGCGCCATTCGCCACGGACGAAATCCAATCGGGCAAAGCGCAGCACCACCGGTTGCGCCCATCCCTTGACAAACAGGCGCATGAAGCGGATCGAGCGGAAATCCTGGATGCCGTTCACCGCCTTTTCAGGCTGGCGAACGGGCACCTTGAACTGGTACCAGTACACTTGCTTGCCGCTGGGTGAAACGCCCAGCACCCGGTCGGTGATGAAGTTCTGCCCCACCACCATGTTCGCCGGGCGCAACTTGACCCTGTACTGGAAATAGGCTTCGCTCTCACTGAGGTTCTGGTCCTGGTTGATGTCCTCGGTGGTGGGCAGGGTGGTGGCCTGGGTGGGATAGCTCTCCGGGCTGTCCTCGTCCGTGATGGAGTTTCCCTCCAGCCCATTGAACCGCTTGTAGCGTGCCAAGATGGATTGCGGAGGGCTGTCCCAGCTGCTGCCGCGGAAGTACCGGTAGTCATCCGCCGATGGATCACCCTGCCACCGGGCGCGCGCACCGGGGTTCAATGCGCTCAAGTAGGGCTGGAAGAAGGTTTGCTCGTTCAGACCTGGTTGGAAGGCGTTGGCATCCGTATTGCTCAGCCCGTCCATGCCCACGTCCTGGTAGCGGTAGGTGTTCTGGTCGGTGATGGCGAAGGCGTTCACCACGCTCTGCGTGGTGGGCACCACGCCCCAGTTGGTCTGTGCGGTGGTGGCGGCCTGGTCCGTGGGGCTCTTCGGCAATCCGTTCTCAAAGCTCTTGCGGCTGTCCCGCAGCACATCCTCGCTCAGGTTGCCCAGGTTCAGGTAAAGGTCGCCGCCCGTGGTATTGTTGGCATCCACATTGCTCGCGGGCTCCCCGTTGGCGTTGCTTACGGACGGGGAGAACGGGTCCATCATCCAGAACTGCACCGTTTCGATGTTGCTGGCCTCAAAGTCCGTGGTGGTGATGCGCCGCTCGATGCCCGCCCAATTGCCCTCGGGGTCAGGCAGGTCCCCGTTGGCGTCCAGGTCCGAGTTGTAGTTGTACGGCCCCCGTTCCGAGGGGTAGTAGGCAAGGTCCAGCACGGGAATGTTGCTGGGGGTGCCGGTGGCCAGCTGCCGGTTGGGGAACACTTCCTTTTCCAGCACTTCGCGTGAGCGGTTGTCCGTGTCGGAACCGTCCGGCAAAGGCGGCTTCAGGCTGTTGTTGTTGAAGAAGAGGGGATCGATGACGTACCAGGCCAGCAACGCGCGCTTGAAGCCGGTGCGCAGATCGTTGATGTACTCCCCTTCGGGGAATAGGTCGCCCGTTTGCCCTTGGGGCGTGGCCGCCATGAACCACTGGCTTTGCGTGCGCATGTCGATGTTGCTCACGCTGCCCTCAAAGTCATCGATGTAGCTGGTGCCCACGTTGCCGATGGCTTTGCTGTGCCCAGGGATCAGGTAGGCCGCTTCGGCGCTGGCATCGATCGCGCTGGTCTGCTTGGTGCCGAAGAACGGCAATTTGTCCACCAACCGGGTGATGAAGCCGCTCTCGCTCTTCCAGTTCGCGTCCAGGCCGAGAATGGTGTTTGCGATCGGTTCATCGCCCACGTTCACCTTCTGCGTCAACGGGCGCTCGTACAGGTTCATCACCGTGCCGCCCAGCACCAGGTCCTTGTTCACCTTGTAGTCAAACCGGGCGCCAGCCAAGGTTTTGGTCTGTATGCTGAAAAGGGAATTGCTCTCCAGGCTGATGTTGATGGGCGTTCCGCTTTCCAGGATGCCCTGGTTGAGGATCTTTACACGGCCCAGGTTGTAGTCGACCGTATAATCCTGGTTCTCCACCAGTTTCACCCCGCCGGCCGTAACGCTCACGGAACCTTGGGGAATGTTTACCGAGTTCAGGCTGATCACATCGCTGCTGGCGCTCTTGAAGCTGCCCTTCATCTTGAAGCGGTTCAGCTCCGGCAGGTTCTCCGCCGCGGTTTTCGTGCTGTCGTACAACTGCTGGAACACGATGTTCTTCCGCACCAGCGTGTCCGTGGCGGGCGCTCCCGGGTTCGGCCCGATTAGCCGTCTGTTCAGGTAACTTCCAAACGGTTCCAGCACGGGGAAGAAGATGCGGCCGTTCTGCGCATTGATGGTGCCGCCCACGGTGGCGGCGTTGTCCACCCAGTCAAACCACCCGTCCGGGGTGGGCGCGCCCTGCTGGTCCAGCCGGTCCAGCCCCAGCGCCTGGATCAGGGGGATCTGGTCGATCGGAGGACGCGGGATGTAGTTCAGGTCCACACCGGTGGTGGGGTTGTTGTACAACAGTTCCAGGCGGAAGTCCTGTGGATTTACTTGGAACGCACCCAGCGAGTACACGTTCTTCATCATCAAGTCCCACAGCGGCTGCCGCGGGTCCGTGATGGTGGACTTGAGCAACCTCAACATCAGCGCATTCGGCGGTGCGATGCCGTCGGTGCTGAATTCGCCGACCTGGTAGGTCTGCCCCTGGTAGGTGTACTGGTAGGCTACGGCCAGCACCTCGTCGTTGTTCAAGTTCTGGTTCAGGCCGATGAAGCCCAACCGCTCATTCAAGGTGTACTCATTGGAGCTCAGCAGGCGCGCACTTTCCAGCTTCTCATAGTTGCGCGATGCCTGCATCCCCATCACCTGCAGTGTGGCGGCCGCGTTGGTGAAGGACCGGATGCCCGCGTTAGTGGACACCACCTGGTAGAGGTTGTTCGCGTTGTTGGCCGCAACGTTGCCGGCGCCGTCCACCAAAAAGCCGGAACCGGCCAGGTTGGCACTTACACGGTTCGCCGCCACACTCGCCGGGCTGGCATCTTCGCCCAGGTCCGTGAAGGCCACGATGTTGCGGTTGTTCGTATAGTCGCTCCGCGTGTTCGTGACCCACACTTCCACCTTGGTCACTTGAACACCGCTGTTCACCGTGGGCAGCGTGCGCAAGGCATTCTCATAGTTATCGCGGAAGTAGTAGCTCAGGAAGTAGTACTTGTTGGCCTCGTAGTCATCGGCCTTGATGATGAAGTTGGTGGTCTGTGCGCCCCCCGCCACGGCGATGTTCTTGCGCTGTCCTTTCTCCTGGCTGAAGATGGCCGTGGCCGTCAGTTTTCCGAAGCGCAATTCGGTCTTCAGGCCGAAGAGGCTCTGGCTGCCCTGGATCAGTTGCCCGGTAAGCGGCAGGCTTACGTTGCCGGCCTCCAGCTTCTGGATGATGTCGTCCTCGTTGCCCGCATAGTTGAGCTTGACCTGGTTCTCGAAATCAAACGTGGCCTCGGTGTTGTAGCTGGTGTTGATCTTCAGCTTGGTGCCGATGTTGCCCACCAGGTTCAATTGGATCTTCTGGTCGAAGTTGAAGGTGGTGATCTTGCGCTGGTCAACGGGGATCCGCGGGTTCTCCGTCTTGCTGGTGTTCACCCCGAAGGTGACTTCCGCGCTTCCCTGCGGCCGGATGTCAATGTTGCATCCGCCGAAGATCCTGCAGAAGGTTTCGTTCCGCACTTGGATGCTGGGGATCAAGCTTTTCGCGGCACGCTCGCTCTCCTCCTGGTTTTTCTCCATCCAGTAGGTCTTCATGGCCTTCTGCATGTCGTATTGCATGTACTCGTCCAGTGACATGCTTTGGGGTGGCCGGTAATCAATGTTGTCCCCGATGCGGCTGCGCAGCACGTACTGCCCGGTAACGGGGTCGTACACCACGTCGTTGGTCACGTTGCTGGGCGTGCCCAGGTCGATGGTGCCCGTGTTGTGGTCCCCTGTGCTTGGCGGATCGGTGATGGGGTAGTGCAGGTCGATCTGCGGACTGTCCACCTGCAGCACTACCGCTGTGGACCAAGCGGCGTGGGCGCCACCCATGCCCGCCGCCATCAGCGCACATGCCGTCAATAAGCGGAACAGGGAACGGAACAAGTTCGGGAACTTCATCTGCCGGACGGCTCAGGTGTTCTTGAGGGCTAGCCTGATCAATTCCTCCACCGCCGGCGGGTCGTTCTTCCGTTCATCCAGCACGCGCTGCAGTGACCGCTCCGCCTTGGCACGGTCCAAGCCCAGGGAGATCAACGCCGATAACGCCTCGGAACGCAAGCTATTGCCTGCACCGCGCATGGGGGCCGAACGTTCTTCGATCGGGTCCGCCGCCAACTTCCCACCCAGCTCCTGCACTACGCGCTGGGCCAGCTTGGGGCCGATGCCTTTCACACTCTTCAGGACCGTCTCATCCCCGTGCATGATCGCGATCCGCAGGTCCGTGGCCCGGCGCGCACCGAGGATGGCCATGCCGATGGTGCTGCTTACGCCCTGCACATTGATCAGCTGCCGGAACAGGTGCCGTTCCTCCCGGTCCAGGAAGCCATACAGCCGGTGCTCACTCTGGCCGCTGCGCACGTCCATGCTCACGGCATAATGGATGAAGAGCTTGCATGCGCCCCGTTCCGGCAGGTCGCCGTAAGTGTTGGCGGTGATGTGTACCAAGTACCCAACACCACCGCATTCCACCACCGTGTGGGTGGGGGTCCGCTCCACGATCTCGCCGCGCAGGCTGTGCGGCAAGGCTTCGGTGATGCGCACGTCGACGAAGGCGTGCATCAATCGGGCAGACCCCGCGAAATTGACGATGCGGTTGTTGTCGGTGCGGCCGGCAAGCTCAATGGCATTCTTCTTCGCATGGCCTTCAACCAGCACGCGCTGCACGGTGCCGACCATGGCCCGGTTGACGACCTGCGCCTGCGCCTCGATTCTCGCCTGCAGTTGCATCAGCCGCTGGGTTTTGGTTTCTGCGCTCACATCGTCAGGATAGTCGGATGCGGGCGTGCCGGGGCGTTTGCTGTAGATGAAGGAGAAGCTGGCGTCGAAGTCGAGCTCCTCGATGAGTTTCATCGTCGCCGCGAAATCGGCCTCGCTCTCGCCGGGGAAGCCGACGATGAAATCCGACGACAGACAGAGGTCGGGCCGCCGTTCGCGCAGCCTGCGCACGATGGATTTGAATTCGAGCACGCTGTGGCCGCGCTTCATCGCCGCGAGGATGCGGTCGGAGCCGGACTGCACGGGCAGATGCAGGTGCGACACCAGCTTGGGCAGGGTACCGTAGCAGGCAATGAGCCGCTCGGTCATCTCGCGCGGGTGGCTGGTGGTGTAGCGGATGCGCTCGATGCCGGGAATCTCGTGCACCATTTCCAGCAGGAACGCGAAGTCGGCGCTGCCGCCGTCGTGCAGCGCCCCGCGGTAGGCGTTGACGTTCTGACCGAGCAAAGTCACTTCCTTTACGCCGTGTTCGGCCAGCCGCGCGACTTCGGCAATCACGTCGTCGAACGGCCGCGAGACTTCCTCGCCGCGCGTATAGGGCACGACGCAGAAGGTGCAGTACTTGGAGCAGCCTTCCATGATCGAGACGAAGGCCGCGCCGCCTTCGACGCGCGCGGGCGGCAGAAAGTCGAACTTCTCGATCTCTGGAAAGCTGATATCGACCTGCGGGCGGCCGGTTTCGCGTTTGCGGGCGATCAGTTCGGGCAGGCGGTGCAGGGTCT
>CALMYC010000226.1 GCA_937873385.1 uncultured Flavobacteriales bacterium | reverse complement strand
GCAGGAATTCGTCGCGCGGCGCATGGGGCGTGAATCCGGCGCGGCCATCGTCATCGACACGCTTACGGGCGACATCCTTGCCTTTGTGTCGATGCCGAGCTTCGATCCGAACAGCTTTTCGGATGGGATCAGCAATTCGGAATATAGCTGGCTTCGCGCCGACGACCACCAGCCATTGATCAATAAGGCGACGCGCGGTCTCTATCCGCCCGGATCGACGCTGAAGCCGATGGCGGCGATCGCCGCGGTCCAGCATGGTGTCGACCCGAGCGAGCGGCACACCTGTATCGGCGGCTATCGCCTCGGCAAGCGTTTCTTCCGCTGCCTCGGGACGCATGGCAGCGTCGACATGCCGACCGCGATCATGAAAAGCTGCAACAGCTATTTCTACTGGCTCGGCCACAGGCTGGGTTATGATGCCATCGCCCCCACGGCCCGGCTCCTCGGTCTGGGTGAGGAATTCCAGCTCGCGGGAAGCAATCAGCGCTTCGGAACCATTCCCGACAGCGCTTGGAAGATGCGCAAATATGGCCAGCCATGGTCGGCATCGGATTCGCTGAACGCGGTCATCGGCCAGGGATATGTCAGCGTGAACCCGCTCCAGCTCGCGGTGATGGCGGCCCGCATCGCATCGGGACGCAGACTCTATCCCCGGCTGATCAACCGCCAGTTCAAGAATGAGCCCCTGCCCTTTTCGGCAGAAAAGACGGGGACCGCCCAGGTGCGCGGGCTGGGCACGGGCAACGGCAAGAGCGGGACGTGGAAGTTTCGCGACCACGGCCTGTTCGTCTGTTTCGCGCCGGTCGACAATCCGCGCTATGCCGCCTCCATCATCATCGAACATGGCATGGGAGGCAGCCGCGCAGCCGCCCCTGTCGCGAAGGACATCTTCACCTTCCTCTACGATCGCGAAAAAGCGATGGAGGCTCTGGAGGGGTTCGAGGCCGGTTGGGGCGGCAACATCAAGGACCGCATGGCGCGCGACTATGCGGCGTGGAAAGCCGGCGCGTCGATTACCTCCGACGCGGAGGCGACGCCATGATCCCCGTCCCTCCAGCGATCCAGCGCATCCCCTGGAAACTCATCGCCCTGCTGTCGGCCATCACCGGCTTCGGCCTGCTCGTTCTCTATTCGGCGGCCGGTGGAAACTGGTCTCCCTGGGCATGGCAGCAAGGCGTGCGCTTTCTCGTCTTTCTGACCGCCATGCTGGTCATCGGGCGGATTCCGCTGCGGTTCTTTGAGGATTTCGCCTATCTCGCCTATCTCGGCGTCCTGCTGGAACACCACGTGTCCCGTGCACCCGGCCACGAACAGGCAGGCCGCTATCCAGATCAAAGGGTGGTGCTTCACGCGTTGTCGGGCTTGGGTGCGCTGGTTGGTGGACGGCCGGGGCCGGGACCCTTGCGCCGCCTGCCGCGGTGGTCACGGCTTCGCTTTTCCAATGCGGGTTTGCCCGCATGCCTGGCCTCCGCTGGCTGGGGGCTAGCCGCTGCCTGTTTGTCGCCTTCCGAGCCTTTTGCGGATGGTCCTTGGCGTTTGTTCCCGGCATCCTGTTTCTTTCTGCCGCTCCTGTTGCGCTTCCCCTGCTTCCCTTTCTTGTCAAACCGGGCCAGGTCCTCCGCCCCGTCGATTACATTGTCATAGTCGGAACGCTTGTCAGCAGGAGCCGTTGCGGCAGGCTCCTCCGCCATGTGGAGGTCCACCTCCGGAATGATGCCTTCCTTGTTCTGTGCGATGATCCCGCGCACGGTTTCAATGGGAAACCCCGCCATCGCCGTGGGCTCGCCCGGGGATTTGAACAGGTACCACATCTTCTCGGCGAAGATGTCCGTCTTCATGTGGACGCCGGTGCCTTGCTTGGTCTTGAGCTTTGCATTGGGCGAGGGGTAGCTTTTGATCGCCTCCACGTACATGTCCAGCTCGTAGTTCAAGCAGCATTTGAGCTTGCCGCAGAGGCCGGCAAGTTTCTGGGGGTTGAGCGCCAGCTGCTGGTACCGCGCTGCACTGGTGGTAACGCTGCGAAGGTCGGTGAGCCAGGTACTGCAGCACAATTCCCTTCCGCAAGGCCCAATGCCCCCGATCCGTGCGGCTTCCTGCCGGGCACCGATCTGCTTCATGTCCACCCGTACCTTGAACTTGTCGGTCAATTTCCGAAGGAGGTCCCGGAAATCGATCCGCTCTTCGGACGTGTAGAAAAATGTGGCCCGGGTACCGTCCCCCTGGAATTCCACGTCGCTCACTTTCATGTCCAAGCGGGCTTCCTGGCTGATCTTCCGGGTTTCGAACAGGGTTTCATCCTCGCGCTTGCGCGATGAGTGCCAACGGTCGATGTCCTCTTGCGTGGACCTGTGGAGCACCTTGCGCAGTTCATAGGAGTCCGTGCTGCCGGTTTTACGCTGCATCTGTGCGCGCACCAGTTCACCGGCAAGGCTCACCATGCCCACATCGTAGCCGCTGGCGGCTTCCACGGTGACCAGGTCTCCCGGGTTCAGTGCAATGGCTTTCGCGTTCCGGTAAAACCCCTTGCGCGTTCCCTTGAAACGCAGCTCCACGGCATCAAAGGGTGTCTGCCCGCCGGGCAACGGCACGCCGGCGAGCCAATCGAACACATCGAGCTTGTTGCAACCACTGCTGCTGCAGTAGCCGTTGTTCTTGCATCCGGCGGGTTTTCCGTCCGCCCCTTTGGCACAACTGGTACAGGACATAAGGCGCGAAGATAACAGGCCGGGATGCGGCATGGGCTGGCGGCAACCCCACTATTCACGATCAGGTGTGGCTTCAGGCCATCACCTCCTTGGTGCGGAGCAAGATGCTCAGGCGGTAGCTCAAGTCCAGAAAAAGCACCTTGGCATTGGCGTTGCGCTCCATGTGGGCATGGGCTGTTTCCAGTTCCCGCCGAATGCCTTCCGCATTGGCCGGGTTCAAAAGCATGCTGAATTTCCGCACAAAGTCCATTTCCTCCCCGATGGCGGTTACCAGTTGCGGCACATCCTGCCATTGCAGGATGCATTGCCTGATGAGGGGGAGGTCGTAGAAGATCAATGCCTTTTGTTCCTCCCGGCCCATTTTGGCGAAGTAGTCCCCTGCACCCACATAGGCTTCCACCTTGTTGGCAAAGCACGCCCGAAGCCAATCACGGAAGAACACGAAGAGCTCGTCCTCATTCCCCTCCGCCATGGCAAAGGCTTCCAACAGGTCGCCTTCGCTGCGGGCCGCAACGGCATGCGCCAGCTCATCCGTCAGCTCCGGGAACCGGGCACGCAGCGCCACCGCCACTTCAGCCTGGCCGGGCGGGGGCACTTTCACCAGTTGCGTCCTGCTCAGGATGGTGGGCAGGATACGGTCATGGCTTTCGCCCGCCAGCAGGAACACCGTGCGCGGGTCCGGCTCCTCCAGCACCTTAAGCAACTTGTTCGCCATCGCCGGGTCCATCATTTCCGGCAACCAGATGAGCATCACCTTCCAACCACCGCGGAACGGTTTCAGGCTGAGCTTGCGCACCACCTCGGCGGCAATGTCCACGCCCATGCGGAGTTGCTTGTTCTCCCCCCCTGCCAATGAGGCGCGCCATGTTTCCGCATCCATGTATGGCACGTTCCCCACTGCAGCACGCCAGTCCGCCATGAACGGATCACAGGTCTTCACATTGTCGCTGAAAAATATCGGAAATGCCAAATGGAGGTCCGGGTGTGCCAACTTGGCCACCATGGCACAGGAAGCACAATTGCCGCAACTGTCGCCTTCGCCCGGATCCTCACAAAGCAGGTAGGTGGCGTAGGCAAGCGCCATGGGAAGCACGCCGCTACCCCGCGGCCCGAGAAAAAACTGGGCATGTGCCACCCGGCCTTCACGGACATTGCCGATCAGGCGGGCCTTCAATGCCGCGTTGCCGATGATCTTGCTGAATTGCACGCTGCAAGTTTACTGAAGCGGTGCCATGGAATGGCCCGGTGCAAGGCTTGGTTGTCCGTTTAAGCGGGATTGCGCGCCAACACGCCCGCCAGCCCCCCGGCGTGCCGGGGTGGCCAGGGCAGGTCCGTCGGGGAAGGTTCCCCATTCTTCACCTGTTGACACCACCGGCACTTCGCTCCTCCTCCGATATTTTTGCGCCATGCCCAACATGGACAACTTCAACTTCAAGGGACGCAAGGCACTCGTGCGCGTGGACCTCAATGTGCCACTGGATGCGGACTTCAAGGTGACGGACGACAGCCGGATGCGCGCCATCCTGCCCACGGTGAAAAAGATCTTGAAGGATGGGGGAAGCACGGTCCTGATGAGCCATTTGGGCCGCCCTAAGGGCAAAGTGAACCCCGCGATGAGCCTGATGCCCGTGGCAAAACACCTGGAAGAACTGCTGGGAATGCCCGTGCACTTCGCCACGGACTGCATCGGCCCGGATGCCCGCGCCAAGGCTGCCGCACTACAGCCCGGGGAAGTGTTGCTCCTGGAAAACCTGCGCTTCCATCCGGAAGAGGAACAAGGCGACGAGGCATTCAGCAAAGCCCTTTCCACGATGGGTGACGTGTACGTGAATGATGCT
This sequence comes from uncultured Flavobacteriales bacterium, assembly GCA_937873385.1. GTDB lineage: Bacteria > Bacteroidota > Bacteroidia > Flavobacteriales_F > PHOS-HE28 > PHOS-HE28. The sequence continues at coordinate 486 of CALMYC010000226.1, read as the reverse complement.
TTCGGAACAGCGCACCGCGCCCATGCCAGTACCACCATCGTGGCCAACTATTTTCCGAAGGACAAACTGTTCGGCTACCTCATTGCCGCAGAGCTGGAAAGCCTCGGCAAGGTGCTGGGGAATCCCGGAAAGCCATTGTGTGCCATTGTCGGCGGCGCCAAGGTGAGCAGCAAGATCGAGGTGTTGCGCAACCTGCTTTCCAAGTGCGACGAGGTGATCATCGGAGGCGGCATGGCCTTTACCTTCATCAAGGCCCAGGGGGGCCAGGTGGGGAGCTCCCTTGTTGAAGAGGACCACTTGGGCACTGCACGGGAGATCATGGCTGCGGCCCAAGCCGGTGGCGTGCAGTTGCACCTTCCCACGGACGCCATTGTTGCGGATGCCTTTGCCAACAACGCCAACACGGACGCCTGCCCGGCAAACGCCATACCCGATGGCTGGATGGGCCTGGACATCGGCCCTGCGTCCATTGCCGAATTCACCTCA
>CALMYC010000225.1 GCA_937873385.1 uncultured Flavobacteriales bacterium | reverse complement strand
GGACCAAGCCGCACGTGAACATCGGAACCATCGGACACGTTGACCACGGCAAGACCACCCTCACCGCCGCCATCACCAAGGTGTTGGCCGAAAAGGGCCTGTCCGAGGCTCGCAGCTTCGACTCCATCGACAACGCCCCCGAAGAAAAGGAGCGCGGTATCACCATCAACACCTCCCACGTGGAGTACTCCACCGCAGGGCGCCACTATGCCCACGTGGATTGCCCGGGCCACGCCGACTATGTGAAGAACATGGTGACCGGTGCGGCACAAATGGACGGCGCCATCCTCGTGGTGGCCGCCACCGACGGTCCCATGCCCCAAACCCGCGAGCATATCCTGCTCGGCCGTCAGGTGGGCGTGCCCAAGATCGTGGTGTTCATGAACAAGGTTGACCTTGTGGATGATGCCGAACTGCTCGACCTCGTGGAAATGGAGATCCGCGAACTGCTCTCCTTCTATGAGTATGACGGCGACAACACCCCGGTGATCCGCGGCAGCGCCCTCGGCGCCCTCAACGGTGAGCCGAAGTGGGTGGATTCCGTGATGCAATTGATGGATGCCGTGGACACGTGGATCCCCATTCCCCCGCGCGACACGGAGAAGCCCCTGCTGATGAGCGTGGAAGACGTGTTCTCCATCACCGGACGCGGTACTGTGGCTACCGGCCGTATTGAGCTTGGCGTGGTGAAGACCGGCGATCCCCTGGAGATCATTGGCATGCAGGAAGAAAAGCTGACCAGCACTTGCACCGGCGTGGAAATGTTCAAAAAACTCCTGGACCGCGGTGAGGCCGGTGACAACGTGGGCATGCTCCTGCGCGGCATTGAAAAGGACCAGATCCGCCGCGGCATGGTGATCGCCAAGCCCGGCAGCATCACCCCGCACACCGAGTTCAAGGGTGAGATCTATGTGCTGAAGAAGGAGGAAGGTGGCCGCCACACCCCTTTCCACAACAAGTACCGTCCCCAGTTCTACTTCCGCACCACGGACGTGACCGGGGAGATCACCATGGAGGCCGGGCGCGAAATGGTGATGCCTGGTGACAACGTGACCATCAGCGTGAAACTGATCGTGCCGATCGCCATGAGCAAGGGCTTGCGCTTCGCCATCCGCGAGGGTGGCCGTACCGTGGGTGCCGGCCAGGTGACGGAGATCATCAAGTAAACAAGCTGCAATCCATGCAACAGGCCGTCCCGCATTTGCGGGACGGCCTTTGCCGCCGAAAGAACCGCAGGGACAGGAAATGAACGGGAGTAGCTCAATTGGTAGAGCGACGGTCTCCAAAACCGTAGGCTGCGGGTTCGATTCCTGCCTCCCGTGCTAAAACCGATAAAAGTGGCAAGCTTCAAGACATACCTGAGCGAGAGCTACAACGAACTTGTCCACAAGGTCAGCTGGCCCACGTGGAAGGAACTGCAGAACAGTTCCCTGCTCGTGCTGCTCGCCACCCTGATCGTATCCCTCATTGTGTTCCTGATGGACTTCATTTTCGGGGTGCACAACATGGGCAACTCCAACTTCTGGAAGGGGATCCTGGGCTTCATCTACAAATTCATCTCCTAGCGCAAATGGCCGTGACCAGCACCAAGAAGTGGTATGTGCTCCGCGCCATCAGCGGGAAGGAGAAGAAGGTGAAGGAGCTCATCGATACCGAGATCCGACGCTCGAACATGGGCAATTACATCGCCCAGGTGCTCATCCCCATGGAAAAGTTCTACCAGATCCGCGATGGGAAAAAGGTGAGCAAGGAGCGCAACTTCTTCCCGGGGTACGTGCTGCTGGAAGCGGACCTGAGCGGTGAAACGGTGCACACCCTCAAGCAAATGACCAACGTCATCGGCTTCCTGGGTGCTGAGAAAGGTGGTGATCCCGTGCCATTGAGGCAGAGCGAGGTGAACCGCATCCTGGGCACCGTGGACGACTTGGCCGATGCGGACGAAAGCCCATACAATCCGTACCACGTGGGTGAGGGCGTGAAGGTGATCGACGGACCGTTCAATGGCTTCAACGGGACGATCGAGGAGATCAACGAGGAGAAGAAAAAGCTCAAGGTGATGGTGAAGATCTTCGGAAGAAGGACCCCCCTCGAACTGAGCTTCATGCAGGTGGAAAAAGAAGTGTAACCCGGACCTCCGGGGGCGAACAGATCCAAGAACAACAACCGTCCGAGCCGACCGATGGAAGGCGCTAAACAGGACATAAAACCCGAAGAATGGCAAAGGAGATCACGGGGCTGGTAAAGCTCCAAGTTAAGGGAGGAGCCGCCAACCCGGCACCCCCGATCGGCCCGGCACTTGGTGCCAAGGGCGTGAACATCATGGAGTTCTGCAAGCAGTTCAACGGCCGCACGCAGGACAAGGCAGGCAAGGTGCTGCCGGTGGTCATTACCGTCTATGCCGACAAGTCGTTCGACTTTATCATCAAAACCCCGCCTGCGGCAGTGCAGTTGCTGGACATGGCCAAGGCCAAAAAGGGCAGCGGCGTGCCGCAAACCGACAAGGTGGGCAGCGTTACCTGGGACCAGGTGAAGGCCATCGCAGAGGATAAAATGCCGGACCTCAACTGCTTCACCCTTGAAAGCGCCATGAGCATGGTGGCCGGCACGGCACGCTCAATGGGCATCACCGTTAAGGGCGAAAGCCCCCTTAAATAAGAAGCAGCCATGGCACAACTGACCAAAAAACGCAAGGCTGCCGATGCCCTCATCGACACCAGTAAGGCCTATGACCTGCTGGAAGCTGCCAACTTGGTAAAGAAGACCAGCACCACCAAGTTCGACGCCACGGTTGACATCGCCGTACGCTTGGGCGTGGACCCCAAGAAGAGCACCGAAATGGTGCGTGGCACCGTGAGCTTGCCCCACGGCACAGGCCGCACGGTGAAGGTGTTGGTCCTGGCCGATCCCGCCAAGTGCGAGGAGGCCCTCGCCGCCGGTGCCGACATGGCCGGCCTGGATGAATATGTGGAAAAGATCAAGGGAGGTTGGACGGACGTGGATGTGATCATCTGCACGCCCAATGTGATGGCCAAGGTGGGCGCATTGGGCCGTGTGCTCGGTCCCCGCGGCCTGATGCCCAACCCCAAGACCGGCACCGTGACCATGGACGTGGCCAAAGCCACACAGGAGGTGAAGGCCGGTAAGATCGATTTCAAGGTGGACAAGGCCGGCATCATCCATGCGGTGATCGGCAAGGCCTCCTTCGATGCCGCCAAGCTCACTGAAAATGCCAATGAGCTCCTGCTGACATTGGTGAAGCTCAAGCCGAGCACCGCCAAAGGCGCCTACATCAAGAGCATCTTCGTGAGCAGCACCATGGGTCCCGGAGTGAAGGTGGACACCCGCGTTGTAACAGTGGCATAAACAAAAAAGCAAGGGTGCTCCCCAGCGCCCCAAGAAAATGGCAACCCGCGCAGAAAAAGACCAAGCCATCGCTGAACTGGTGGAGGAGATCAAGGGCACCAGCGTGCTCTATCTTACCGATGCCAGTTCCATGAATGCCGAAACCACCAGCAACCTGCGCCGCGCCTGCAACAAGGGCGGTGTGCGCATGAAGGTGGTGAAGAACACCCTCCTCCGCAAGGCCATGGAGCGCGTGGAAGGCAAGAACTACAGCGAACTGTCCCCTACCCTGGCCGGCCAAACCGCCGTGCTTTTCGCCGAAAAGGGCAATGCCCCGGCCAAGATGATCAAGGACTTCCGCAAGAAGGGCGACCGCCCCGTGCTGAAGAGCGCCTGGATCGACGAGGCTGTCTTCATCGGTGACAACCAACTGGTGATGCTTAGCGAGCTCAAGGGCCGCGAGGAACTCATCGGTGAGATCATCGGCCTGCTCCAAAGCCCGATCAAGAACGTCATCAGCGCCCTGCAAGGCGGTGGTGGCCACAAGGTCGCCGGCCTGGTGAAGGCACTCCAGGAGCGGGCTGCATAGCAGTCCGGCTCGAAAGGGGCGATGCATGCATCGCTCCGGACAAGAAGAGCAACAAAAGACCAAACGCGTTACGCACAGTCAGCTTCCCAACAACCGTAAGTAACAAAAACAAAAGATGGCAGACATCAAAAACTTGGGCGATCAGCTCGTTGGACTCACCGTGAAAGAGGTGAATGAACTGGCCCAGTACCTCAAGGACGAGTACAAGATCGAACCGGCCGCTGCCGCAGTGGCCATTGCAGGACCCGCCGCAGGCGGTGGCGGAGCCGCCGAAGTGGAGGCCAAGACCAGCTTCGACGTGATCCTGAAGGCCGGCGGAGCCAACAAGCTCGCCGTGGTGAAACTGGTGAAGGAACTCACCGGCCTGGGCCTCAAGGAGGCCAAGGACCTGGTGGACGGCGCTCCCAAGCCCCTGAAGGAAGGGGTGTCCAAGGAGGACGCCGAGAACCTGAAACAGCAACTGACGGAAGCCGGGGCAGAAGTTGAGGTTAAGTAATTGCCCCGATCAAAAGGACAGCGATGGCCGGGTGGCCGCCACAAGGGCGGCACACCCGGCCAATCGGGGTCCTTTTGCCTGTTGACGGGCACCCGTCACAAACCCCGTGTACCTGGGGCTTTTTCAAAGGTACCAGTAGGTCGTCGGTCGCTCGTTAACTCCCAGCACTTCCCATTATGGCCCAGACGAAGCCCCTCCCGCGCAAGAACAAGCGCATCAATTTCGGTTCCACCCTCATTCCGGCGCAATACCCGGACTTCCTTGACATCCAGCTGAAGAGCTTCGAAGAGTTCTTCCAGATCGAGACCCTCCCCGAGAACCGGGAAACCGAGGGCCTCTACAAGGTGTTCATGGAGAATTTCCCCATCACGGACACCCGGAACCAGTTCGTGCTCGAATTTCTCGACTACTTCATTGATCCCCCACGCTACAGCATCGACGAGTGCATCGAGCGGGGGCTTACCTACAGCGTCCCGCTGAAGGCCAAGTTGAAGCTCTACTGCACCGACCCGGAGCACGAGGATTTCGAGACCATCGTACAGGACGTCTACCTGGGCCAGATCCCCTACATGACCCCCAAGGGATCGTTCGTGGTGAACGGTGCCGAGCGCGTCATCGTCAGCCAGCTGCACCGAAGCCCCGGCGTGTTCTTCGGCCAAAGCCGCCACGCCAACGGCACCAAGCTGTATAGCGCCCGTGTGATCCCCTTCAAGGGCAGCTGGATCGAGTTCGCCACCGACATCAATGGCGTGATGTACGCCTACATCGACCGCAAGAAGAAGCTGCCGGTGACCACCCTGCTGCGCGCCATCGGTTTTGAGAGCGACAAGCAGATCCTGGAGATCTTCGGCCTGGCCGACGAGATCAAGGTGACCAAGGCTGCGCTCAAGGAGGCCGTGGGCCGCAAGCTCGCCGCCCGTGTGCTCAAAAGCTGGGTGGAGGACTTCGTTGATGAGGACACCGGTGAGGTGGTCAGCATCGAGCGGAACGAAGTGCTGATCGACCGTGAAACAGTGATCGAGGAGCAGCATGTGGACCAGATCGCCGACAGCGGCGCCAAGACCATCATCCTGCACAAGCAGGGCGTGAATGCCGCCGATTACGCACTGATCTACAACACCCTCCAGAAGGACACCTCCAACTCCGAGAAGGAAGCCGTGGAGGTGATCTACCGCCAACTGCGGAACGCTGAACCACCCGACCTGGAAACGGCACGCGGTGTCATTGACAAGCTGTTCTTCAGCGAGCAGCGCTATGACCTCGGTGAGGTGGGCCGTTACCGCATCAACAAGAAGCTGGGCCTGGAAAGCGAACTCAGCGTGCGCGTGCTGACCAAGGAGGACATCATTGCCATCATCCGTTACCTCATCGAGCTGGTGAACTCCAAGGCGGACGTGGACGACATCGACCACTTGAGCAACCGCCGCGTGCGCACCGTGGGTGAGCAGTTGTTCAGCCAGTTCGGCGTGGGCCTCGCCCGCATGGCCCGCACCATCCGCGAGCGCATGAACGTGCGCGACAATGAGGTGTTCACGCCAACGGACCTGATCAACGCGAAGACCCTCAGCTCGGTGATCAATTCATTTTTCGGGACCAACCAGTTGAGCCAGTTCCTGGACCAGACCAACCCGCTGGCGGAGATCACGAACAAGCGCCGCCTATCGGCACTCGGACCCGGCGGCCTCAGCCGCGAACGGGCCGGCTTCGAAGTACGGGACGTGCACTACACCCACTATGGCCGCCTGTGCACGATCGAAACGCCGGAAGGCCCCAACATCGGCCTGATCAGCTCACTTTGCGTGTACAGCAAGATCAACAGCCTCGGCTTCATTGAAACTCCGTACCGCGCCGTGAAGAACGGCAAAGTGGACACGAAGTCCGAGCCAATCTACCTCAGTGCGGAGGAGGAGGACATGAAAATGATCGCCCAGGCAAACGCTGACCTGGACACCGACGGTTCATTCCGCAGCAACCGCGTGAAGGCGCGCCAAATGGGCGACTTCCCCGTGGTGGAACCCAATGAACTGGAATTGATGGACGTGGCGCCCAACCAGATCGCCTCCATCGCGGCCAGCCTGATCCCCTTCCTGGAGCACAATGACGCCAACCGCGCGCTGATGGGCTCCAACATGATGCGCCAAGCCGTGCCGCTCCTGCGCCCCGAGGCCCCCATTGTGGGCACCGGCCTGGAAGAGCTGGTGGCGCATGACAGCCGCGTGCTCCTCATTGCCGAGGGCGACGGCACCGTGAAATACGTGGACAGTGAGCGCATCGTCATCGACTACAAGCGTACCGATGACGAACGCACCGTGAGCTTTGACGGCGACGAAAAGGAGTACAAGCTCACCAAGTTCATGAAAACCAACCAGAGCACCTGCATGAACCTGCGCCCCATCGTCCGCAAGGGTGAGAAGGTGACGGCCGGGCAGACGCTCTGCGAAGGATACAGCACCGAGGACGGCGAGCTGGCCATCGGCCGCAACCTGGTGGTGGCCTTCATGCCCTGGAAAGGCTACAACTTCGAGGATGCCATCGTGATCAGCGAGCGCGTGGCACGCGAGGACATGTTCACCTCCATCCACATTGATGAATACATCATGGAGGTGCGCGACACCAAGCGCGGCCAGGAAGAACTGACCGCGGACATCCCCAACGTGAGCGAAGAGGCTACCAAGGACCTTGACGAAAACGGCTTGATCCGCATCGGGGCCGAGGTCAAGGAGGGCGATATCCTGATCGGCAAGATCACGCCAAAGGGTGAGACCGACCCCAGCCCGGAGGAGAAATTGCTGCGTGCCATTTTCGGTGACAAGGCCGGCGATGTGAAGGATGCCTCCATGAAGGCACCGCCCAGCACCAAGGGTGTGGTGATCGACAAGAAGCTCTTCGCCCGCGCCGTGAAGGACAAAAAGGTGAAGGGCAATGAGAAGGCCGTGCTGGAACAGCTCGCCAAGGAGGAAGGCCACGAACTGTCCGCACTCAAGAACCTCCTCGTGGAAAAGCTCATGGTGCTGATCGGCGGCCAGAATTCCAACGGCGTCTTCAACAAGTACAAGGAAGAGCAGGTGCGCAAGGGCGTGAAGTTCAGCGCCAAGGTGCTCCAAGGCGTGGATTACATCACTGTGGACCCCACCGGCTGGACCAGCGAAAAGAAGACCAATGAGCTCGTGCGCCAGTTGATCCACAACTACACCATCCGCCACAGCGACATCAGCGGGGCCTTCAAGCGCAAGAACTTCCAGGTAAGCATTGGCGATGAACTGCCCACGGGCATCATGAAACTGGCCAAGGTGTACTTGGCCAACAAGCGCAAGCTCACGGTGGGGGACAAGATGGCCGGCCGGCATGGCAACAAGGGCATCGTGTCCAAGATCGTGCGCGATGCCGACATGCCCTTCCTCGAGGATGGCACGCCGGTGGACATCGTGCTGAACCCCTTGGGCGTGCCTTCCCGCATGAACCTGGGCCAGATCTATGAAACCGTGCTGGGCTGGGCCGGCCTGAAACTGGGCCGCAAGTACGCCACACCGATCTTCGACGGGGCCACCATCGAGCAGATCAACGAACAGACCGATGAGGCGGGCATCCCGCGCTACGGCAAAGCCTATCTCTATGATGGCGGTACCGGCGAGCGCTTCCACCAACCAGCCACCGTGGGCGTGATCTACATGCTCAAATTGGCGCACATGGTGGACGACAAAATGCACGCACGCTCCATCGGGCCCTACAGCCTCATCACCCAGCAACCGCTCGGTGGCAAGGCCCAGTTCGGCGGACAGCGTTTCGGTGAAATGGAAGTGTGGGCGCTCGAAGCCTTCGGGGCAGCCAGCATCCTCCAGGAGATCCTCACCGTGAAGAGCGATGACGTCATGGGCCGCGCCAAGGCCTATGAGTCCATCGTGAAGGGCGATCCCCTGCCGGTGCCGGGCATCCCCGAATCGTTCAACGTGCTCCTGCACGAATTGCGCGGCCTCACCCTGGAGGTGAGCCTTGAAAGCGAAGGTGACAACAACAACAAGACGAATTCCTGAGCACCATGACCATGATCAAAAAGGAACTGAAGCTGAACAGCCAGTTCGACAAGATCGTCATCAGCCTTGCGAGCCCGGAGAAGATCCTGGAACGCAGCCACGGCGAGGTGATCAAGCCGGAAACGATCAACTACCGCACGTACAAGCCCGAACGTGACGGCCTGTTCTGTGAGCGCATTTTCGGTCCCGTGAAGGACTTCGAATGCCATTGCGGCAAGTACAAGCGCATCCGCTACAAGGGCATCGTGTGCGACCGGTGCGGGGTGGAGGTCACCGAAAAGAAAGTGCGCCGCGAGCGCATGGGCCACATCCAGCTCACCGTGCCCGTGGCACACATCTGGTATTTCCGCAGCCTGCCCAACAAGATCGGCTATTTGCTGGGCTTGCCCACCAAGAAGCTGGACCAGATCATCTACTACGAGCGTTACGTGGTGATCCAACCCGGGGACGGCAGCTTGAAGAACAAGGAAGGCGAACCCATCCAGTACCTGGACTTCCTTACGGAGGAGGAATACCTTGACGTGCTGGAGGCCTTGGGCAAGGACAACCAGCACTTGGAGGACACCGACCCCAACAAGTTCATCGCCAAGATGGGCGCCGAGGGGCTGTACGACCTGCTGAGGCGGCTGGACCTGGACAGTCTGAGCTATGAGCTGCGCCATAAGGCCAACACGGAGACCAGCCAGCAGCGCAAGAACGAGGCCCTCAAGCGCCTCAATGTGGTGGAAGCTTTCCGCGGCGCGAATACGCGCCGGGAAAACCGGCCCGAATGGATGATCGTGAAGGTGGTGCCCGTGATCCCGCCCGAGTTGCGCCCCTTGGTGCCTTTGGACGGCGGCCGCTTCGCCACCAGCGACCTCAACGACCTGTACCGCCGCGTGATCATCCGCAACAACCGCCTGAAGCGCCTGGTGGAGATCAAGGCCCCGGAGGTGATCCTGCGCAATGAAAAGCGCATGCTTCAGGAGGCCGTGGACAGCCTCTTCGACAACAGCCGCAAGAGCAGTGCCGTAAAGAGCGAGAGCAACCGGCCCCTGAAATCACTGAGCGATTCGCTCAAGGGCAAACAGGGCCGCTTCCGCCAAAACCTGCTCGGTAAGCGCGTGGATTACAGTGCGCGTTCCGTCATCGTGGTGGGGCCTGAACTAAAGCTCCACGAGTGCGGCCTGCCCAAGGACATGGCGGCCGAGCTCTACAAGCCCTTCATCATCCGAAAGCTCATTGAGCGCGGCATCGTAAAGACGGTGAAGAGCGCCAAAAAGATCGTGGACAAGAAGGAACCGGTGATCTGGGACATCCTGGAGAACGTGATCAAAGGCCACCCCGTGCTGCTGAACCGTGCACCAACCCTGCACCGCCTCGGTATCCAGGCCTTCCAACCGAAGCTGATCGAGGGCAAGGCCATCCAGTTGCACCCCTTGGTGACCACCGCCTTCAACGCCGATTTCGACGGTGACCAGATGGCCGTGCACCTGCCCTTGGGCCATGCCGCCATCCTGGAGGCCCAGTTGCTCATGCTGGCCAGCCACAACATCCTGAACCCGGCCAACGGCGCGCCCATTGCAGTGCCCAGCCAGGACATGGTGCTCGGCCTGTACTACATCACCAAGGGCCGCAAGAGCGAAAAGGGCAGCCCTGTGAAAGGCGAGGGATCCGTGTTCTACAGCCCGGAAGAGGTAAACATTGCCCTCAATGAAGGCCGGCTGGACCTGCATGCCTGGGTCAAGGTGCGCTGGACGGACCCCGAAGGCAGGACCAGCCTCATTGAAACCACCGTGGGCCGCGTGCTGTTCAATGCCGTGGTGCCCGATGAGGTGGGCTACATCAATGAGGTGCTCACCAAGCGTTCCCTGCGCGATATCATCGGCCGCGTGGTACGTGAGAGCGGCATCGCCAAGGCGGCCAAGTTCCTGGACGACATCAAGGAACTCGGCTTCATGAACGCCTTCCGGGGCGGGCTCAGCTTCAACCTCGCCGACGTGGTGATCCCCGCCGAAAAGGACAAGCTCATCAAGTCCGCACAGGGCGAGGCCGATGAAGTGACGGGCAACTACAACATGGGCCTGATCACCAACAACGAGCGCTATAACCAGATCATCGACATCTGGACACATACCAACAGCAAGCTCACCTTCACGCTCATGGAGCGCCTGAAGGGCGACAACCAGGGCTTCAACTCCATCTACATGATGATGGACTCCGGGGCGCGCGGTTCCAAGGAGCAGATCCGTCAGCTCAGCGGCATGCGCGGCCTGATGGCCAAGCCTCAAAAAAGCGGCGGAGGGCAGGACATCATCGAGAACCCCATCCTTTCGAACTTCAAGGAGGGCTTGTCCATCCTCGAGTATTTCATCTCCACCCACGGCGCGCGGAAAGGCTTGGCGGATACGGCCCTGAAGACCGCCGACGCTGGCTACCTCACCCGCCGTTTGGTGGACGTGGCACAGGACGTGGTGATCACCAATGACGACTGCGGAACGCTTCGCGGACTTGTGGCCACGGACCTGCTGAAGAACGATGAGGTGGTGGAATCCTTGCGCGACCGGATCCTCGGCCGTACGGTGGTGCACGATGTGGTGCACCCGCAAACCGGTGAGCTCATCATCGCCGGCGGCGAGAACATCGACGAACACATCGCCGATGCCATTGGCAAGAGCCCGATCGAGGAAGTGGAAGTGCGCAGCGTGCTCACCTGCGAGCAGCGCCACGGGGTGTGTGCCAAATGCTACGGCCGCAACTTGGCCACGGGCCGCATGGTGCAGCTGGGCGAGGCGGTGGGCGTCATCGCGGCGCAATCCATCGGTGAACCCGGTACTCAGCTTACCCTCCGTACCTTCCACGTGGGGGGTGTGGCCGGCAAGATCACCGAGGACAGCCAGATCAGCGCCAAGTACGACGGCAAGCTGGAGATCGAGGAACTGCGCACCGTGAAGAAAAAGGACCGCAAGGGCGAAGAGGCGGAGGTGGTGATCAGCCGAAGCGCTGAAATGCGCATCGTGGACAACAACACAGGCATCGTGCTTACCACCAGCAACATCCCCTACGGGGCGATGTTCTATTCCAAGGTGGGTGCCCAGGTGAAGAAAGGTGACCTGATCTGCTCGTGGGACCCGTACAATGCCGTGATCATCTCCGAACTCTCGGGCAAGCTGGCCTTTGAAAGTGTGGAGGAAGGGGTGACCTACCGCCAGGAGATCGATGAGCAGACCGGATTTACCGAGAAGGTGATCGTCGAAAGCCGCGATAAGAAGAAGAACCCCACCATACGCATCATCGATGCGAAGAGCAAGGAGGAGATCAAGAGCTACTCCCTGCCCGTGGGCGCCCACATCGTGGTGAACGAAGGGGACAAGGTGGAGGCCGGTGACATCCTGGTAAAGATCCCCCGCAGCTCCGGCAAGGGCGGTGACATCACCGGTGGCCTGCCCCGCGTAACCGAGCTCTTCGAAGCACGGAACCCGAGCAATCCGGCCGTGGTAAGCGAGATCGACGGCATCATTTCCTACGGGAAGATCAAGCGCGGCAACCGCGAGATCATTGTGGAGAGCCGCACTGGTGAGCACAAGTACTACCTCGTGCCCCTGAGCAAGCACATCCTGGTGCAGGAGAACGATTTCGTGAAGGCCGGCCAAACGCTTTCCGATGGATCGATCGCCCCGGGGGACATCCTCGACATCCAAGGCCCCACGCGGGTGCAGGAATACCTGGTGGACGAGGTGCAGGATGTGTACCGCATGCAGGGCGTGAAGATCAACGACAAGCATTTCGAGGTGATCGTACGCCAAATGATGCGCAAGGTGGAGATCGAGGACCCGGGCGATACCCGCTTCCTGGAGCGCCAGGCCGTGATGAAGGCCGAATTCATGGAAGTGAACGACGAGATGTTCGACAAGCTCGTGGTCACCAATGCCGGCGACAGTGCCGGCCTGAAGGAAGGCCAGATCATCACCATGCGCAAATTGCGCGATGAGAACAGCGTGCTCAAGCGCAAGGACGGCAGGCTGGTGGAGACCCGCCAAGCCACTCCGGCAACCAGCCGACAGCTGCTCATGGGCATTACCCGTGCCTCGCTCCAAACGGAAAGCTTCATCAGTGCCGCTTCCTTCCAGGAAACCACCAAGGTGCTCAATGAAGCTGCCGTGGCGGCCAAGGAGGATATGCTCGCCGGCCTGAAGGAGAACGTGATCGTGGGCCACTTGATCCCTGCCGGCACAGGTACGCGCCGGTTCCAGAAGGACCTGGTGTACGGGAAGGACGAATACACCAAATTGATGGCGGCCAAACTTGCCGCACAGGAGATCGAGGAATGAACCAAACAGTGACTGGTCAATAACGAACGGTGAATGGGCGCAGATGAGCGCGCCATTCACCGTTCACCAGCCACCATTCACCGGAGAACCATGGCAGACGAGAAGGATCAGATGCGCCCCAACCAGCTGAACATTGAGATCAGCGAGGAAGTGGCCGATGGCGTGTACAGCAATTTGGCCATCATCACCCACAGCAACTCGGAGTTCGTCCTGGACTTCGTGCGCGTAATGCCGGGTGTGCCCAAGGCCAAGGTGAAATCCCGCATTTTGCTTACCCCGCAGCATGCCAAGCGGCTCATGCGCGCCTTGGCGGACAATGTGCAGAAGTTCGAGGCCGTGCACGGGCCGATACGGGAAACTGAAATGCCCGAGATCCCCATGCATTTTGGCGGACCTCCCGCCCAAGCCTGAACAAAAGGCCGCCAATGACTGAAAACGCCCCGGGAGACCGGGGCGTTTTCATCTTGGCCCAGTCACCAATTCCCGTTTCCAGGAAAGTACCTGTACGCCGTCCGACCAATGTGCCAGGTCCGGTCCGGGGGAGAGGGATGGGGGAAACCCATTTCCGGGAACGAACCGCAGGTCATCGATCTGGACGGTGTTCAAGGGCCATGGTGCATGATGGACCTGATAGCGCCACGTGGACCTTCCGTGGCGCTGATACAAGGCATACCGTTCCGTCAACCAGCGGTCAACCTGGGCAGGGGCGGCGATTGCTGCGCCTGGCGCAAAGACGGTATCCAAATGCAAGCCCACAGGGCTGTGGCACTTGAACCGTTGTCCAGGCCCAAGCGTGCGCCGGATGTTCGCCTTGCGGTAGGGAAGCACGGAAAGGACACGCGCCAAGTACACGGAAGCCCAATTCCCCGCATCAATGGCCAAAAAATGGACCCCCGGCATCAGGGCTGTGCCGCGGACATACGTGCGGAGGTTCAGTTCATGGAAATCCGATACCGGAGGCCAGGCAGGTAACCACCGCGGACGTACGCTTCTCATCGTGAAGGCCACGGCACTTATCCATGCGCTCCCATCGTGCAGGTCCAATTCAAGTTCCTTGGGGACGAGCTTCCGCAGCTTTTCGGGATCCACGCGGTAGTGAAGGAAGAGGGCATCACACCATGCTTGATGGAAGTTCCAGCGACCGGCCGGAAGTGGCCAAGGCCGATGGCCGGTCCTGTTCAGCAGATCCAGGGGCCGGACGGGATCCATCAATCCCGTGCCGTTTGCGAGAAGATCACGTACCCCAGGTTCAGGCTCCACACCCAAGGCTGGCCCAGTCCGTCCATGTAGCTGGTGTTGAACCACACCGGTCCCAATGGGCTTTGGTAGATGAGCGAACCGCTGGCGATGTAATGCCGGGTGCTGATGGCGCTGCCTTCATCCACGGCGTTGTTCCCGCTTCGCTCCAGCGCCTTGTACGGCTGGAAGAGGTAGCCCTCCAGGCGGAGGTCGAATTTGTTCTTGGCCACGGCGATGATCGTCCTTACGCCGCCGGCGAGGTACTGGCTCGCCCGGTAGTTCTGCAAGAAATAGGTCCTGCTTTCCGGAGTTGGCTGGAATACGGGGGTCTGGAGTGTCGTGGCCGTGTAATTCTGGAAAAAGGGTTGGGTGCTGTACACCCCCTCCGCCAACAACCCGAAGCGGAACATGCCGTGCGGAAGGAAGTATTTGTCCAACGTTCCCTTCAACACAACCCAATCATGGCGTCGTTGGTAGGCCGTACGGTCGGCCCATAAGGACCCCGGCAAGGTGTTCTCGGCACCACCCATGTACCGTAGGCTGACGCGCAGAAGTTCACCACGATTCGGTTGCTGCTTGCGGTTCAAGCTGTTCCGCTCCAGGGTGAGCCCGGTGGTGGCGAATTTGAACTCCGTGATGTCCGCGGTGTCCCGTGCATCAAAATTGCTTGTCTGATAGTAGTTGTCCCGCTCCTGGGCATATTTAACGTCAAACCGCAAGAGCCCTTTGGTGCCCAGGGCCATTCCGGCGTTGGCGCCGCCCCACAATTCCTTTCGGACAATGTAGGACGGGCGTACCTCGTCAAAAAAGGAGGTGAACCCGCTGAAGTGGTCCCATCGGTTGTAGGTGGCCAAGGGTTCCAGGTAGAGCGGTGTCCGCGAGCTCAGGTCCGTGCGCCAGCGCAATTGCCCGGAGGTGTAGAATTTTCCGAAATAGGTGCTCCCTTCAAGCCAACTGCTGGAGCGCCCAAAGAGATGGTACCGGGCGGCGAGCATCCCCATGTTCACCGCCCGTGAACTGAACAGGCCGCCGAACATTACCTCCAGTCTGCGTTCTCGCATGACATCGATGTCCAGGTTGAAGTTCCCGCGTTCCGGCACGTACCTGGCGCGTGGGAACAAGCCACTCACGTTCTTGTCGTCATAGAGGCGGAAGTACTTTGCCTTCAAGGCTCCGGCGCTGATCGGTTCATTGTTCTTGTTCAGCAGCCGCTCGCAGTAGGTGGCCTGGCCCTTGGTCAAACCGGCGAAGGCGATGTCACCGAAGACCACAGGGGGGCATTTTTCACGGAAGAGTGCGCGGGCGTGGTCCAATTGTACTTTGTCCATGCGACGGTGCACCGCAGCCTTGATCTCCGGCATGTGTTCCATGGTGGAGGCGTAACCGTCCAGGATCGCCTGTTCGGCACTGCTGAAGTCGAACAAGGTCACCTTCGTCTTCGGTTCGATGATCAGCCCCGGCTCGCACGGCAGCACGTAGTTCGTGGGTTGCGTCATGATGGCCTTCAATTGGCTCATCAGGTCGTCCGGCTGCGGTGGGGGTGAATTGTAGGCCACGTTGCTCCCGATGATGTAGTCCGGCAGAAAGTCGGTGTACATCACGTCGCTCGGGAAGTTGTTGTACATGCCCCCGTCCATCATCAGGTGCCCGCTGATCAAGATCGGCTTGAAGTAGAACGGATAGCTCATGCTGGCGCGAACCGCCAGCGCAAGATCACCCTTGGAGAAGACGACCTCCTTGCGTGCGGTGATGTCCGAAGCCACGCAGCGGAAGGGCACGAAGAGGCTGTCCATGTTGTAGTCGGAGGCCGCGGAAGCACCGGCAAACAGCCGCATCTGCTCAAAATCGATCAGTACCGGCGAGCGTAGGTTGGTGGGCAGGGACATCTGCAGGGCCGTGTCCACGTTCAGGCCGAGCGTGATCATTGATGCATCCGGTGCATCCTGCTTGAAATAGTAATTGTATTCCGGTTCAACTTCACCGGTGGCCATGCGCTGGTACAGGTCGCTTTGGAAGAGGGAGTCCATTTGGGCCGGGGAGATGCCCGACGCATACATGGCCCCGACCAACGCGCCCATGCTGCTCCCCGTGATGTAATCGATGGGGATGCCATTGTCCTCCAGGGCCATCAGCACACCGATGTGGGTGAGGCCCACGGCGCCGCCACCGCTCAGCACCACGCCAACGCGCTGTGCCCAGCCGCTTTGGCCTGCACACAGGAGGGCGAGGATACAGAACCGGCGGAACATCAATGTCCAAGCATGGCTGGTGGAATGCCGGCAAATGTAGGACCGGCCTTTGTGCACCTTCCTGCCTTTCAACGCATCAGCCGTTCCATCAATTGCCGGAAATACGGCGGGGCGTGCAGCAGGCGGCTGCCGTACCAGCTGAACATTTCACCGTCCACCAGTTCCACCGGGATCCCGGGGAGCACTTTGTTCACTGCACCGATATGCCTTTCGCCGAAAGGGTATGGTTCACTGGAGAGCAGTGCAACGCTTGGCTTCATGGAGGCGAGTTCCGGCGCGGTTACTTCCGGATAGCGTTCACCAATCCCGATCGGCAAGTTGAAACCGCACCGCAGCATCATGGCGTGGATGAAGGTGTGCTTACCGGCCAACATCCATGGGTCCTTCCAAATGAAGTAGGCGGCTGTTGGCTGCTGCGCCAGGGGTTCAAGGGCCCCGAAAGCGGCTTGGATGCCCTTGCAGAGCGTTTGCGCCCGTTCAGTTGTCCCTGTCACGCGTCCAACCTGTTCGATCATCCCAAGCGCACCCTCAAGATCCCGCACGTCGCTCATCCACACTGGAAATTCGCGTTCCAAGTCCGCAATGTCCGCTTGTGCGTTCTCTTCCTTGTTGCCAATGATCAGGTCCGGCTTCAGTGCGCGCACTTTCGCCAAATCCACTTTCTTGGTGCCGCCCACACGCGGTTTGGTGCGCAACCATTCCACCGGATGGACGCAGAACTTGGTGATGCCCACGACGCGGTCGCCCAGACCGAGGTCGTGCAGCAACTCGGTCTGCGAAGGGACGAGGGAGATGACGCGTTTGGGGTGCTCCGGCGCACCCACCAGGCGCCCCATTTGATCGTGGAACCGGGGCATCTCCTCACTCGCTGCAAGGCCTCACTTCAGTTTCCCGATGATGTCCTGCTTGGTGATGATCCCATACCCGTTGGGCTGTTGCACCAGCACTGCGGGGGAACCATTTCCAAGCTGCTTCGCAATTTCCTCCAGGCGCGTATCCGGCTGCAGCACCGGCAAGGCAGGGCCCATGAGCACACGCACGGCCTGCAGCCGCACATCACTGTCCTCCAGGATGGCGTCGAACAGGCGCGCATCGGTAAGTGTGCCCACTGGCTTGCCTTTTTCAAACACGGGCAATTGGTCAATGTTGTGGGCGCGCATTTTGTCGATCGCGTTGCGCACCGGCTCATCGGCCTCCACGCTCACCAATGCCAGGTCCTTGCCCTTGAGCAGGTCGGCCGCCTTGGGCTTTTCATCGAGGAAGCCGCGCTCGCGCATCCAATCATCATTGAACATCTTGCCCAGGTAGCGCGTGCCATGGTCGTGGAAGATCACCACCACTACATCGGTCGGCTTCAGTTTGGCCTTGAGCTGCATCAGTCCGGCCATGGCCGCGCCGGCGCTGTTGCCCACAAAGATGCCTTCCTCCCGCGTGATCTTCCGGGTGTAGATCGCCGCATCCCGGTCGGTCACTTTCTCAAACAGGTCGATCACGCTGAAGTCCACGTTCTTCGGCAGGAAATCCTCACCGATCCCCTCGGTGATGTATGGATAGATCTCGTTCTGGTCAAACTCGCCCGTTTCCTTGTATTTCTTGAACACGGAACCATAGGTGTCGATCCCCCACACTTGCACGGCCGGGTTCTTTTCCTTCAAATACCGGCCGGTGCCGGTGATGGTGCCCCCAGTGCCCACACCCACCAGCAGGTGCGTCACCTTTCCGTCGGTTTGATCCCAGATCTCCGGGCCCGTGCTCTCATAGTGCGCTTGGCTGTTGCTCAGGTTGTCGTACTGGTTGGGCTTCCACGCGTTGGGCGTTTCCTTCTCCAGGCGCGAGCTCACCGAATAGTAGGAGCGGGGATCTTCCGGTTCCACGTTCGTGGGGCAAACGATCACCTCGGCCCCGAAGGCGCGCAGGGCGTCCACTTTCTCCTTGCTCTGTTTGTCGGTGGTGGTGAAAATGCACTTGTAGCCCTTGATGATCGCCGCCATCGCCAAGCCCATGCCGGTGTTGCCGCTGGTGCCCTCGATGATGGTGCCGCCGGGCTTCAACAAACCGCTCTTTTCCGCGTCCGCGATCATCTTCAGCGCCATCCGGTCCTTGATGCTGTTGCCCGGGTTGAAGGTTTCCACCTTCGCCAATACGGTGCAGGGCAGGTCGGCCGTCATGCGGTTCAACTTGACCAAGGGCGTGTTGCCTACGGTGGAAAGGATGTTCTCGTGGATCTTCATGCGCCGCGAAGGTAGGTTCGGTAGCGGCGGATCATGATCCACCCCTACTCGAACCGGATCGCCTTCGCCGGGGCGATCCGCGACACGTACATGCTCGGCAGCACCAACGCCAGCACGCACACCGCCAGCACGCCGATGTTCAGCGCGAGGATCGGCCCGAGCGATAGGTCCACCGGCACGTTGTCCACGTAGTAGCTCTCAATGGGCAGGCGCACCAGCCCATATTGTTTCTGCACCAGGGCAAGCCCGATCCCCAACACATCGCCCAGGAGGATCCCGATGCCCATGATGTACGCCGCGTCGATCAGGAAGATCCGGCGTATGCTTCCGTTTCGCGTGCCGAGCGCCTTCAGCACACCGATCATTCGCGTCCGCTCCAGGATGATGATCAGCAGTGCCGAGGTCATGTTGATGATGGCCACCACCACCATCAGCACGATCACGACGATCACATTGGTGTCCAGCAGTTCCAGCCAGGAGAAGATCTCCGGGAATTTCTCCCGCACGGTGACGGTCCGCAGGCCAGGCCCCAATTTCTCCCGGTAGATCAGATCATCCATGGTGGCGAGGTCCTGGAAGTTCTTCAAGGACACCTCAAATCCGCCGCAGTAGTCGCCATACGTGCCCTTTCCGCCCCGGCGCTTGATGGTGGCATGGGCCATGGTGAGGCAAGCGCCCGCCGGAACAGGGGAGGAGGGACGAAGATCGATCCATGCCGTGTCCGGGATGGTCC
>CALMYC010000224.1 GCA_937873385.1 uncultured Flavobacteriales bacterium | reverse complement strand
AACGCCGTGGCCCCGATCACTTCCAACCCGATTGCATTCTTGTCAAAGGCCGGGTTCTCCACATGGAGGGTGGAGGATCCCTGGTAACTGACACCGGTGCCCGAATTGAACTTGGCCGTGCAATTGGTGAGGAAGGAGGTGATGGACATCTGCAAACAGACCAGACCAGCATCGTTTTTGTCGAAATGACAGTCCCCTGCGTTGATCCCCTTGTCGTAGTTGTACAGGCCGGTGTTGCAGTCCTCAAAGCTGCAATTCACCGGATTGGGAGCGTTCCCGAGAGTGGTGTTGTAACTGTACGCCCCGTAGGTGCCCTTGCTGAAACTGCTGTTGTTCAGCGTCAACAGTGCTTGGCCGTTGAGCCGCACGCCCCGGTGGGTGTTCCGCATACCGGTGGAGCTGGTCACGGCGGCATTCACGAATTTCACCGTGGCCGTGTTGGTCACCGGCGGCACTATGCGGGCATTATTGGCCAAAGTGGCCTTGGCCGAGAGCAGGCTGAACTCCACCAGGGCGGACGGTCCGTACAAGCTTTCCTGTTCCACATGCAGAATGCGGTTGCTGCTGCTGGTGCTGCGTAAAATGAAGCGGCTGTTGGCCCCGGCCACCACGTTGTAGCTTGTGGGGTCGGTATTGGTGAATTTGACCAGCCCGTAAGTGGTGTTGATGTCGCCACTGCGGCAGGGCGTGAAGGTGGCATTGGGCTGGATGTCCAACACCCCCGCAAACTCCAGCACGGAGTTGGAGGCTTCCATGTTGATGCGGGCGTTTGGGTAGAAGAGCAGGTGCCCGTCGTTGCCGTTCACCACGTCCTCCTCAATGATCACCTGCCCGCCGGGCAGCACGTTCAGCACCGAGCCGCCCATCAGTTCCAGTTTGCCGCCGCGCTTTACGCGCAGTACGGCCCCGTTGCCCACGTCCATGCGGCTGCCGCTTTCCAGCCTCAACGTGCTGCCGTTGTCCACTGTAAAACCGCTGCCGGGCGCCAAGTTCAGCCAGGTGGTGGCCGGGCAGCGCATCAGCGTGGCGCTGGTGAAGACCTGCTGGCCGTTGTACGTTTCGGGGCTGCTGCGCCGCGTGGCCGTTGTGCCGCGGTCCAAGGTGATGGTGTTGCCGGCAGTAACGTTCAGCGAGTAACCCGTACTGGTGGCCACGGGGTTCAGTTGGATTTCGTCCGCGCACCAGCGGGCATCGTTGGTCACGTCCACATCGTCAAAGCGCACTTCCACCTCAATGGAGCCGTCGGTGTGCTGTGCGGTCATCTCCACGGAAACCCCGTTGAGGTAGATGCGGAGAAGGTTTTTCGTTCCAGGCCGGTTTACATCGAACCCCACGCTGTTCATCTTGGTCGCCGAGCTTGGGTTTGTCCCAATGCCCACTTTAGCGTTCGCGGTGAACACCTGCCGGGCATGGCCCAAGTTGAATAGCTCGTTCACGTTTGTTCCATTCTGGTCCTCGATCCAGTGGTCCACTACATCAGAGTGGATCAGTGCTCCATTGCCATTGATGTCCAAACTTTCGCCGTGCCGATCGGCAACACCAGTTAGGGGATTTGGCTGGTTACGCAGGTAGGGCCTACGTGGGCACATCCAACAAACGCATGTCGCGTTATCGGTTGATGAGTAAACGATGTCGTCGAAATGGCCGTTCGCATCCAAGGGGCGCAAGTAATCGCCGGGCCCGCCATAGAGCACATTGTAATCCGGGTTTTGCCGCGCCTCCTTGTCAATCTGCACGTACATCTGCAAGCCGGGTATCATGCCTTGGATGCAACTCTGGCCCTCGTATTGCCATTTGTCGTAGGGGCTCGTATTCTGGCTGGTCCCTTGGTGGTTTTCCACCCATAGGAACTCAGGGTACTCATTGTTGGGGTTGCTGAAGGGCAGCTTGATGCGAATGGCATCACCTGAGGAGACGAAGTCGCGGAGGATGTACGTGCCTGCATCTGCTGGAACAGAAGCATCCAGATCTCCATTATCTTCGGTCATGTCGGGTTTGCGCGCTGAAATTTCAAAGGTCTGGTCATTGGCCTTCCAACCCATGCGTTGGCGGTCCCATGCGTTCCAGGAAAGAAGCGAGCAACCGTACAGCCCCATGTTGCTCCAGCCGCTGGACTGGGCGATCCAGTATTGGCCGTAGTTGTTAGTCCAAACACCATTGTTAACGTTCTCCGGCCATCCGCCTCCGCCGGTATGGAAGTTGTTGCCACCGTACAGAAGATGCCCGAATTCATGGCGGGCGATGTTCAGCGGCATGGAGTTGTATGCACCGAACATGCTATATGAGTTCATCCCACGGCCAAGGAGGGTGGTTGATGGAGACGGAAAAGGAATCGCGAACCCCGTGCCATTGTTACCCATGCTGTTTCGCCAAATGATCATCACGTGGTCGAACTTGCGCGGGTTTTCCGTGCTGGGGTTGACCTTCGGAAATCCGGGTCCTGTGATGGGGTCATACTGGTTTCCAATTGTCCAGCGGTCAAAGTCATCGATGCTGGTGTACAAATGACCGGTGGAGATGGTTGTGCCCAGTGCCAAGTTCACGGCATTGAAGGCATCCGACTCGGTCACTGTACCCGTAGTGCTGTTCACTTGAAATAGCGGGTTGCTCCCAGGGGCAACCAAATAATCACCCAAGACGGTGAAGTCGCCGGAAGAAGCCTGTTGATAATACTGTGTAAACTGTGCCCCTTGTGGCGTCGTGTGGTCGAAGAGGTTTAAGGCTGAGTTGGCGTTGTTCGCCCAGGTAGGCAGTTGGTGTGCGGGCCATCCTAGGGTGCCGGTGGGGCCGGTAGGGTCGGCCACCGTGCCGGTATAATTCACCTCCGCAAAGATCAGCAGTACTCGTACCATTCCATGAGGCGCCATGGACCATCCGTTCTGGCTTTCGCGCTGCCCTCCTCCGCCACCACCGCCAAGAAGGGCGGGCGGCGTGGGCGGGTCCTGAAATTCACACTCCTGGGCCATTGCGCAGGCTATCACCAGGCATGCGGACAAGGCAAGGCTAACGCGCTTTGATGAATTTGAAATGTTCATTGCCTTTGGGATTTGTCAGGTTGAGCAGGTAAGTTCCTTCCGGGAGATTATCGAGATGGAGGGTGTTGTTCGCTGGTGTTAGCACACCCGTTTGTAATCTCCGGCCCAATGGGTCGCTGATCACTGCCTTGGTGGTTCTATCATCAAGCCCTGACACACGGATCAGGTTACGGGCCGGGTTGGGCCATACATTGATTTCCGATTTGTCTTGAGACATGGCTATTCCCAATTGGAGGTTGTGCCCTAATGTGAAATCTGCCGGGAATACTTCGGCCGGATAGGCATCCTCAACGACCACGCTATCAACAAATGACATATCAAACACGCCACAAGGAGGTCCGCCACAATTGTTGTTGTAGTAAAAATAATCATTGTAGATCATGCCCCAGTCAATGGGGCCTCCATCCTGAGGTAAAAATGGTTCGGCCCCTATGGTCAAATCCCAGCGGATGGTCACCGGGTATTGGTAATTGAATGCATACACGGTGGCATTGTGGTAGGGGAACTCCGTGTAGGGGAATGCCACGGTCTTGGTGGAGTCGTTGTCCCAATTCCATACCCAAACATTGAACACAGACGGGTCCATATCCACACGTCCTTCCCCCAACGAGTAATCGACTTGTGGTGTGTCCCAGCCTGTGGTCGCCGTAGTATCATAGACCAGCCAGATGGTATCCCGCGCCCCGGTGCCGTCCTCAAAGCAGATGGGGAAGTGCCAAGTGGGCTGGGCGGCTGCCGCAACTGTAAGGGTGCAGGCGACGGCGAGGAGGAGGTTGCGGCGCATGGGCTATGTGCTTGGGCTAAACGAATGTAGCTTTTTTGGGAAGTCTATCACCATCTGGTTCAAAAGCGTTTCGTAGGGTGGTTCTTGTGGTCAGAGTTGTTCACCCAAACGGGCAATCGTTGGTCGCGGAACGCCTGACAACGGACAACTGGCAACCGCGCCCTAAAACCCCGAACAATCCCCACCTTTGCGCCCCACATGGCCTTCCTCTACCCGAATTTCCTCTGGGCACTCACCGCCCTGGCCATCCCGGTGATCATCCATCTCTTCCAGCTTCGGCGCTTCAAGCGCATTGATTTTCCCAATGTGCAGTTCCTGCAGGAGGTGACGCAGCAAACTCGGTCGCGCAAAAAAGTGCGCCACTGGCTGGTGCTGCTGGCGCGGCTTTTCGCCTTGGCTTGCATTGTGCTGGCCTTTGCACAGCCCACCCTCAAGGATGCCAGCGGTACTGTGGTGGCGGGCCAACGCGCCGTGGGCCTGTACTTGGACGACAGCTGGAGCATGGACGGGCAGAATGCCGCAGGCCGCCTGCTGGACCAGGCACGCACCGATGCGCAGGATGTGGTGATGGCCTACAAACCCACCGACCGTTTCCAAGTGCTCACCAACCGCTTTGAAGGCCGCCAGCAGATGCTGCTTGGCCGCGATGAGGCACTGGCTGCCGCCGGCCAAGTGGAGGTGGGCCCGTATTCCCGTCCGCTTTCCCAAGTGATGGAGCGCCAGCATGAAGCGCTGGTTCACAGTGATGCCCCGGTGAAGCAAGCCTTTCTCTTCACCGACCTGCAACGCTACGTGACCGACGTGGACCAATGGAAAAACGACAGCGCCGTTCACACGGTGATAGTACCGTTAGAGGCCGCCAACACAAACAACTTAGCCGTTGATTCAGTCTGGTTTGACAGCCCGGTGCGGCGCCTCAACCAATTGGAAAAACTCCATGTGCGCGTGCTGAACCACGGCAACCAGGAAATGCACAATGTGCCGCTGAAGCTCACCATTGACGGGCGGCAGCGCGCCATGGCCACCTTCAATGCGGCGCCCAATGCCGTGGTGGACACCGTGCTCAGCTTCACCAACGACGCCATCGGCGTGCATCGCGGGGAGGTTTCCATCGTGGACCGGCCCATCACCTTCGACAACGTATTCCACATCGCCTACCGCACTTCGGAGAAGCTGCGCGTGCTGTTGGTGAGCGGCGGCGATACCGAAAGCGACAAGGATATCGCCGCGGTGTTCAGCGGCGACAGCATCCATGCGTTCGGCGTGCAGCCCTACCGGCAGATCGACCTGGCTTCCTTGGCGAAGCAGGACCTGGTGGTGCTCAACGCGCTGCCCGAAGTGCCCAGCGGCCTTGCCGGGGCCTTGGATGAATTTGTGAAAAGCGGCGGCAGCTTGGCGGTCTTTCCGGCGGCGGACGGGGATGTTGCTTCATACGGCCAGTTGCTGGCGCGCTTCGGGGCCTCCATGGGCGCGAAAGACACCACGGGGGTGAAGGTGGAACGCATCGACCTTCAAGCACCGTTCTACCGGGACGTTTTCAGCACCATGCCCGCCAATGTGGACCTTCCGCTGGTACGGACGCGGTATGCGATCAATCCTTCCCCTGCGGCCAATGTGCTGCTGCGCCTGAAAAGCGGAGCCGCCTTCCTCAGCTCCACGCCCGTGGACCGGGGCACTGTGTACCTCTGCGCATCACCATTGGGCGAGGCGGGAGGCACCTTCAGCCGCCACGCGCTGTTTGTCACATCCTTGTTGCGCATGGCCGAGTTGGCCCGTCCCATGGGCGCACTGTACCACATCATCGGCGAGGAGGCCGTGATCCCGTTGGAAGGCGTGGACCTGGAAGGCGATGCAGCGCCGCATCTGAAAGGCCCGGGCGGCACGGACATCATTCCGGAAGTACGGCGGACCGTGGCGGGCATTTCACTGGTGCTGCACGATGAAAGCCTCACTCCCGGTCCCTACGCGGTTACGGCCAACGACGATCCGGTGGCCGTGCTGGCCCTGGACCTGCCGCGCAAGGAAGGCGACCTCAGCGCCTACACGCCAGACCAATTGAAAGAGGCGCTGGCCAAGCGCGGCATCACCACCATCACCGTGCTGGAGAAAACGGGGAACGAACTCACACCGGTCCTGAAGAACTTGGAACAAGGGACCAAGCTGTGGAAATGGTTCATCCTGGCCGCGCTGGTATTTTTGGTGCTGGAGATCCTCCTGATCCGAACCCTGCGATGAAAGAACTGCTGCTGCGCGACGTACAAGTGGTGGATCCGGGAGGGCCGTTGCACGAGGAAGTGCTGGCCCTCCACCTCGTGGGTGGCCGCTTGGCAAAAGCGGGAAAGAAGCTGCCAAAGGGCAATGCGGAAGTGATCGCCGGGGAGGGCCTACACGCATCGCCCGGATGGGTGGACCTGCGCGCACATTTTCGCGATCCCGGCGAGGAATACAAGGAAGACCTGCTGAGCGGGCTTGATGCCGCCGCTGCCGGTGGCTTCACCGCCGTGGCCACTTTGCCGGGCACACATCCACCGGTGGACCAGCGAGCCTCCGTGGAGTACCTGCTGCGCAAAGGCCAGGGACACGCCGTGCGCGTGCTGCCGCTGGGCACGGTCACCAAAGGCGGAAAAGGGGAGCAGCTCGCGGAGATGTACGACATGCAGCAGGCCGGTGCCGTGGGCTTTACCGACGATCTGCGGCCAACGCACAACACGCGCCTGATGCTGCTGGCGCTGCAATACGCCAAAAACTTCGGCGGCCTGGTGATGGCCATGCCGCAGGACCCCGACCTCACGGCACGAGGACAGATGCACGAGGGCGCGATGAGCACGCGTTTGGGGCTGCAGGGCATGCCGGCCATGGCCGAACCCATCCGCTTGGCACGCGATCTTCAATTGCTGGAATACACCGGTTCCCGCTTGCATGTGGATGCGGTGAGCACGGCCGAAGGCGTGGAACTGCTGCGCCAGGCCAAGGCGAAGAAGTTGAAGGTCACCGCCAGCGTCTGTGCCCACCACCTGCTGCTGGACGACGGCGTGCTGCGCGGCTTCGACAGCCATTACAAAGTGATGCCGCCGTTCCGCGGCCCGGAACACATTGAGGCATTGCGCGAAGGCGTGAAGGACGGCACCATCGACAGCATTGCCAGCGACCACCGGCCCGAGGACGTGGAGCACAAGCAGCTCGAGTTCGGGCAGGCCGCCTTTGGCATCATCGGTTTGGAGACCGCGTATGCCGTGGCCAACACCGCGCTGAAATCACGCATGACCGTGCGCCGCATCGTGGAACGCTTCTGCCATGGCCCCCGCGCCATTCTTGGGCTGGAAGTGCCGCATCTTGTGGAAGGAGAAATGGCGGAGATCACCCTCTTCGCGCCGGAACACCAATGGATGTTCACGGAGAAGGATATTGTGAGCCGATCGCGAAACACGCCCTTCATCGGGCACCGCTTCACCGGCAAGGCATTGGGCATTGTGGCAAACGGGCAGGTGAGGTGGGGGGCACAGAGCTTTAGTGCCGTCCCTTAGCGGCAGATCACTTTTACCTGGCCTGCACTCCCCTGCTGGCCAAGCACCTCCACGAAATACAGGCCGGTGGGCAAATTGCCCCGTTCAAGCAGGAAGGAAGATCCAGCACGCCCGACCGCTGTCTGCCTTACCACCCGCCCCAGGGAATCCCGCCAGATCAAGGTTTCGGGCTTGACCGGCCCGTTGAACACCAGCACCGCATTGTCCACCATGGGGTTGGGATAGATGCCCATGAGCGCAGCAGGCCGGGCCTCCCCGATGCCCACATCCCCGTCGCCCAAGTGGTATCGTTTGCAGGGGGCTGGCAGGCCACCGATAACGGGCATGGGCGGTAGAAACTGCGTATGGGCCATATAGTTATTGTCGTAGCCGGGCAGCACGATGGTCATAATCGCTTGTACATAGGGGAGGGGGATGCCTACCCCTGGCAGGCTGCAAATGCGGCGTACCAGGTATCCGTTTGGCGAGGGACCGGATTCCCCGGCCAGGATGGCTTGATATCCTTCCGGGGCAGTCGAAAAATACAGCCCGTAAGTATCATCGAAACCGTACGATATTTGACCAAAGAAACCAGTGATGGTGTTCCCCAGGATCGAAATGCTGTCCGGGACGTCGAAGAGGTCATAGGCAACAGGGAGATAAGAACTGTGCGTTTCATTTATTTCCGGCACCAGCAGATACCTGCCGGAGAGGTCAAAATCCACGCCACCTTGAACGGTGGCGTGCGCAGCGTACATTCCTCTGTGCTCCTTGGGGCGGATGGTGGCTCGAAAAGAGACTTGGCCCGAGGTCCTGTCGAAATGAAAGACCTCCACCTTGCTGGTGTCGAAGGAAGGGCCGTTCATCACCATGGCGAGCGTGTTGCCTTGCGGGTTGAAATTCATTTGCCCGTGCAGGTCCAGATCAGGGAATGGGCCCGGCCCGGGCATAAAGCTGGACCCCGCATGGGAAACAACAGGCACGTTGGCCATGCCGCTGCCGGTCAGCCTGAACGCTTGGAATGCATCTCCCGGGGACTGGTGTTGCACAACCCAATAGGCGGTATCGGATGCGTCCGTGGTGGCGGCCAGTTTGGCCGTGGTGTTTTCCATGTACCAGGTGGTGCCGCCCATTACCGCCCCCGCCCCGTTGTTGGCGGCCATGTTCACCAGCACGTACCCTGCCCTGGACGATGGCGGAAGCTCATTCACGAGCACCGCATAAATTGCTGGATGGCCGGGCATCGGCAGGATCAAGTAGTTGCCGACGGGCACGTTCCAGCCCAGCTCCTGCGTGCTGCCTCCTTCCACCGGTTGAAATAGTGCGTTGCGTATGCCGAAGTCGTCCGCGAGCAGGACAAATTGGCCTGCGGTATCGCTGATGCAGGCATTTCTGTTGGATACCGTGTCCTGCATGGGAACAAAGACCATGGTGTCCACCGAGAACTGCAGCCAAACGCCACTGCCGAAGATCCAATTGAAATTGCGCTTCTGGGCAGAGGCGGTATGAGCAACGATTTGAAGGGCAAGCAGGGCCATGATGCCACCGAGATTGAGAAGCGTGCGCATGGTCATGGAATTGTCGTACACCTGAACACATGGCCGGATGGCGAAGATGGACCGCCCTGTACATTGACGCGGACTGATTGGCCATCACAGTTCAGCGAGGGGCTGGTCTCGTCCAGCGGTTGTGGAAAAACAGTGCCGCATGTCCACGAAAAGAAGGACGCAACGTTCAACTTGAAATCGAAGCTATACAGCTGTTGACCTGCAGTTATTGTGTAGTGAACGGGATTTGCATAGTCCAACGGGTAAATTGCCGGTGCAGTGCTTGGCAGAGATAGGCAGCTTCCCGCAATGGAGTTCAGCTCCACCACCAAGCCGGGGCAGGAGAAATCGGTGGCAACCTCCACCACTTGTTGTGCGGAGGTGGTGAAGGATATCAATAGGCAAGTTGCGACGGTAAACGCACACAAGGGGGGGCAATGGGATTTCATGTGCATGCAGGTATGGATTACGAATTTAGTGCGTGGTCAGGACTATTGATCCGGCGTTCAATAGGTGGCGGCCATCTAAGTAAAAGCCAGGCGGCGCAGGGCTGCGCTGGGCCGAAGCCCCTTGCCAGGTCAACATGGCCCCTTTCGAAGTTCGGGCCGTCGGGCATTTCGGGCAGGCTCAATATAATGAGCATTCCATTTCGTGGTACTAGGGTGCAGTGGGAATGCCGCGCCCGCGTACGGCCATACCTGGCACCGCTGCGGCATCAAACAGGTCAGGCCTGGTTCAGGTGCTAACGGGATGAAAGGCGGGCAATCAACAATGGACAACCTCGTCCCCGTACTTTCGCGCCTCATGTCCAACGCAAGTGCGCTGCGGCCAGTGGTGAACTGGCTCATCCTGGGTTGCATCATGATCGCCTGCATGGTGGCCATCGGCGGCATCACCCGGCTCACCGGCAGCGGCCTCAGCATCACCGAATGGAAGCCGATCATCGGGGCCGTGCCGCCGCTGAACGAAGCCCAGTGGCAGGAGGCCTTTGACAAGTACAAGCAGATCCCGGAGTACACCCTGGTGAACCAGCACATGACGCTGGGCGACTTCAAGGGCATCTACTTCTGGGAGTTCCTGCACCGCAACTGGGGCCGGCTCATGGGCCTGGTCTTCATTGTGCCCTTCCTGTGGTTCTGGCGCAAGGGCCTGTTGAAGGGCTGGCTGATGAAGCGCGGCATCACCATCCTCATCGGCGGCGGGCTGGTCGGAGCGCTGGGCTGGTTCATGGTGGCCAGTGGCCTGGAGGACGATCCCGATGTGAGCCATTACCGCCTGGCCATCCACCTCTGTGCCGCATTCACCGTGTTCTGCATTGTGCTGTGGACGGTGTTCGACATCAACCGGGAGCGCCGCGCGTTCAGGGGGGATGGCACTTCCGCCGCCAAATGGTCGCGGTGGATCCTGGTGCTGGTGTTGCTGCAGATCGTATACGGCGCATTCACCGCAGGCCTGGACGCTGGCCGGATCTACAACACCTGGCCGCTGATGAACGGCGAGTTCATGCCGGAGAACGTCACGGCCTTCAATAGCCTTTGGAAGGATTTCACGGACCACAAGGACGGCGTGCAGTTCATCCACCGCAACTTCGCCTGGGTGGTCTTCGCCGCGATCACCTGGTTCGGCTACTCCAACCGGCGTAACATGGCCTTGAAGGGCGGCGACAGGCTGCTTTTCTTCGCGGTGATGCTGCAGTTCACCCTGGGCGTGCTCACCTTGGTGACGCAGGTTTGGCTGCCCTTGGGCATCCTGCACCAGCTTGGTGCACTACTGCTGCTTGCCACGCTGCTCAATGTGCTGCACCGCACCGGGCGCATCCTGCCAGCGCAGGGTGTGCGCGAAGCGGGAGATGTCCTTGCGGATGCGGTCGGTCACCGGGGCCAATGAGTCCGCATTGGGGCGCACATCGAAATAGAGCGCACCATAGAGAAAGTTGGACGTGCTGTCGGTAAGGTAGAACACCATCGGGCTGGCCACGTTGCCGTCCACGGCAAAGAGCGTCCCGAAGACGCGTGCGCTGTCCCTCCGGATCTCTTCGGTACGGATGCGGGTGGCGAGCACCTCATGCTTGGCCTTGAACTCATGGGCATCATGGATCAATTCCGGCAGGTCCCCCCGGATTTGCCGCCACGTCATGTGTACCGCGCCACGCTGGCCGGGGAACACCATGTCCGTCCAGCAGGTGGAACTGTTCGCCTCACCGGCCCCAACGCCCTTTACCATGCGGGCGTACACCGGCACCTCGGCGGAAAAGGGGCAATGGCCCCTGAATGATGCCGTGCTCTCCGCTGGCAGGTCGATGCGGAAATAGCCGCGGGGCTTGGGCACGGGGTCGTTGGCGCAGCTGGTGAGGAGCAGCAGGAAGCAGCCCGTGGGCAGCAGTGCGCGAAGATGCCGTGCAACCAGCTGCCTTTTGCCTTCTGCCAAGCAGGGGATCGCGCACTGCCTAGGCTCCTTCATTGCGGAAATGGACCTTCACGCGGCGGATGCGCTTGTTGTCGGCGCTTTCCACGGTGAAGTCGAAATTGTGGAGGGAAATGCGCTCGCCCTTCTGCGGGATGCGCCCGGTGAGCTCCTGCACGAAGCCCCCCAGCGTTTCGCTTTCGCCCTTGTGGTCCTCGAAAAGCTTGCCGTCGATGGCCAGCACGCGGTACAGGTCGTTGAGCGGTGCGCGCCCCTCGAACACGTACGTATGCTCGTCCAGCTTGCTGTAGATCAGGTCCTCCTCATCGTATTCATCCGTGATCTCGCCCACGATCTCCTCGATCACGTCCTCCAGGGTGATGATGCCGCTAGTGCCCCCGTACTCGTCCACCACGATGGCCAGGTGAACGTGCTTGTTCTGGAACTCCTTGAGCAATTCGTCCAGCTTTTTGGTTTCCGGCACGAAATACGCCGGGCGCAGCAGGCTGTTCCAAGCGAAGTCGTGTTCTTCGATGTGCGGCAGCACATCCTTGATGTACAAGACGCCGACGACGTGGTCGGCGGTATCCTCGTACACAGGGACACGCGAAAATCCGCTGTTCACAATGGCGTCCAGGAGCTCCTTGAAGCTGATGTCCTTGCTGAAGGCGGTCATTTCCGTCCGCGCCCGCATGATCTGTCGCGCCTCGATGTTGCCGAACTTCACGATCCCCTTCAGGATGCGCTGTTCTTCAGCGGTGGTGCTGGCGTCATTGGTCAGTTCCAAGGCCCTGCCGAGGGTGTCGGCATCCACGTTGGCCGCGCGTTTCTTGAAGCGCTTCTCGATGACCGAGGTGGAGCTGATGAGCAGCTTGGTGACGGGTGCCCAGAAAAAGCGCAGGGCGAGCAACGGTGCGCCGAAGGTCTGTGCCACGCGCATCGGATGGCTGGTGGCGTACACCTTGGGCAGCACTTCGCCCAGCAGGAGGATGACGGTGGTGACGGCGACCACTTGGATGATGAACGCGACCTTTTCGGTCATTGCGGCCAGGTCGAACAATCCGGTGATGGCGATGGTGGAGAGCACGGTGATGCCCACGTTGGCGAAATTGTTCGTGACCAGAATGGTGGCCAGCAGGCGGCGGGGCTTGGAGAGCAGCTCAAGAACTTTGGAGCCTGGCGCTCCGCCGCGTTCCTGCAGGTCTCGCAGGTGCGTTGCGCTCAACGAAAAGAGGGCCACCTCACTGGCCGAGGTGAAAGCGGAAACCACCAGCAGCACCGCAATGCCAATGAGCGCCGCGATGGTCGCGGGTTCCACGGTTCCCATCAGGGCAGGGCAAATTCAGGCGGTTTCACCAGATCGCCCACGCGGCTGCAATGTCGGCCCTTCCGTCCCAAAGCTCAGAATGGAAGGTCGTCCTCGCCTTCACCGATCGGTGGCTCCATGACGGCGGTAGGCTGTGGAGCTGGTGCTTGTTGCCGCGGTGCGGGGGCTTGTGCGCCTCCATCACCGGAGCTGGGCCGGTCCAGCATGGTCAAGTTGTCGGCCTGGATCTCCGTTGAGTAGCGCTCAATGCCGTCCTTCTCCCATTTCCGGGTGCGCAGCTTGCCCTCCACGTACACTTTGCTGCCCTTCTTCACATACTTCTCAACCACTTCGGCCAAGCCGCGCCACACCACCACGCGGTGCCACTCCGTCTGTTCGCGGCGCTCGCCGGTTTGGCGGTCCTTGAAGGTTTCGCTGGTGGCCAGGTTGAAGTTGGCCACGGTGATGCCGTTTTCGAGGTGCCGCACTTCAGGGTCGGCACCGAGGTTGCCAACGAGGATCACTTTGTTCACGCCGCTCATGCTTTGCACGCCGTAACCCGGCGCAGGTGTTGGGAAGGGTAGTGTTGGGACAGCGAAGATAGCGATCGGCGCGCGGACGGTCGGGGAATGCCCATTGCACCTGTTCCATGATGGGCGTTCTGCTCCTTGCATGCGGTGCATGCTGTGGAGTGACGGACCGCCAATGCTCAGGCCGGTGCATGTTTATCCGCTCGTCGAATAGGGAGACTAGCCTGGGTGGAGCCGGAGGCCTGGCGATACGCTCTCCGGGGAAGGCCATCAATGCTCACTTGAACGATGGGCAGGCTGCTTTGTAAAGCCGTTGAAACGCATCAAAGTCCGCGAAGCGGCATTCCTGGAAAGGGCCTTGGGCGGCTTCCAAGGCTTGCTTGAAGCGATTGCAGGCATCGGGTTGCAATGGTGCCCAACCGGTCAAGGCGGTAACGGCCTCCAGCGCGCATTGCTCCAGCGTGGCTCGTGCGCTGGCCACTTCTGCGCAACAGGGCACGTTGGAGTAGGAGGCTCCGGCCAACATGCGGAGGGCAGCGGCATCGGCGGTGTCCTTGAACTGGATCACCCGGTCGATCAAATGCGTGAAGCGCCTCGCCATGGCCGGGTCCGGTACGGCAGCGTCGGCGAGCCCGGTGAGCGGGGTGTGCGTGGTGTGCAGGGCAAGCTGGTGGCGTTTGTATCCGGGCACGGGTTCCAGCACGCCCACCAACTGCTTCAAGGCGCTGATGTCCCCGCTTCCAGTGATCAACCGCAACAATTCCTCCTGTGCGCTTTTGTGCCGGAGTCCGATGGCATCGAGCTGCGCGGAGACGGCATCCAAACGGCGGTACATGTCCTCCACGCCGTTCACGGTATCGGCGCTCCACAACCGTTCCGCGATGGCGGCGGTGCGCGGCCAGATGCGGGTGTCCACATTGCGTGCATCCACTAGTTCCGCCCACATGGTGGCTTCGCCGCCGAGCACGTGCGTGCGTTCTTCCACATTCAGCGGGCTGTCCGGTGGCAGCGGGTCGTTGAGGTAGTGGTACGCCGTGCTTTGGCAAAGGTCGATGTACCATCCATTGCTGAGGAGGGCGTCCCGGCCGGTGCGCGCAGCCTGCACCAGTCCGTCCTTGCCGCGCCAGCTCTGGATGGTGATGTCCTGTGGAAGTGCTTGCGCACCGCCCGGTGCATCGCCGATCTCGTCCCAGCCGATCATGCGCTTGCCGTGCCTTTTCAGCATGGTGTACATCCGTTGGTTGAAGTACGCTTGCAGCGCGTGGTTGTCCGGCAAGCCGTTCTTCTTCATGAACGCTTGGATCGCGGGGTTGGCATCCCACTGCTTGCCGTTGTTCTCGTCCCCGCCAATGTGCAGGCAGGGGTCGGGGAAGAGTGCGGCCATTTCGCCGAGGAAGCGGTCCAGGAAGGCGTAGGTGGCTTCGTTGGCGGGGTTGAACGTGGGGCCGAACACCCCGAAGCGCGTCTCGACGGTGTACGGCCCCGGCGCACTGGCCAGTTCAGGGTGGCTGCAGAACCAGCTTGTGGCATGGCCGGGCAGGTCGAATTCGGGCACCACGCAGATGCCGCGCAGGTCGGCCTGCTCGATGATCTTGTGGATATCGTCCTGGCTGAGGAAGTCGCCTTCGCTGCCTTTTTCATGCAATTCCGGAAACAGCTTGCTTTCGATCCGGAAGCCCTGGTCTTCGGTGAGGTGCAGGTGCAGCACGTTCATCTTCACGAGTTCCATGCCGTCCAGTTCGCGGAGAATCACATCACGCGGCATGAAGTGGCGGCAGGGGTCGATCAGCAGGCCGCGCCAGACGAAGCGGGGCTTGTCCGTGATGCGCAACGCCGGGAAGCCCCAGCCTGCCGTATCCTTTTGCAGGCATTGGTACAACGTGGCCAGCGCATGCAGCACACCGATGTCCGTTGGAGCCTGGATGGTGATGCCGTTGCTGTCAATCGCCAGCGTGTAGCTGCCGTCCACGGCGGGGTCTTGCAAGTTGCCCACGGCGGAAAACCGAAGGTGCAACGGTGTTCCGCCACGGCTCTCAGCGGCAGTTTCAGGCCCTGCCTGGTCGGCCAACCGCGCCGACCAGCGGGCCACGGCGCTTGGTACACGCGTGCCAACGGGACCATCCACCACGGGCCGCAATGGTGCGGCGAAAGCGAGGCGGCCACCGTGCATTTCCACCGATGCGGGCCACGGCATCAGTGGAAGCGATTGGCCGTGGAGCAGCATCGGTGTGAGCAAGGTCAAAAGGCAACAGGCGCGGATCATGCGGACCAAAGTAGGGTTCGGATTGCTGAGGCATACCGTATCCAATTCGGTGATGCCGACGACATCAACCAATCACTCACTCACATACCACTTTCACCACGCCGATGGGACCCTGTTTGCCACGTACTTCAACGAAATACGATCCGCCCCGCAGGTCTCCCCGTTCAAGGATGCAGGCTTTCCCCTGTTTCTTTACTTCGTCAATTCGCGCTTCACGTCCCAATGCATCACGCCAAACAACTGATTCGGGAACGGTGCTGCTGCGGTACACAAGCACGGCTTTGTCCGTGAATGGGTTCGGATGAATGCCCAATAATTGCTGCTTCGATGATCCCGCAAAGCCGATGGTTTGGGGATCAAGGGTGTCATAGCGCTTGCAGGGGGCGGGTAGGCCGCCCATGATCTTACCTTGCCAAGAAACGGACGTGCTACTGCCCACTACAGGAGGAAACTCGCGGTAGATGGTTTGGTACTGGGTGGCGGGAAATGGAGGATACCACGGATGGGCCAGCAGATAGCCATAAGGGTCAATGGTGAATGCATTTCCGTATCGGCTGTCGTAGTCACCGGGTTCATAAACACCAAATCCATTCCATGAGGCTTCTTGGTTCCATAGGCTGTCCGGGGAAGTGGCCGCTAGATCGAATTGCACCACATACACCTGTGGAGGGCTTGTAGGCAGGTCTAGCGCAACACCGACAAAGAGATATTGGCCCGTTGAGTCAAAATCCAGCCCTTGCAATATGCTGGGGGTGCCAGGCAGGGTAAGGCCACCGGTGAAATCGCGGGCCAAGATCTCTGCCCAGAACGCTAACGTCCCGCTACTGCGATCGAAGGTGAAGAGTTCCACCTTGCATGTGTCCGGGGATGAAGTGCTGAGCTTTATCGCTCCAAGCATGTCGCCTTGGAAGTTGAAATTCATCTGGCCGCGCCGGTCCATGTTGTCCACCGGCCCGGTATCCGGCAGATAGGCCGAGCCGATGTGGGAGGTTACAGGTGTGGGCTGCAATCCAGAGGAAGTAAGATGGAAGGCCAGGAATGCATCGTTGTCGTCTTGGTGCTGCACGATCCAATAGCCCGTTTCAGTGGAATCAGTGGTGGCGGTGATCTTTGCAGTGGTATGGTCCATATACCAGGTGGTTTCGCCCTCCATGGCACCCGCCCCTGCATTCGCCGCCAGGTCCACCAGTACCATGCCTGCACGCCTGCTTGGCGGCAGTTCATTGATGAACACTGCGTACTGTTCCGGATTGCCGGGAATGGGCAGGATTAAATAGTTTCCAGCAGGGACCTGCCAGTCAAGCTCGGAGGCACTGCCACCTTCAATCGTGTTGAAGAATGCGTTGCGGATACCAAAGTCGTCCACAAGTAAGAGGAATTGACCGGAAGTGTCGCTGATCGAAGCGTTGCGCGCGCAGAGGGAATCCTCCATGGGTAATGAAGCCACATTGTCCGGTGTGATATGGAGCCACACCCCGCTACTAATGATCCAATTGGTGTTGCGGGCTTGCGCATGCAACAGTTGGCACGCCACCAAGCATAGGCAAAGAAAGAACGGTCGCGTATCCTGCTTCCCATCGGGCAGGTCAAGGAAGAAGCTTGCAATCAATCCCGAATGTATACAAGCTCTTTCTGGTGTTGACGGCGATACTGGAGTTCCCGCATGAATACGGCCCTGGTGCAGATCCAGACCAAGTTGAATTGGCGCAATTCCATGAGAACCATGGCGCTACTTTAACAGGACATGCACACTTGGCTTCGAGGCTCACTGTTTGGGCGAACGAGTTGGCCAACGACAAGGCGAAGCTGATCACGGAAATGTGCCGACCAACGGGGAGCAGTGGTTTTCTCATTTGGCAGGGCTTAAGAAACCGAAGTATACAATGATCTGCGGCGAAAAGCACACGGATCGCCGATCAAGGAACCCAAGCCGGACCCAGTTCATCCGCCATCCATCGTTCGATCAACCGGGGAATAGCCAACTTTCCCATTTCAGCGGGTTTGAAGGTGTGCCAATTGTTCGGTGGGACCAAGTTTTGCGGCGGAACAACCTTCCAGAACTCAGCATGGATCACCTGGTGGCTCAGCACATGGCGCGGTTGCTCCCGTCCGGCCACTACGCGCCAGCCTTTTCCGAACTTATTTTCCAGGAGGGTTGCCAAGCGCCTCGCATTCAGCGGCCGCGTGCTCTCGATCAAAGGCAGTTCAAAGAGGCCCTGCCAGATGTCACCAGCGCCGCGTTGTTGCAAGTACAGACCATTCCCTGTGTCGATGTGCAAGTAATTGAACCAGCGGTTCCGTGTCTTGGTTTTTCCCTGCTTCACCGGCAGCCCGTCGGTGTTTCCCGTCACAGAGGCGGCGCATTGGGCCTGGAGCGGGCATTCGGGGCACTTCGGATTGCGCGGCACACACACCGTGGCCCCCAGTTCCATCACCGCTTGGTTGTGGTCGCCGGGATGCTTCGGGTCCACCAGTTCCGTGGCCAGCGCCTTGAACTGCTTGCGCCCTTCCGTACTGTCCGTGGGCGTGGCGATGCCGAAGCAGCGCGCCAACACGCGGTACACATTGCCGTCCACCACGGCCTCCGGCTGGTTGAAGCAGATGGAGGTAATGGCCGATGCGGTATAGTCGCCCACACCTTTCAAGCGCAGCAATTCAGCGTGGTTCCCGGGGAATTGCCCGCCGTGCTCCTGCATCACCTGCCGCGCCGCTGCCAGCAGGTTCCGTGCCCGGCTGTAATAGCCCAGGCCTTGCCACATCTTCAGCACCTCATCCTCCTTGGCTTTGGCCAGTGTGGCCACCGAAGGCCAGCGCGCGGTGAAGCGCAGCCAATAGCCCAGCCCTTGGTCCA
This sequence comes from uncultured Flavobacteriales bacterium, assembly GCA_937873385.1. Taxonomy (GTDB): domain Bacteria; phylum Bacteroidota; class Bacteroidia; order Flavobacteriales_F; family PHOS-HE28; genus PHOS-HE28. The sequence goes on along the minus strand of CALMYC010000224.1, from coordinate 4,936 downwards.
CGCGGGTCTGCTGCAGGATCACCTCGCTGAGCCAGATCCGGTACGGGTCCTTGGTTTCCCGCCACGGGAGGGCGCGGTGATTTTCCCGGTACCAAGGGAGCAGTTGGCGGCTGAACCATGAACGGCTTGACATCCAGCGACAAAGATGTGTTGCGGATCGAAAATGAATACTATCTTCGCAGCCCCAAAAAACGAAGATCGGGACATGACGAAGGCAGAATTGGTGGCAGCCATCAGCAGCAAAACCGGCATTGAGCGCGAGGTGGTGCTCAACACCGTGGAGGCATTCATGGACCAGGTGAAGAACAGCCTGGAAGCCGGGGAGGACGTGCACATGCGCGGCTTCGGCAGTTTTTTGGTGAAGCACCGTGCACAGAAGACCGGGCGTATCCTGAAGAACAACACCACCATCCTCATTCCGGCACACAACATCCCCTTCTTCAAGCCTGCGGACGTGTTCGTGGACAAGGTGAAGAACGCCGGCAAGAAGAACGCCTGATGGGTTTGAAGCGCCAGCATTGGATGATGATCGCCGCCGCCGTGGTGGTGGTGGTGCTCCTTGCGCTGGCGCCCCGCACGCCCTCCGGCCAGGCGGAGAAGAACGCCACCTCAGCCCGTGTGAGCGAAGATCCCAACAGCGGCTCCACGCCCAAGGCCGAAGGACCCCGGGAAGGGATGACGAGCACCAACCCGAAAGTGTCGGCCATCCTCAATGAGCTGGCTGCCGGAGGCCCGCCCATGCAGGTGATCCTGAAGTTGAAGGACCTCGCGGACCAGGAGCCGGACAACGTGGAGGCGCAATACCATCTCGGCTTGTTCAGCTGGCAGACCGGCCAGTACGACAAGGCCATGGAGCGCTTCCGCAGGACCATCGCCCTGGACCCGAAGAACTACCCCGACGCATACGCCTACCTGGGCCAGGCGTACAATTCATTGGACAGCAACGACCAAGCATTGTCCATGCTGGAAACATACAAAACCCTGGTGACCGACACCGCCCTGACCAAAGGCGCGGACCGGCTCATCGCGGAGATCAAGAACAAGCACAAACACTGAGCACACATGCCCTGCGGTAAGAAACGGAAACGCCATAAGATGTCGACCCACAAGCGGAAAAAGCGCTTGCGGAAGAACCGGCACAAGAAGAAGAACCGGTAGGCGTTGACGCCCGGCAAGGCCCCGTTCCGCAGAAGGCGGGACGCGGGCTGCCGTTTGGGCACATTGCGCCGCAAGGCGTTCAACCTTATCCCTTTTTCCCGTGAGCGTAGATCTGATCATCCGCTCCCAAGGGAGCGAAGTAGCCATCGCCGTTGTGCGCGACAAGCTCCTGATGGAGCTGCACCGCGAACGCACCGAGCGCGGCTTCGCCGTAGGCGACATTTATTTGGCCAAGGTGCGCAAAGTGGCACCCGGCCTCAACGCGGCTTTTGTGGACGTGGGGCACGAGAAGGATGCCTTTCTGCATTATTACGACCTGGGTCCGCAGTACCGCAACAGTTACAAGTTTGCCAAGGGTGCTGTTTCCGGTACCGTGAAGACCTCCTTGCTGGAAGGGTGGAAGCCGGAACCCGACATCAACAAGCAAGGCAAATTGGCCGATGTGCTGAGCGCCAGCCAGAGCATCCTGGTGCAGATCGCCAAGGAACCCATCAGCACCAAGGGTCCGCGCCTCACTGCGGAGGTGACCCTGGCCGGCCGCTACATGGTGCTGGTGCCCTTCATCAACAAGGTCAGCATCAGCAGCCGCCTCACCGATGAAACGGAGCGCAAGCGGCTCAAGGCGTTGATGCAGGAGATCCGCCCCAAGAACTTCGGGGTGATCATCCGCACCAATGCCGAAGGCAAGGCCAGCGAGGACCTGGAGGCCGACCTGAAGTCATTGCTCCAGCGTTGGGACGAGATGTTCCGCAACTTGCGCAATGCCATGCCGCCCAAGCAGGTGCTCGGCGAGATCGACCGCACCAGCGCCGTGCTGCGCGACGTGCTCAACAAGGATTTCACAAGCATCATCGTGGATGATGAACTGGTGTACGAGGAAGTGAAGGACACGCTGGCGCGCACCGCCCCGGAAAAAAAGGACATCGTCAAGCAGTACAAGGGCAAGCTCGACATCTTCGACAACTACGGGATCAACAAGCAGATCAAGCAGGCCTTTGGTCGGCAGGTGATGCTGCCCAGCGGCGCTTATCTCATCATTGAGAAGACGGAGGCCATGCACGTCATCGACGTGAACAGCGGCAGCCGCAAGGGGGGGCGCAACGACCAGGAAACCAACGCGCTGGCCATCAATGTGGAAGCGGCCAAGGAGATCGCTCGCTTGTTGCGCCTGCGCGACATGGGCGGCATCATTTGCGTGGACTTCATCGACATTTACGAGCCGGAGAACCGCCGTACGCTCCACAAAGTGCTCAAGGATGCCATGGAGGACGACAAGGCCAAGCACAACGTGCTTCCTCCCAGCAAGTTCGGCGTGATCGAAATGACGCGCCAGCGCGTGCGCCCCGCCACCGAGATCGACACCAGCGAAGCCTGCCCCACCTGCGGCGGCACGGGCGAGGTGAGTGCACCCGTGCTGATCGTGGACGAGATCGAGAACGGCCTCAACTACCTGCTTTCAGAGAAGGACATGAGCGGCATCAGCCTGCATGTGCATCCCTTCCTCGCTTCCTACTTCACCAAGGGCCTGCCCAGCATCCAGCACAAGTGGTGGTGGCGCTGGAAGAAATGGGTGAAGGTGGTGCCGCAGGGTTCCAGCCGATACCTCGAGTTCCACGTCTTCGATGGCGAGGGGAAGGAGGTGGCGGTGTAGGGGGGCTTCGGAGACGCTGCCTTTGTCCGATGTCCTATGTCCTATGCGTGACCAGGTGGCATAGGACATAAGACATCGGACAGTTCAAGCCTTTGCCCTCGGTTTCGGCACCCGTCAACAACCCAGGCTCACTCCGGCAATGACTGCAAGATCGCTTCAACTTGAGGCTTGGGTGCACGGATATGGAACCTCACCACTTCCGCCACCACGGCCGTGTCAATGCGGAAATAGTCATGGACCAGCCGGTTCCGCATGCCGATCACCAAGTTCCAAGGAACTTCCGGATGCGCTTGACGTAGCTCCTTGGTCAACAGGTTGGCAGCTTCGCCGATCACCTCAATAAGTTTCACCACGGCATAACGGAGCATGGCATCTTGGTCCAAGACATCTTCCGTTACCGTGGAGGCGTGTTCCTCCAACTCCCGGATGGCATCAAGAATATGGAGCAACCGAACCCGGTCCGCCTCAGGCGCGCGCATAGATCAGCTGCTTGTCGCGGTCCACAAAGGCAGTTACATACGGACTTAGCCCCTTGGTGGTAACGAGGTCCACGCGCCGCCCCAGCAACGCTTCCAAGTCCAATCCCATTTGGATGAAATGCAGGCCGATGGGCTTGGAGTGGTCCAGTTCCACCAGGATGTCCACATCACTCTGCGCATCGGCAACGCCACGGGCGAATGAACCGAACAGGAAAGCTTGCTTCACCGGCTGTGCCGCGAAGTAACTGCGAAGCTGTTCCAATGTGCGGTTCTCCAAGGCCATATTGCAAAGGTATGGGATGAAGGTGGCCGTTGTAGGTTCGCAGCTTTCCATGTGTTCTGTGAACCTCCTCCTCCCCAAGGCCCGCGCCTACTGCGCCCGCCAAGAACGCTGCCAGCAGGAAGTGCGCGACAAGCTATACGCCTGGGGCGGCCACAAGGAAGATGTGGAACAGAGCATCGCACAGCTCATCGGCGAAGGCTTCCTGAACGAGGCGCGTTTCGCGGAGCACTATGCGGTGAGCAAAAGCCGCCAAAAGGGCTGGGGCCGCAGGAAGATCGAGCAGGCGCTGAAGGCCAAGGGCGTTTCGGCAAGCTGCATCGCTTCAGGGTTGAAGGCCATTGACGGAGAGGAGGAAAGCGAACAACTGAAATTAGCCGTGGCCAAGCGCTGGGAACGCACCAAGGAAACGGACCCCTGGGTCCGCCGCGAAAAGGTGGTGTGGTATTTTGCGGGGAAGGGGTTTGGAAGGGAGGAGGTGGAGGGGGCAATGATGGAATTGCGCTTATCCCCACGTAGGGTCCGCTAATTCCCGGCAGGGACCGGTACGTGTTCCTTGGGTAGGGGATTCACCGCAGCGGATGGAATTGCGGACTTCATCTTCTCCGCGCGCTGCTTGCACGTCAAGCAAAGCTCCGAATCGCCTATCCTGCGGGCCTCCCAGGCATCCTTCACGGTGCCTGCGTGTTGTTCGCGGTTCTTGATGTGGTAGCAGTCGGCAAACAGGTGGTATTTGTTGCCTTGATTGGTCCAATACACCTTGTCAATGCCGTTGGTCAACTGTGTGACGGAATCGGTCTGTGCGTTGATCTGGTCCGTGTATTTTTCAATGGATGGTGGATTGAAATCCGTCCCCACGATGCCCGCAAGGAGCAGGGCTACCACGCCCACCCCGCCTGCGATGCCCTTGGTCTTGCCGTCCAGGTTCTTGTTGGTGAAGATCAAGATCACCAGTGGGAGGAAGGACAGCACGGCCATGATCGCCCCAAGCTGGTTCTGGACGAAGAACCTCACCGTGTCCTTCTCCGAGGCCGGGTCCAGCTTGTTGGATTTTTTCCAAAGCAGCGAGCCGGTGATGGAAAGGGCGAGGATGACCGCGATGGCTACGATGAGCCAGGTAAGCGTGTCGTTATTGATCAGCTTCAGGATGGCGAAGACCTCGCCGGCAATGGCCACCAGCCACGCCAGGATGGCGAACATCCGCAGTTGCTTCGCCTTTCCCTTGGCCTCATCGGTAGCTACGAACTGCTTTTCCTCCGCCATTTTCCGATTGTTTGGTAAGGTGCAAAACTACGCTGTCTTATAAACGGCAAAACAAAGCGGACAGATCGTGCAAAACAAAACGGACAGATCTCAGCGCCGCGAATT
>CALMYC010000223.1 GCA_937873385.1 uncultured Flavobacteriales bacterium | reverse complement strand
ATACCGCCATCCCAACTATGTGGAGATGCGCGACAAGACCGAGGAAGACCCTACAGAGGTGGAAGCGGGAGAAGCAGGCCTCAACTACGTGAAGCTCGACGGCAATGTGGGCTGCATGGTGAACGGTGCCGGGCTGGCCATGGCCACCATGGACATCATCAAGCTCAGCGGCGGCAGCCCGGCGAACTTCCTCGATGTGGGCGGCACCGCCGACGCGGCGCGGGTGGAGAAGGCATTCCGGATCATCCTGAAGGACAAGAACGTGAAGGCCATCCTGGTGAACATCTTCGGCGGCATCGTGCGCTGCGACCGCGTGGCCCAAGGCGTGGTGGACGCCTACAAGAACATCGGCGACATCAAGGTGCCCATCATCGTGCGCCTCCAAGGCACCAACGCCAAGGAAGCCAAGGAGCTCATCGACAAGAGCGGCCTGAAGGTGATCGGTGCCGTGGCCCTGCAGGAAGCCGCGGACAGGGTGAAGGAGGTGCTGGGGTAGGAGTGGATAATGTGGTTTCCTGCTATTTCTGGAACCATTGATCGACGGATCTTGATCAACTTTCGTGTTGATCCGGATGTTGTGGCCCACTACCTACCGCGTCCGTTCCGCCCTAAACTCTTCAAGGAAAGGGCGGTTGTTGGAATTTGCTTGATCCGGTTGAAGCACATTCGGATTAAAAGTCTTCCTCCGTTTCTTGGTCTTTCCTCTGAGAATGGCGCGCATCGCATAGCTGTGGAATGGGATGGACAGGATGGTTTGACCGAAGGCGTGTTTGTGCCTCGGCGCGACACTTCATCCCGGATGAACGCTCTCGCCGGAGGCACAGTTTTTCCAGGCGTGCATCACAGAGCGATATTCAACGTGAATGAAGGAAACGGTGCATATTCCGTGGCATTCCGCTCTGCCGATGGAACGACCTTGAAGATCGATGCGCAGGAATCGGAGGGCTGGGATCCGTCAAGCATCTTTCCCGACCTTCGATCAGCTTCGGAATTTATGCGGGTTGGGGCGCTTGGATTTTCACCTGCATACAGAATTGGATCGTTCGATGGTCTTGAACTCAGAACGTTCAATTGGGCAGTAAGTCCGCTGGAAGTAAGCGACGTGGAATCCAGCTTCTTCATGGACAGAAAGATCTTCCCGGATGGAGCGGTCCATTTTGACAATGCGCTTCTCATGAGGGGCATTGAACACGAATGGC
>CALMYC010000222.1 GCA_937873385.1 uncultured Flavobacteriales bacterium | reverse complement strand
GGAGGCCATTTGGTTTGCCGGTGGTGACCAATGGAACTACGACAGTTACTGGCGGAATTCGCCGGTTATGGACCTCGTGAACGCCGCTGTGGCAGACCGCCATGTGGCCATTGGCGGCACCAGTGCGGGCATGGCCATCCTCGGCGGCTGCTACTTCAGCGCGCAGTATGGCAGCATCTCTTCTTCCATGGCCCTGAACAACCCCATGGACGCGGATGTGGCGGTGGACTGCACCCCGTTCCTCAACGTGCCGTACTTGGCGGGCACCATCACGGACACGCACTACGACAACCCGGACCGGCGCGGACGGCATTTCACGTTTCTGGCGCGCATGGTGGAAAGCGGGGACAGCACGGCCTTCGGCATAGCCTGCAATGAGTATGTGGCCGTGTGCATCGACCCGCAAGGCATTGCACATGTGTACGGTGAGTGGCCCGACTACCAGGAGTACGCCTATTTCCTGCGTGTCAACTGTGTTTCCCCCGTGGGGCCGGAGTCCTGCGCCGCTGGAAGCCCGCTAACCTGGTACAGGCAGGGCGGGGCAGTGAAGGTCTGCAAAGTGCCTGGCACACCCAACGGAACAAATTGGTTTGACCTGAATGACCACCTTGGAGAACAGGGTGGTTCATGGGAAAACTGGAGTGCCTCGGCGGGCGTGTTTACGGCTGTCCCTGGCGATGCGCCGCCATGTGGTGCCATGGCCATCGCGGAGGTTGGAGGGGCCGGGGCGGTTCTCCAGTGGAATGCAGCCACTGGCATGCTGTCGGCTTCGGGACTGTCACCTGCTTCGGAGGTTACCCTGTATGCAGTGGACGGACGTTTTCTGTTGAAGGCTGGCGTGGATGGGTCGGGGGGGCTTGCACTCCGCGTCCCGGAAGGACTTGGATGCAGCTTCTTCCTGCTGCATGCTGAACTGCCCACAGGCCAGCACACATGGAAACTGATGCGTTGATGGATGCCCAGGCGGTTACTTCCGCGTACTGACAAAGGCCTTCTGGAAGTCCCCGAATTCCTGCTTTTTGTAAGCGCCGTCACCAAAGAAGTGCAGGATGGGCTCGATCTGCTCCGGGGTCATGTACCCTTGAACGGGCGTAAGCACCTGACCCTCGCTGTCGATGTACACGATCGTGGGATAGGCAACGCGCCCGTTCACCGGGGCGATGGCCATGGTAAGCCCATGCGTGCCGTTGCGCATGCCTTTGAGCGCGGGGTTGTATTCCGGGTTGGTAAAGGTGCGGCCATTGAAGACAACCGTGTCACCACCTTCCGCATCAAATTTTACGGCGTGGAACGCGCTGTTGGTGTATGCCGCCGTCCGGGCGTCGGGGAAGGTGTTCTTGTCCAGCATGCGGCAAGGGCCGCACCAACTGGTATGCACATCAATGATCAGCGGCTTGCCGTCCTTACGGGCCGCCTTTTGGGCCGCCTCAATGTTGGTCCATTTCACCAGCGCATCGCTGTGGTCTTGCGCGGACAGGACCAAGGGGGCCATGAAAAGGGCGAGCAGGAATGTGCGCATTGGGGGTGGTTTGGGGGCGTTGCACGCGAATATCGTGCCGTTGGGAATGCAGGCTTCAATGAACGCCCTTCATCAGGCGGCGAACAAGGGGTGAAACGGCGATCAGGACGATGCCCAAGGCAACGCCATAGAAAGCGAATTCATGATAGCCGTTGGTGTAGGCCACGAGCTTGTCGTAGTTCGGCGTGGAATCCGGCACGCTGATGTCGGCACCGAGCAGGCCGGCCGCATATTGGCCGTAAGCGCTGGCCAGGAACCACATGCCCATCATCAAGCCCTGGATCTTCTGGGGCGAGAGCTTCGTCATCAGGCTGAGGCCGATGGGCGACAGGCACAGTTCGCCCAGGGTGATCACCAGGTAGGCCAGCACGAAGACGTTCATGGAGGTGAGGCCGTCCGAGGTGGCGAAGAAGACCGTG
>CALMYC010000221.1 GCA_937873385.1 uncultured Flavobacteriales bacterium | reverse complement strand
CCACGCCGAAGTGCTCGCCCTGCGCGCGGCGGCGCAGGCCCTGGGCAACTACCGACTGGATGGCTGCACGCTGGTCGCCACGCTGGAGCCCTGTGCCATGTGCGCCGGCGCCATCCTGCACGCGCGGCTGGACCGCTATCGCGAAGATGCTCCGGCCGTGATGGCGATCGGACTGGAACATGCCATCACGCAATGCCGCGAGGAGCATGTGCCCTGCGTGGTCCACGTGGAGGAGATCACCCAACCGCAGGGCCACAGCACCAGCGGCAGCCACGAGCGCTACAAGAGCAAGGAACTGCTGGACTGGTACAAGACCGCCGATTGCAACGTGCGCTTCCGCGAGTTCATCCTGGCCTTCAAGCCCGGCGGCCTGCCCATTGCCACGGCGGAAGACCTCGACGCCATCCAAGCCAATGCAAAAGCGGAGGCCAAGGCTGCCCAGAAAGCGGCATGGAACGACTTCCTCGCACCCATCAACGCAGAGCGCCGGGAGGTGATCACACTGCTGGAAGCCGTGCGCACGGATGGCACCGCACCATTGGCGGAGGAACTGCGCACCGCATTGGACCCTGGCCGCAAGGATGTCCTGAGCATCGCACGCCGCGCCTTGATGGCCGCGGATGCGGCTGGAGCCGATGCCGAAGACCTCCGCACCTGGGTCGCAAATGCGCAAGCCGCGAACGCCGACCGCTACGACAGCCACCTGTACAGCCAAAGCGCCTGGAGCTGCCTGAACGTCACTGAAGTGCCGGTTGAATATGCTGCGGACACGGAGGTCGATGGCCGCATCATCATCCGTGACAACTTCGCCGCGTTGTTTGAAAAAGAGCCGTTGTTGCTCACCTTCGGGGAGGACACCGGCAAGATCGGCGACGTGAACCAGGGCATGGAAGGCATGCAGACGCGCTTCGGCGAATTGCGTGTCACCGATGTCGGCATCCGCGAGAACAGCATCATCGGCCAGGGCATCGGCATGGCCCTGCGCGGCCTGCGGCCCGTGGCGGAGATCCAGTACCTGGATTACCTGCTCTACGGACTGCAACCATTGAGCGACGACGCGGCCACCACGTTGTGGCGCACCAAGGGCGGCCAGAAATGCCCGCTGATCGTGCGCACCCGCGGGCACCGGCTGGAAGGCGTGTGGCACAGCGGCAGCCCCATGGGCATGATCATCAACAGCCTGCGCGGCATGGTGGTGTGCGTGCCGCGCAACATGCAACAGGCCGCGGGCATGTACAACACGCTCATCCAAAGCGACGATCCCGCCCTGGTGATCGAATGCCTCAACGGCTACCGCAGCAAGGAGCGCATGCCCGCCAACCTCGGCGCATTCACCGTGCCCATCGGCATCCCCGAAACGGTGCGCGAAGGCAGGGACCTCACGCTGGTGAGCTACGGAAGCACCTTCAACCTCTGCCTCCACGCCGCCGACCGCCTGGCGGAACTCGGCATCCAGGTGGAGATGATCGACGCGCGCACGCTCCTCCCCTTCGACCGCGAGCATCGGATCGTGGAAAGCCTGAAGAAGACCAGCCGCCTCTTGGTAGTGGACGAGGATGTACCTGGCGGCGCCAGCGCCTACATCCTGCAACAGGTGCTGCAAGTGCAAGGCGGCTACCGCTGGTTGGACAGCGCACCCGCCACCCTCACCGCCAAGGCCCATCGCCCGGCTTACGGCACCGATGGCGATTACTTCAGCAAGCCGAGCGTGGAGGATGTGGTGGAGGCGGTGGTGGGGATGGTGCGGGAGTGAAGCGGTCACCATCTCCATCCCTTCCATGGATGGCATCCACAAGCCCGCGCTCGCGTTTTTCGCGAGTGCGTGCTACTCTTAGGGCCTCCGGCCTGTCCTGATGCACAATTCCACATGCCCGTCACCCTCCCCATCCCTTCCATGGATGGCATCCACAAGCCCGCGCTCGCGTTTTTCGCGAGTGCGTAGTACTCTTAGGGCCTCCGGCCTGTCCTGATGCACAACTCCACATGCCCGTCATCCTCCCCATCCCTTCCATGGAAGGCATCCGCACCGAACGCCTCACCTTCCGCCAACCTGTACTGGAAGATCGCATCTGGTGGATGGAATACATCGACAATGCCGAGGCCATCCGTTTCATGCCGTTCACCTTGGGCAGCGAGACGGACTGTGAAGGATTCATCCAGCGCTCGCTGGACCGCATCGCACGCGACGGCTCGTGCCTGAATGTGATCACCGACCGAGCCAGCGGCAAAAACGTGGGCATGATCGGCCTGTTGACACAGGAAGTGGACGGGACCTTGGAACTGGAGATCGGTTACCACCTGCTGCCATCTGCATGGGGCCAAGGCTATACCACCGAGGCTGCACAAGCCTGCAAGGAATTTGCAAGGCACCACGAGCTGGCATCTTCCGCGATCTCGTTGATCGATCCGCGGAATTTCAACAGCCAGGCCGTGGCGCAACGGAATGGCATGAAGCTCGATAAATCGGGCGTGCACCGCGGCGAAAGGGTCTTGGTGTTCAGGGTGGGACTGTGATCCCCTTCTGGTGTGCTTTGGACCGGGGGAATGCCGTGCCAGGTCCGCGTACACGAGCTGGATCCAAACGCGCATTCAACCATCGGCGGTTGAAACACGATCATCAACCGGGCCTGCGGGTGTAGATGCCCGTGATACTTTGCATCCATCGCTCATCAGTCGTTGCATTCCACCGGACAGTGCATCGGCACATCCCTCGCCCCATGAACGAAAAAGACTGGGACCAAGTGGCCAACTCCTTCGAGGAGGAGATCTTCAATGTGCCCGAGAACGATACCAAGGGATTGATCAATGATGCCCTCGAACGGCTTGCATCACCCAGTGCCACGGCTACCGACCTGGGGTGTGGCGTGGGCCGCACCTTGCCCAAGCTGTCCGGCCATTTCGCAAAGGTCTATGCCGTGGACGTCAGCAGCCAATGCCTTGCCGTAGCGGCGGAGAATTGTTCCCAATACGGCAACATCACGTACGTGCATGCCGACCTTTCCAAGGACCGAAACAGCTATCCGGCCACGGATGTGGTGCTCTGCATCAACACGCTCCTGAATGCATCCATTGAAATACGCGAACCCTTGTTTGACCGCACGTGCCGCAGCGTGAAGCGTGGCGGCCACCTTGTGCTGGTGGTGCCCGCGCTGGGTTCCGCGCTGCTCACCACGTACCGCCGGTTGCAATGGAACCTGCGCGACGGCATGTCCCCCGCGGATGCCCAACAGGAAGCGGCGCAGAATGATGCGGGGATCGAGCACGGCATCGTCCACATCGACGGCGTGCCCACGAAGCATTTTTTTCGCGAGGAACTGGAAGCGGCATTGGCTGCCCGTGGATTCCATGTGGAGACCATCGAAAAGCTCGAATACGGTTGGAACACCGAGTTCGAAGCGCCGCCGCGTTGGATGAAAGGACCTTATCCATGGGATTGGTTCATCACGGCGCGGCGTGTGCGCTGAGCAACTGCTGGCCGCTATTCCTGAGCGGCACGCCCAGCGCACATCACACCCTGTGCACAACTGTTCTATGCACTCCGCTTCAACCCCACCACCCCAATGATGATGAACGCGAACCACAGCAACTGCATGCCGTTCGCGGGCTGCTTGAACCAGAGCGCGTCAATGAGCTTGGAGGTCACCAGCGCCACGGCCATCCACACCGCGTAAGCCGTGCTGGCCGGTATGGTGCGCATGCTCATGGAAAGAAAGACCACGTTGCCCGCACCGAAAACCGCGTAGCCGATGAAAGGCAACAGGGCCTTGGCGTGCAGCGGATCACTGAAGAGGCCGCCCCAACCCATGGCCTTCACCGCCTTCACATCCATGGCCTTGACGGCATAGAGCCAGATGGCTTCACTGAGCGATGCGATGAGCAGATAGATCCAACTGACGGCCATGTGATCCGGTTTCGGGCCGCAAAGAACGCCGCCAGCGCCGAAACAACATCATCATTTCTTCCCTTCTGGATCCCGGCGCTCCTGGCGCTGAGTGCCCGTGCGATGAACGTCCTGCTCTTCCCGGGCCGGTGCCCACTGAAACACATCCCTTTCCCATCGCGGTAACTTTGTCCCCTCATTGCAATCCATCATGAAAACAAGATTCAACACCGCTACCGCCTCGCCGGGCGTGTACAAGGCCATGATGGCTTTGGAAGAGCACCTGCACCAATGCTCCATCGAGGTTCCTTTGATCCATTTGGTGAAGCTGCGTGCCTCACAGATCAACGAATGCGCCTACTGCATCGACATGCACTGGAAGGATTTGCGTGCCATCGGCGAATCCGAGCAACGCCTGTATTCCTTGGACGCTTGGCGCGAATGCCCTTGGTACAGCGACCGCGAGCGCGCCGCCTTGGCATGGACGGAAGCCGTGACCTTGGTCAGCGAAAACCAAGTGCCGGATGCGGTCTTCAATGCAGCGCGGCCGCATTTCAACGACACTGAACTCGCCGACCTCACATGCGCCATTGCCACCATCAACGCATGGAACCGGCTGTCCATCGCGGCACGCAGCGAACCGGGCACCTACCAGCCCAAACGGCAGGCCCGGCACGCCTAGCCGGAAGCCGCAGGACCTTGGATACCAAGCCGCCCCATGCCCTATACTGCCCGGCAGGCCACCCTTGAGGACCTTGACACCATCGTACGCCACAGGTACTTGCTGTTCGCGGAGATCGGCCACGGCGACCAAGCCGTGATGAAAGCAGGAAAAACTCCATACACGGCGTGGTTGCGGGAGCGCCTGCTGAACAGGCGGTACCAAGGCTGGTTGATGGAAACCGCCAGTGGTGAAGTGGTGGCGGGCGTGGGCCTCTGGCTGATGGAATGGCCCGTTGGTGTGGTGGACCTTGTCCCGTACCGTGGCTATGTTTTCAACGTGTGGACCGAACCGGCGCACCGCCGCAAAGGCTTGTCGAGGCAACTGATGGGGATGTTGCTGGAGGCGTGCAGGGAACAAGGCATCCGCAGGGTATGCCTGCACGCCAGCGACGCTGGGCGCAAGTTGTACGAGGTGCTCGGATTTACGCCCAACAATGAAATGATGATCAGCTTGCCCGCACCGGCCGCACCAGCGCCGCACTGATCGCCCGCTTGCCGTGCATGGCGCACGCTCGGGCCCGCTCCCCGAAGTCCATCTCCATCATACCCGCGGCCTTCGCTTCCACCGCCCCACGTGCCGTGAAACGCAACCCTGGCACATCCTTGATCCGTTCGTAGGTGGACTGGCTGATGTTCACCCGGCCCACCTCCCCGTTGGTCTCCATCCGGTTCGCCACATTCACCGTGTCGCCCCAAATGTCATAGGCGTATTTCTTCACGCCTACGATGCCGGCGATCACCGGCCCGGTGTGCAACCCGGCACGCATCTCAAAGTAGAGGTGCCCGGCACTGGCCCGCTGCAACTGGTTCTCCCGCATGAAGTCCTGCATGTCCAACGCGGCAAGGACCGTGTGCAGCGGGTCGCCCTTCAGCACATCCGGCAGGCCACCGGCCGCCATGTAGGCATCCCCGATGGTCTTGATCTTCTCCACGCCATGGGCCTCAACGATCCCGTCGAACGCCTTGAAGCAATGGTCCAGCTCACCGACCAGCACGGCGGCATCCACCTTGCCGGTGAGTTCGGTGAAATTGCGGAAATCGGTGAACAGGATGGTGGCGCTCTTGTATTCATGGACCGCCGCATGGCCTTGGCGCTTGATCTCATCAGCCACTTCCTCCGGCAGGATGTTGTGCAGCAACTCCTCGGAAATGGTCTTCTCCCGCTTCATCGCCCTGCTCATCCTGTTGATGAAGCGCAGGCGACCAACCAAGCCCAATGCCACGCCCAGCACGGTCAGGGTAATGAACAGGAAAATGTTCCGCGTGCGCTTCACCTTCGTCCTTTCCAGTTCCGCTGATAGTTTCTCCGCACGGAGCTCATTGATCTCCTTGTCCTGCCGCACGGTTTCAAACCGCGCTTGCATCTCCGCCAACGTCCTCATCTTTTCCCGGTTGAGCACACTGTCCTTCAGGTCATAGCGGAGCATGGCCTCCTGGAAGGCCATATCCAAGTTGCCGAGCGTTCTGTAATTCTCCGCCAGTATCCCGTGCAAACTTGCCTGAAGCGAGAGGTCCTTCGCTGAATCCGCATAGAGCAGCGCGGACAAAAGCAACTTGTTTGCCCGGGCATGGTCACCGCGCTCCTTTGCGATGGCCGCCAAATTGGTGTATGAGCGCGCAATGCGCCCCATCTTCCGGTTGCCGATCGCGTTGCCCAGGCTCTCCTTGAAAAAATGTTCCGCGCTGTCCAACTGGCCTTGATAATCCTTCATGGCACCCAGGTTCAGCATGGCATCATAGACATCCTGCTGGGAGTCTTCGGCCTTGGCCAATGACAGGATGGTCCTGAAGCCTTGTTCAGCACCGTCCAGATCTCCCTGCCGTGCCTGTGCAATGGCTTTGTTGGTCAGCAGTGCATTGCGAAGAACGGAGGGTTGCCACTTGGGATTCCACATGGCCAGGGCCTTTCCGCAAATGGAGTCCACCCGTGCAAATTCCTCGAGCTTCAAATAGAGGTAGCTCATGGCCACATGACCGCGGATCAGTACCAGGCTGTCGCACCCGGGCATGAAGTTGACCAGGGCACGATGTGCGCAGGCCATGGCGGAATCCAAGGACCCAAGGTCCGCGAAGCTCGTGCTCCGGATACCGTTCACTTCCGCTACCGCACAGCGGTCGCGCCGGTGTGAAAACGCATCCAGCAACACGTCCGTTGTGGAAATGGTGCTGAGCGGCTCCCGCCCCACGTTGTCGCGCAGCACAGCAAGAACGCTGTCAGCCCAGGCCACCGAATGCACCGGGGCATCCGCATGCACTGCAGGCACGGGCAGCAGGCAGGCCATTGCCAACGCGTGGGGCACGAACTTCATTGCCCGGCCTGTACCCCACTGCCGATCAAGCCTGAACCCGCCTGGAACACGATGCCTTCCCCCCGCTTCCTGTCTTGTTCGGTGGCCACCTTCACGGCCCACTTGTTCATGTCCCCGGATTGCAGGAAGAGTTCACAGTACGATCCGTCCGGGCCGTCGGGAAAAACGCCGCCGCTCCCGTCCACCCGGCAACTTCCGGCATCGCGCAAGGTGGAGGCCTCCACCACAACCACACATTGCCCCTTCGCCAGGTACACGCCTTTGAAGACCCACTTGATCTCTGACTTGCCACTGCTGCTGACGCCGCCTGCGGGTTGTTGCAGCGGCGAATGGCACGTTCTATTCACGGAGACGGAGGTAACTGTGCTCATGGCTGGTGTTTGTTGGTGGGTTTCAATTGTGAAGATAGGCGCAACCCGTTGACCTGCCCACCCATTCCGGGGAAATACCGGGGATCGGGTAAGCCGAAGCATGGGTGTCAGACCACCTTGGGCGATCTTTCGGGCCTGAGCAACACGACCGCAATGGATCTTCACCCAATTGCCCGGCGCTGGTTCCGGGCGTTCAATGCGCATGACCTGGAGGGCTTGCTTGACCTGTACGCGGAAGATGCGCGCCACTTCAGCCCGAAGCTTCAATTGCGCAAACCGGAAACACGGGGTTGGGTGCAAGGCAAGGAGGCCCTGCGCGAATGGTGGCGTGATGCGTTCCAGCGCCTGCCCTCACTGCGGTATGAACCCACCGCCCTGATCGCGGACGGGCAAGCCGTGTTCATGGAGTACATCCGCCATGTGGAGGGCGAGAAGGACCTGCGCGTGGGCGAGGTGCTCGAAGTGCAGGACGGACTGATCACGGCTTCACGCGTGTACCACGGCTAAGGGGAAGGCACCCGGTGTCACATCGACTTCTGCCTGACCTTGACATAATTGAGCTGCAGGGTGCCATTGCCCTGGAGGGGGTCCGTGAGGCGGATGATGCCGGCCCGGTTGCCTTTTACCGCAACACCTTCCCCGAGGGTCACTTGGCTTGGGACCCGCGCAATGTCGATCCGCGGGGCATTGATCCGGGTCCCGATCCAGAAATTCTGGCCCCACCATCCAATGTCCGACAGGTTCACCTGCCCCATGGTGTACAGCAGCACGGGTGCGCGTTGCGGTCCGTTCCAATAGATGTTCGACAGGTTCACCACAGCCATGGACGGCATGTTCACGTAAATGGATGCCTTGCGCACCGCATGTTCCACATGGAAGTTGGAGAGCGTGAAGGACTTTACAACGGGGTTGTTGGCGGTCCGGCTTTCATCACCGTCCATCGTGGCGCTCAGAAACAGGTCGTAGTCGCATGATTCACCCTCGGAGACGCACTCGGTCATGCGCACCCCCCCGCTGTTCAGGATGGTGAAGGCGGCCGTGGTGGTCTTCGCGCAATACACGCGGCATTGCTCCAACACGCTGCTGTTGCATTGGCTGTTGGCCGCATTCGCTCCGGGCCAATCCCCTTGGCGCAGCACGAAACCCTTGTTCACCGGATTGGTCACGCGCACGTTTTGCAGCCGCGTCATCAGGCAAAAGCGAAGGTCCAGCGCCGTCTCGCTCTGGGATACCAGGTTCAGGTTGGAGATCACCGTGCCGAAGGAGCCTTTCAGGTCGATCGCCTTGCGCCCGCCCGTGATGTCGGCAAAATCCTTGATCACGTACCGCGAGTTGGTCCGTTGCATGGCCTGCTCCATATTGGCCACCGGAAACGTGAACCCATTGGATCCCGCACCCAGCGTAAGGCTGGATCCCCGCCCATCGATCACCAGCATCTTTTGGGCCGGCAGGTTGATGTCGCCGCTGCTGTGGTACTTCGCTGCCAAGGAAAACACCACCGAGGTGGCGTCCGCCGGAAGTTGGGCGAACCATTTTCCCACGTCAGTTCCCGCAGGCACCGCGTATTCCGTGGCATTCGCCATTGAAACCGGGGCCGACACCACCCATGCCAGCAGGACCAACTTCCGGTGCATCATGGGGCCAAACTACGCAACCCGCGGGCCAAAGGGCCGTGGAGGGAACAAGCTAACTTGCACGCACGATGCGCACGGACTTCACGCGGATCCCGCAGCTCTCCACGCGGCACCTGCTCCTGCGCAGCCTGGAGGAGGGCGATGCGCATGCCGTGTTCCGCCTGCGCTCCGATCCTTCCGTCATGCGCTTCATCCCCAAGCCGCTCAACACCCGTGTGGAGCAGTCCCTGCGCATGATCCAGGATTTCAGGCAGGCTGCCGCCCAGGGCGATTCCATCATGTGGGGCATCCTGGTGAAAGGCAGCCCGAACGTGGTGGGCTACATCGGATTCTGGCGCCTGGTGAAGGAGGAGGACCGTGCGGAGATCGGCTATGCCCTGCACCCCGACCTGTGGGGCCAAGGGCTGATGACGGAAGCCTTGCAGGCCACCCTGGAATTCGGCTTCCGCGATCTGGGTCTCCGCGTGGTGGAAGCCCAAGTGACACCGGACAATACGGCTTCCGTGCATGTGCTCAACAGCAATGGATTCAGATTGCGGCAATCATCGAATGCAGGTGCCGGTGAGGATGGATCCGCACTGGTCTTCGAACGGTTTGCCCTGGGGGGAAGCTACCTTGTCACCGGAACATGATCACCCGCCACAACATGGAAGCCCGCCCACGCCATTCCACCATGCCCCACCTGTTCGGGAAATCAATCCTTTGGGCAGGACTATGCTTTTGCTTCGGCACGCGCCTCATGGCCACCGGGATGTATGGCCATTCGTTTTCCGCGGTCTTGCAAGGGGATACGCTATCCGTGAGGCTCCAGGCCGATTTTGTCTTCGGTGCCGGCATCGTTTGCCCGCATCTGACCTGGGATTGCAGCCCATCCGGCGACACGGTCCATTTCAGGGCATTCTACTTTATCGGAGGCACGTGGCCTTGGGCCGGATGTACGCGGATCGATACCGTGAACATGGCATGGCCCGAAACAGACCCCTGCGTCCTTGCAGTGCAGTTCTTCGAGACCAATGGACTTGACACAACTGCGGTGGACAGTGCGGAAAGTTCATGGATTTGTTCCTTGGCCGTTCCTGAACTTCCCGCCAGTTCCTTCCTGGCCTTTCCGGACCCCTTCGTGGACCATGTCGAGCTGGTGTGGGAAGGACCCTGGCCGGAGATGGCGGACTTCCTGCTTACAGACGCCTTGGGGCGGGTGGTCTATCAGGAACGACGTGCCGCGCGCAAAGGGGTACGCCTCCAGTTCCCTCAAAACCTCGCCCCGGGAAACTACTTGCTCCGCGCCAACTCGGACAGGGTGTTCCACTCCGTCCTTCTGCACCGGGCAAGGCCATAGGCGGCCCTGTTCGGCATTCGCGCATTCCGATCCCCGTGCCCTGCGGTAATTTCGGCCATTCCATGCGCCTGCTGCTCTGCTTCCTTTTGGCACTACCGGTCCTCCTCGCCTACCCGCAGGACCAGGCGGAAATGCAGTTCGCGCTCAGCCTCTCCCCTTCCACGGACGGCCAGCTGTTCTGCCTGTTCCTGGTGAAGGTGCGCAATGGGCAAGTGGTGGAAAGCCGACCCTTGACGCGCGACAGCTTTATCAAACAGGCGCAAGGCAGAACCTTCAGCCCGGCAAACCCCGACGCGGATGACCTTTTCCGGAAATACGATGTGCAGCAATGCACGCTTCCGCCGGATAGTGCAGCCATGGGCTTCCTCACCGACTGCCGCACGTTGGATGACCTGTGGAAATTGCGCTACTGGGAGTATCCGTTGAAAACGGAAAGCGGTCAGCGCGTTTCCAAGGGCTGGAGCGAAAAGCCCCTGGTGCCCAGCCCGCGGCAGATGGAACTGCTGCACGGATACGGGATGCGTTACCCGACGGACCTGGTGGTGGGCACGGAAATGTTCAGGTTGCTCCGGGACATGGGCCGGCGCGATTGGGTGGTGAAATACCGGAGCGCGGAATGAAACAGGAGGAGCGGGCCCGCGTGGAGGAGCTTTTGGGCGGTTTGGTTGCCGGCGCCCGCACGGCACTTGGCCGTGCGATCACCTTGGTGGAAAGCAACCGCCCCGATGCCGCGCCACTGGCCCGTGAATTGGTGCGCCAAGCGATGCACAGGGGTACTGAATCCGTGCGGATCGGGATCACCGGGATCCCCGGCGTGGGAAAGAGCACCTTGATCGATGCGCTTGGCGGGGTAATGATCGCCGCAGGGCACCGCGTGGCCGTGCTTGCCGTCGACCCCAGCAGCACGCGCAGCGGGGGCAGCATCCTGGGCGACAAGACACGCATGGAACGATTGGCCGGGGAAGAACGCGCATTCATCCGCCCCAGTCCCAGCGGCGGCAGCCTGGGCGGGGTGGCACGCCGCACACGCGAGGCCATGATCTTGTGCGAGGCCGCCGGCTATGGCCGGATCCTGATCGAGACCGTTGGCGTGGGCCAAAGCGAAGCCGCCGTGGACCGGCTCACCGACCTCAACTTGCTGCTCATGATCGGCGGGGCCGGTGACTCCCTGCAAGGCATCAAGCGCGGCATCATGGAAGTGGCCGACCTGATCGCCATCAACAAAAGCGATGGCGACAACGGCCGCCGCAACCTGCGCGCCGCAGTGGACCTCCGCCAGGCCATTGCCTTGCTCCCCCCGCGGGATAATGGGCACAGGCCGGAAGTGGTGCTTTGCTCCGCGGCCTCCGGCAAAGGCATCCCTGAACTGGCAGGGCTTCTGGAATCGGCTGCTGCGCGCGATCTCCTCAGCGGCCATTGCCTTTCCAGGCGACGGGAACAGGCCCGTTGGTGGATGCGCACAGCCATTGAGGAAGCATTGATCGAAGGATTCCACTCGGACCCGATCATTGCCGAACTGCTGCCCGCCCTGGAAGAACGCGTGCGCACCGGGCAAACGAACCCCTTTGATGCCGCGGATGAACTGCTGCGGGCATACCGGCGCACGAAGTGAACGCCGCCTGAAATGCCCCCCCGCCGCTAGAACAACTTCCGCACCTCCTCCTTCAGCGCCAGAATGGCTTGTTGGGTGGGCAGGTGCGTAAGCCTTCCCGCCGTTTCAAAGATGTGCTGGCTGAGGGCTGTCCCGTTCGCCCCTTCCGGCGTTCCCTCCGCCGCGATGTTGATGATCCGCAACGTTTCCTCCTTGGCCATCCGCACCTGCTGCCAAGCGCGGTCGCTCACATAGATCTGCTGGGTGACATTGTGCTCGAACTCCTCGCGCACCGTGGCCAGCAGTTCGGCATGCAGCATGCGCGCCGTCATGTTGTTCTTGTGGACCCGGAACACCAGCGTGCCGGGTGCAATGCGCTCCAGGAACAGCGTGAGCCGCTCATACGCCTGCAGGCGCAACGGAAGCGTATGCTGGCGGTCACCGCGCTTGGCCTCGGCCAGCAATTGCGTGTTCGCCGCATGCTGGCGTGAGCCCAGGAACTGGCGCAACAGGTAGAACGCAGTAAGAAACACCACCACCGAGGGCAGCAGCGCCAGCAGCACTTGGAAGAATTGATCACCGGACATGCGGACGTGTTTGCGCGCGAAGATCGGGCCAAAGCGCCGATCACCGGTTGCCGGGTGGAAGGCAGCATCCGGGGCAAGGGCTAATTTCGCCGCTTCCAAGCATCCGCAACCCATTATGCAGCTATCCCCCGTTGTCCGCTCCATGACCGAATCCGCCACCTTGATGATGGCGCAACGCTCCCGCGAGCTGCGGGCACAAGGAAGGGACATCATCGACCTCAGCCTTGGCGAGCCTGACCAGGACCCGCCCGCCTTTGCACTGGATGCCGCGCGCAAGGCACTGGAGGAGAACAAGTGGAACAAGTACCCGCCCGTGATGGGTTACCCGGACGTCCGGGCCGCCATCGCCGCAAAGTTCAAGCGCGACAATGGCCTGCACTACACGCCTGAGCAAGTGATGGTGAGCACCGGTGCCAAACAGGCCATCATGAACGTGGTGATCGCGCTTGCTGGTCCCGGCGATGAAGTGCTGATCCCCGCGCCCTTCTGGGTGAGCTATGAGGCACAAGTACGCTTCACCGGTGCCACGCCCGTGCTGGTGCACAGCTCACTTGAAGAGGACTATAAACCGCCCGTGGACCGGATCATTGCCGCGATCACCCCGCGCACCCGCCTGATCATCTTCAGTTCCCCTTCCAATCCGAGCGGTTCCGTGCTTTCACCCGCTGAACTGGAACAACTGGCAACGGCCGTGCTCAAGTGGCCGGACCTCTTCGTGGTCAGCGATGAGATCTATGAGCACATCCTCTTCAACGGCCGCCACCATTCCATTGGCGCACTGCCCGGCATGCTGGAGCGCACCATCACCGTGAACGGACTTTCCAAGGCATTCGCACTTACCGGCTGGCGCATCGGATACATCGGTGCGCCGATAGCCGTGGCACAGGCCGCGAACAAGGTACAGGGGCAGTTCACCAGCGGGGCCAACGGCATTGCACAACGCGTGGCCAAAACCTGCGTGGAGGCTGACCCCGCCGTGATCGGCGACCTCAAGGAAGTCTTCCGGCGCAGGCGCGACCTGGTCCTGGCCGGACTGAAGAAAATCCCCGGGTGGTCCTGCAACGTGCCTCAGGGTGCCTTCTATGTGCTGCCCGATGTGCGCAGCAGCTTCAAGGGCGCCATTTCCAATAGTGCGGAGCTGGCCCTGTACTTGCTGGAACACGCCGGCGTGAGCCTCGTGGAAGGCGATTCATTCGGGGCGCCGGGAACCGTGCGCATCAGCTACGCCACCGGGGACAACCTGCTCCGCCAGGCACTGGACCGCATTGCCAAAGCCATTGCCGACCTTGGTTGAAGGAACCCGACCCTGAAATGAGCCCCAAGGAGATCATGGACCGGTTCCGCCGCATCACCGCAATGGTGGTGGGCGATGTGATGCTCGATGCCTATCTCTGGGGCCGGGTGGACCGCATCAGCCCCGAAGCACCCGTTCCCGTGGTGCAGGTAACGCAACGCAGTGCAAGGCTCGGCGGCGCCGCCAACGTGGCCCTCAACCTGCGGGCGCTCGGTGCCACCGCCGTGGTGGCCAGCACCGTGGGCAATGATGCACACGCGGATGAACTTCGCCGATTGTTCGGTGAACTAGGACTGCCCGCCGAAGGGATCCACCGCACCGATGGCCGGCCCACCACGGTGAAAACCCGCGTGATCAGCGGCGGCCAGCACGTGGTGCGCGTGGACGAGGAAGTGGAGCACGACCTTGCGCCGGACCAGGAAAAAGCATTTCTCCACCACACCATTGGGCTGCTCCGGAACACACGCCCGCACGTGCTCATCTTCGAGGATTACGACAAGGGCACCCTTACCCCGGGCGTGATCGCCGGCCTGATCGCCGAAGCACGGCAACTGGGCATCCCCGTTGCCGTGGACCCCAAGCGGCGACACTTCTTCGACTACCGCGAAGTGGACCTGTTCAAGCCCAACCTGAAGGAATTGCGGGAAGGGCTGAAGGCCGACCTGCCCCCGGGCAACCTGGAATTGCTGCGCGGCGCCGTGCGCATGATGGAAGCCCGCCTCGCCAACAAAGCCTCGCTGATCACCCTGAGCGAACACGGGATCTTCGCCCATCGCGCCGGAGAGGAAACCATCCTTCCCGCCCACCGCCGCACCATTGCCGACGTGAGCGGGGCCGGCGACACGGTGATCGCCGTGGCCTCCTTGTGCCTGGCCCTGGGGCTGAAACTGCCGCAGATCGCGGCTTATGCCAACCTGGCCGGGGGACTCGTCTGCGAGCACGTGGGCGTGGTGCCCGTGGATCCCGGCGACCTGATGGCCGAGGCCGAAGCATTGGGTTGGGGAAATGCCGCATCATGAGCGCAACCGTGAAACCTTATTCCGACGCTGGCTCCAAGCGCGAACAAGTGGAGCAGATGTTCGACCACATCTCGCCCAGGTATGACCTGTTGAACAGGCTCTGTTCCCTCGGCACCGACCAAGGCTGGCGCAGGAAGCTGGTAAGGGCCGTGGGAAGCGAGCCCGTGGGCCAGTTGCTGGATGTGGCAACGGGTACGGCAGACCTGGCCATCATGGCATCCAAGGTCGCCGGAAGAGTGACCGGCGCGGACATCTCCGCGGGCATGCTGGAACAAGGCCGCGCCAAGGTGGCCAAGGCAGGGCTTGAGGGCAAGGTCCGGCTGGTCCAGGCCGATGCTGCCGACCTGCCCTTCCCGGATGCCTCATTTGACGTGGTCACCGTGGCCTTCGGCGTGCGCAACTTCGAGGTGCTTGAAGCAGGACTTCGCGGCATGGCCCGTGTGCTCCGCCCGGGCGGAAGGCTCTTTGTGCTTGAATTCAGCACCCCGCAGCGCACACCGTTCAAGCAACTGTTCCGATTCTATTTCCACGAGGTTATGCCGGTGATCGGACGGTTGGTGAGCAAGGATGAAGCCGCCTATGCATACCTGCCCGCCAGCGTGGATGCCTTTCCACAGGGCAGGCATTTTGAACAAGCCCTGGAACGGTGCGGCCTTGTTGACATCCATTCACGCCAGCTCACCTTCGGGGTGGCCACCTTGTATTCAGCGCGCCGATGAGGCCGCGCACGGATCGGCCGTTACCTTCGTTTACCACAACCATGCAGGCCCATTCCCCGAAGATCATCCTTGCCTCTCTGCTCCTGGCTTTGGCAGCCGCCCCGGCATCCGCGCAAAGGCCCGGCGTGAAAGTGGAGAACCTGCCCAACTTCGACCTGCACCGGTTCCATTTCGGATTCCTGCTCAGCTACAACACCAGCGACTTCTTCATGACCCTGAAGCCCACGGCGCCGTTCCGGGATTCAGTGCTGGTGATCAACCACGTGAAACAGCCGGGCTTCAACCTCGGCATTGTGGCCTCCCTGAACATGACGCCCAACTTCAGCCTGCGCTTCCTGCCCACCTTGGCCTTCGAAGACCGCATCCTGGAGTATTCCTTCAAAAAGGCGGACGGCAAGACCGCAAACTTCAAGAAGCCCATCGAGAGCACCTACCTCGAATTCCCGCTCCTGCTCAAATTCCGCAGTGACCGCATCAACAATTTCGCGGTGTATGTGATCGGCGGCGGAAAATTCGGCATCGACATGGCCAGCCAGAAGGACGTGAACAACAACATCGACGAAGATGTCGTGGTGAAGCTCTCCAAGTATGATTACAGTGCCGAGGTCGGCGGTGGCATCGACATGTTCCTGCCCTACTTCAAGTTCGGCATTGAACTGAAAACCGCCATCGGCATACCCAATGTGCTCGTGGACGACGCCACGCGCTTCAGCAATCCGCTGCAAAGCCTGCGCACCAAGACCTACGTCCTCTCGTTCACCTTCGAGGGCTGAAATCCGGCACCGCGCGTGCCAAATGCCTGTCCGCACCATGAACCACACCGTGGACACCGCCCTGCCGCCCCGCGATGCCGCAGACCCCAAGCTCGTGCTTGAAGCCGCGGCCGAGGCTTGCCATCTGCCCGGTGGGCAAGCACGTGGTGCACGGATCGTAAAACGGTCCATCGATGCAAGAAGCAGGCAACCACTGGTGCGCCTGCGGGTTGAAGTATCCACGGAAGCCGAATTCCCCGAACCCCACCGCGCCCTGCCGGTATTGCCCGATGTACGCAAGGGCAGCCCGGTGATCATTGCAGGCTGCGGGCCCGCAGGATTGTTCACCGCCCTGGGCTGCATCCGGCGCGGGCTGCGGCCCATCATCCTGGAGCGTGGCAAGGACGTGCGCGCCCGCCGCAGGGACCTGGCCGCCATCAACCGCGAGCACACCGTGGACCCCGACAGCAACTACTGCTTTGGTGAAGGAGGCGCAGGCACTTACAGCGACGGCAAGCTGTACACCCGCAGCGACAAGCGCGGCGATGTGGCCGCCGTGCTGGAGACCTTCACGGCCTACGGTGCCTCGCCGGACATCCTGGTCGATGCCCATCCCCACATCGGCACCAACAAGCTGCCACGCATCGTTACCGCGATGCGCGAGGCCATCACCGGTGCAGGCGGAGAGGTGCGTTTCGGCTGCCGCATGGTGGACCTGCTTGTCAAGAACGGGACCGTGCACGGCGTGCGCACCGCGCATGGAGAGGAAATACTGGCCAGTTCCGTGGTGCTGGCCACCGGCCATTCCGCACGTGACATCTATGAACTGCTCCACACCAAGGGCATACGCATTGAGGCCAAGCCTTTTGCCATGGGCGTGCGCATCGAGCATCCGCAGGAGGTCATCGACCGCATCCGCTACCACAGCGCCGTGCGCGACCCGTACCTGCCGCCCGCCAGCTACAACGTGGTGCAGCAGGTGGACGGCCGCGGTGTGTACAGCTTCTGCATGTGCCCCGGAGGAATCATCGCTCCCTGCGCCACGGCACCCGGCGAAGTGGTCACCAATGGCTGGAGCCCCAGCAAGCGCAACAACCCCTTTGCCAACAGCGGCATCGTTGTGGCCGTGGACCCGCCCAGTTCCCACCCGCTCTACGCCATGCGGTTCCAGCAGCGGGCCGAACAGGCCGCATGGCGTGCCGGTGGCCAGCGCCAAAGCGCCCCGGCCCAACGCATGGAGGATTTTATCCGCAAGCGAGGCAGCAAGGACCTGCCTGTGTGCAGCTACCCGCCCGGCATCGTGCCCGGCGTACTGGACGAGGTGCTCCCGGCCGAAGTGGCCGTGCGGCTGCGTGGTGGATTGAAGGCCTTCGGCGAGAAAATGCGCGGCTACCTCACCAACGAAGCAGTGCTGGTGGCGGTCGAGTCCCGCACCAGTTCCCCGGTGCGCATCCCGCGCGATCCACAAACGCTGCAACACCCGCAAGTGACCGGCCTTTACCCCTGCGCGGAAGGTGCAGGGTACGCCGGGGGCATCGTCAGTGCCGCCATGGACGGGCTGCGCGTAGCGGAGGCGGTGGCCGTCCGGTTGAAGAAGTGAGCTGCAACCGGCGCGTTCCTTCAACGGGCCCGCCTCGCAAACTCCATGCACAGTGCAGCCGCCGCAGCAGCCACGTTCAACGATTCGGCCCCGCCGGACAAGGGGATTGAAATGGTCTGACCCGGGCCTTCCCGCACCTCTTTGGACAACCCGTGCGATTCGCTGCCCAGCACCAGTACGGCCGGTCTTGCCAGATCCACCTGGAACACGTTGGTGCCGGAAGCTTCCGCCTTGTACACGTGAACGCCCGCAGCCTCCGCGGCCTGCAACACATCCACCAGGTGGCCATAAACCACCGGCACCCGGAAGATGGAGCCCATGCTCGCCTGCACGCATTTCGGGTTCCAGACCTCCACACTTTCCGTCGAGCACCAAAGCTGGCCTGCCCCGAACCAATCCGCTATGCGCAGCAACGTGCCCAGGTTGCCGGGATCGGCCACGTCATCCACGGCGAGCACAAAACCACCGGGCCCGGGCATTGCCAAGACCGCCGCTGGCCCTTTTCGCACCACGGCCACCACCTCATTGCCTTGCTCGAAAGTGCCAATGCGCCCCAGGTCATGCGCCGGTAGCACGCGGGAACGGGTGAGGCCGAGCTGCCGTGCAGCCTCCTCCGTGGCATAGATCTCAACAATCTCCAAACCGGTGGCCAGCAACTCGGCCACCATCTTTCTGCCCTGCACCAGGAATAGCCCTTCCGCATCACGGAACTTGCGCTGGTGCAATGCGCGCACCTGCTTCACTGGATTTCCACCGCTCATTTGCCCAATATCTTCGCCCGCCGTGGCACGGTCCTTTCAAATATGGCCGCGCAAATTAGCCTCCCGGAAGCCATCGCGTGCGGTTCTCCAAGCTACATATCCCCGCAATAGCGGCACTGGCCTTGGCCGCTGCAGCCTGCAATCCCACCAAACGGGTACCCCAGGGGGAACGGTTGCTGGTGCGCAACATCGTGAAGTCCGACGCCAAGGACCTCACCAACGATGAACTGAAGGCGATCTTGAAGCAGAAGCCGAACAACAAGGTGCTTGGCCAGCGTCTTTACTTGCTCCTGTACAATATTCCCGACCCCGAAAAGACGGTCCGCAGGAAGGCGGAAGTGGATTCGCTTTGCGCCTTGAGGAATGAACTTCGGGCCGCAAAAGCCGAGGCCAGGAATGCCAGGCGTGCGGCAAAGGGCAAGGCAGCCAAACCGCACAAAGCCAAGGATTGCAGGCTAACCTGGCGCATGTGGCTACGCAACAATGTGGGTGAGGCGCCGGTGCTGTTGGACAGCGCCTTGATCAAGCGCAGCGTGGACCAGCTCGGGTTGTATTTGACCAAGGAAGGATACTTCGATGCGCAGGTCAGCGACACGGTGTATTTCAACCGCGTCCGGCCGTTCAGCACCAAGCGCGGCCGGGCGTACAAACTACCAATGGCGGAGGTGGAGTACCGCATCAAGGCCGGCAGGCCGTACACCCTCTGCAACGTTTCATGGAGCGTGGATGATGCCGCCATCGACAGCCTGGTGCGCGCATCCCGCCCCTCAAGCCTGTTGGTGGACGGCATGCGCTTTGACGCGGACGTGCTCGACAAGGAGCGCACGCGAATCACGGACCTGCTGCGCGGAAAGGGATACCTCTTCTTCAACAGGGACCTTCTGCAATACGTGGCCGACACCACAGCCGGAAACCACCAAGTGGACGTGCAGCTGCGCTTCGAACGGCCGGCCGCACGCGGCAAGCGCGGCTTGGCGGGCACGCCAGAAGGCACGGTGTACAAACTCGGGAGGATCACAGTGGACATGACCGGCCACAGCCCTTTCAACCCGATGGAAGGCAAAACCGACACGACGGTGTACAAGGGCGACCGTTTCCTGTTCACCGGAAGGCATCCCGCCTACCGGCCCAAAGCCCTGGCAGCGGGCATTCCATTGGACAGTGGTGCCGTTTTCAGCCAACGGACCAATGACTGGGCCTACCGGCGGCTCACCAATTTGCGCGTATTTGACCGCGTGGACATCACCTACGACACGGTGGGCACCCGCGCCCGGGACATGGCCGACTGCCGCATCACCCTACTTCCCTCCAAGCGCCAGAATTTCTCGTTGGAGGGTTTCGGCCCCAACCGGGGCGGTTTTCTGGGCACCGCGGTGCGCCTGAACTACCGGCACAAGAACTTGTTCCGGAGCATGGGTTCCATCCAAGCCCGCATGTCCTTGGGCCTGGAGGCACAGCAAAGCCTGGACGGGCGGGGATCCTCCACGGAATCGGGGCCTGACGTGGGGCGCGAAGTGCTGTTCAACACCGTGGAATTCGGCCCTGAGGTCACCATCCGCTTTCCGCGCTTGATCATCCCCTTCCTGAACACCGATGAACGGTGGCCGAAAACCTGGGGCCGACGCACCGCGGTGAACATGCTGTACAACTATCAGCGGCGTCCGGATTACACACGCACCCTGGCCAAATTGAATTTCGGATATGAATGGAACAAGAGCCGGACGCTTACCATGGAGCTCTATCCAGCTGAATTCAACATCATCCGCATTCCCCTGATGAGCGCCGGCTTCCGTGATTTCATTCGGGAATCGCGCGATGCCGTGCTGCGTGACAGTTACACCGACCACGTGATCGCGGGTGGCCGGGCTTCACTCACGCTCAATACCCAGGGTGCTTCCGCCCACAAACGCAACGTATTTCTATGGCGGCCCATGCTGCAGACCTCAGGAAACCTGTTGCGCCTGGCCAACGAGCTGACAGGGCAGGTGAAGCAGACGGATACCGTGGGAAACAGTTTTTACACCATGGCCGGCGTGAGGTTCGCCCAATTCGTGAAGTTCGAAAGTGACTTGCGGCTGTACCACACCATCCATGCCAAGAGCAGCTTGGCCTTCCGGGTGGATGCCGGAGTGGGTGTCCCCTTTGGCAACCTGGGCGTGCTGCCCTTCGAAAACAGCTTCTTCAGCGGCGGTGCGAACGGTTTGAGGGCCTGGCGCGCGCGTTCGCTCGGGCCCGGATCGTACAGCGCGCCCCTCGATGCGTACGACCGCGTGGGCGAGGTGCGCCTGGAGGGAAACGCGGAGTACCGCTTCAAACTGATCGGCTACCTGGAAGGCGCCCTGTTCGTGGACATCGGCAACATCTGGGACCTGCATGAAAATCCAGCCAAGCCGGGAAGTGGTTTTGAACTGGGCAAGGTACCCGGCCAACTGGCCATCGGAACCGGCATCGGGGCACGGCTCAACTTCGACTTCTTCCTGGTCCGCTTCGACCTCGGCCTGCAAACCAAGGACCCCTCTCTGCCCATGGGACAGCGCTGGCTCTTCCAGCCCAAGAACCGGGCGTTCGAGACCACGCTCGGCCATAAGCTCAATTTCAACCTGGGGATCGGGTATCCGTTCTGAGCGCTTGCCCGGATGCAAAGTCCCTGCGCCCCACCCTCCCGGTTCCTCCGCCGTTGCCCCAATGGCATCCCTTTTTCAAGGCCATCCGGCACTGGTCGCCCGTGGCTGTTCCCATCAGCGCCCCTGGCCTACTTTAGCGGC
>CALMYC010000220.1 GCA_937873385.1 uncultured Flavobacteriales bacterium | reverse complement strand
AGGTTCCAGTTGGGGTTGGTGGGTTGGCTCCAATTGGGATTGTCATAATCCTCGGGACCTGTGCCGGCAAGAAAGAGTTTCTTGCTTTCGCCCAAGGGCGATGTTTGGGGGTCGGTGAGGTGCTGGGGACCTTTCACGTAGCTGATGATGGCTGTGAGCCAGTTGTTGTACGTGCCGGGCAGTGCAGGGTCTTCAGCCCATATCCCATCGTTCTCGTCACAGATGGAATTGATCGTGTCCGTGCGGTAGCTGAGCATCTGGTCCACCTCATTAAAAGGCTCGATGGCCGCAATGTTCACCGAGTACCCCCAGCGGGACATGATGTACTTGTACTTGCGCTTCCAGTAGTAGAACACGCCGCTGCCGGTGTTTGAAGGATCGCCATCGTTGAAGAAGAAACGCTTCAGGTCGTATTTGTTCAATGGGGCTGCCTGCGGATGCGGTTCGATGAAATTGATCATATAGGCATGATTGCCCCAAATGAAATTTTCAAAAGCGATGATCGGGGGGTATGGGTCGACACATAGTTGGATTTGGATGTTGTTGACCCGGGCCGAATCCAGCATCTGGTCAAAAGCCCAGCATTGATATTGGCAATTGCCCCACACCGTCGGCGTAGAAGACGGGATGCTGCACGGGTCCGGAGACCTGAAGGCATCATAGACGCCAAGGTTCACAAATTCCGGGGCGAAAATGTTCGGCATCAAGAACATGCGCATGAAATTACCACCTACATCGTGCAGCTGCTCCATCGTTTTCTGCATGTAAAAAAGATCGCGTTTGCAAAAGGTATTTACTCCCGCAGTTGCGATCCGCCTGTCCGCCATGTTCGTACCAAGGCCGAAAAAGGCCGTGCCGTCCTCGAACTGCAAAGTGCGGTGGTTGGTGGCATTCACCCGTAGCGGCCCGTGGTTATCGGGCAAGGGCGCGTCGCAAACAAAGGAGTACCCGTTGAAGAGCAAGGTGGGCAAGGTTTGGGCATCGGCGGCAATTGTTTGTGGTGCCTGGATTGCAAGGTTGAATTGCCAGGGTCCTTCCTCGTCCGGTGCCATGCGGAAGCGGATGGTGTATGGATGCAACGGGTCTTGTGCGGCTTCCGAGAGCAAGGCGGCAGGGGAACTGGAGGCCCAGCCGGCTTCGCGCATGAAGAAGCCCCATTTCAGGGTCTGCATGTTGGAAGGGCTGGTAAGGGTCATCACTACTTGCAGGGAATCATCAGCGTAGGGGTTGAGATCATGTGCGATATCCACGTTGGCCGGTGTGGCGGCGTTCACTGTACCGTTGGCATAGTAATGAGTGAAGAAGCTGTCAATGGCGTCCCGATATTCCTGAGGCAGTTGCACACCGACCTCCAATTCCTCCCATTTATTCACGTGCAGGATGCTGCCGGTGATATTGGTCGCGGGATCGGGGTTGATCACCACCACATCGCCGGGTGCGCCGAGGCCTTGGTCGATGTAGGCATGGAAGTGGCCGCTGCCGGAAAAACCGCCTGCATGGAAGCCGTCCGTAAGATGCACCGAGGTGCCCGAAACAAATTCCGCATCGGCGGTACCCACAATGCTTACCGGATGGGCCGGCACACCCGGAGAAAGTATTTTCTGCGTTACGGAATAGTGGTGTTGGCCGGTGTGCCAGCTTTCATCCTGTACCACAAAGTCCGGGTAGGCGGTTTGCCCCATCGCCATGGAAGACAGCAACAGTGCGCCGAACGCTGCCTGGACGTATTTACCGAGGCTGGCCATGGCTTCAGTGTTGTGTGTTTTCCAACGCCTTCAAGCGCGCTTCAAGTTGCGATTGGCGTTCCTCCAATTGGAGGATGTACAACGCTTGTTCCTCCACCACCTTGGTTAGGCGCAATTGCATGTCCCCCAGGTCCACGCCACCCTTGTTCTTTACCTCGGATTCCGCGGGCAGGCCAGGCAGATGCCTGTTCTCAAGGAGGAATGACCGCAACTCGCCGATCGGCATCAGGGCGTAGTTGGGCTTGAACACATAGTCCGGCCATGCACCAGTCTTTACCATCACATCGCGGCAGGCTATAGCACCCTGCACAAACATGAGATAGCTGCTGTTCGATGGCGGAAAGACACCAATCCCTATCTTACCGTTTCCGTCAATGATCATCCTTGACTGGTTATTGGTAATCAAGTGAACCGGGTTGGGAGTGATCGTCCCCAAACGAGGTTCCTTGTTCGGGTCACATTGTGGATGCATGAACGCATTCCCGCCAACTTTCCAATATGGGAAGCCTAACAATTCCAACGCACACGGGCTGTACGGGCCTGGATCTGCTTCCTGAAAACCTCCGGACCTGAGCACCCCGTTGTTGTTCAGGTACAATGGTCCACTGGGCACTGAGTCCAACGCGAGTTTCAGGTCACCGTTGGCCAACACGCGCAGGCGCTCCTGGCCATTGCTCTTCACCACCACATCCCTGTTGTCCGAAGTACCGATGTACTGTGTGCCCGGCGTGGAGTTGGCATTGCCGCCCATGCTCCAATCGCTGCGGTCCGGCCCACGGAGATAGATGGTGGCACTGGCGCTCCCACAGCCATTGGCATCCGTGGCGGTGATCTTGTAGTCCTTGGGGCCAAGGTTGTAGCGTTCGGCTCCCGTGGGGCCATCGCTCCAGGAAATGGTGAACGGTGCGGCCCCGCCGAGCATCAGCACGGAGGCATTGCCATTGTAGCAATCGAAGCAGCTTACGTTGTAGCCGTTGGGGTATTCATACACATCCACGTCCATCTTCATGGCCAATGGCTGGTCCAGCGTAATCTCCGCCGTGGCCGTCTCATTGTTCGCATCAATGACCTGTACCCGGTAATACCCGGCCGCCAATTCCGACACATCCTCAGTGGTGGCACCGGTGCTCCATTCATAGTGGTAGGGGGTGGTTCCACCGGAAACCGTGAGGTCGATGCTTCCATCCTTCACGCCGAAGCAACTGATGTTGTACCCGTTGTAGTTGCTGGCTGTTAAGGTGAGGCTCAGCATTGGGGCCGGGGCTGCCGCACTATTCAGGGAAAGTGCCAAAATGGCTACTACCCCCCCCCCCCCGCGCAACGTGTTGAATTGCTGCATGGTACAAGTGGTTTTGGATGGTCAATGTATAGGCGAGATAACCGGAATTGGGACAATTGTTCATAAGTCTATTTTTGAAATACACGGGCTCAAGTGACCCGGTTTCTCCCCAGGCTCGGATCCTGTGGGGCCGGGTTTGCGGAAGCGCGCACCGCCCATTCATGCAGGATGGGACGTGCGTAACTACTGCGCTTCACGCCAGCTCCCCCACCAAGGCGGACAAGCCCACCACTTGCAGGAACGCGTCGTTCGGCACCAGGCCCGCGCCGTCCTGGGCATACTTGGGCGCAATGCGGCGCACGAAGTACATGTCGATCTTGCCCTTGTTCTTGGCTTCCACCTGGCCGCGGTGTTCGCAAACGAAGAAGTCCTTGACCAATGCGTAGGTGGTGCCGCTGATGTTCACTTCACCGGGCGCGCCGCTGCTTTCCATGCGGCTGGCGATGTTCACGGTGTCGCCCCAGATGTCATAGGCGAATTTGCGCTTGCCCACCACGCCGGCCACCACGGGGCCGGAGTGCAGGCCGATGCGGAGCACCCAGGCCGCCTTTCCGGTGCCTTCGCGCTCGGCGTGCCAACGTTGGATCTCCTCACGCACGTCGATGGCCGCCATCACGGCACGCAGTGCATGGTGCTTCACGTGGCCGGGCAGTCCGCATGCGCACATGTAGCTGTCGCCGATGGTTTTGATCTTTTCGATGCCGTAGCGCGCGGTGATGCGGTCAAAGCGGACGAAGCAATCGTCCAGTTCGGCGACGAGTTCTTCGGGCGTCATCTTTTCGGCCATGGTGGTGAAGCCCTTCATGTCGGTGAACATCACGGTGACATCGTCGAAGCGCCTGGCGGTGGCCTTGCCGGTGTCCCGGAGTTCGTCGCTCACGGCCCTGGGCAGGATGTTGAGCAGGAGTTCCTCGATGCGCACCTTCTGGCCCGCGATCTCGTTGCTTTGGGCGCGCACCTCCGCGGTGCGTTCCTCCACCTTGCGCTCCAGCACCTGGTTGCGCAGCTTCAGTTGGCGTTCGCGCAGCTTGACCCAGCTTACTGCGCTACCGCCGAGCACGACGGCCAAAATGGAATAGAACCACCAGCTGTTGTACCAGGGCGGCAGGATGGTGAAGCGGAACTCTGCCGGGTGCGGGCTGAAGAGGCCTGAACTGCCCACGGCCTTGACCTTGAAGACATAGTGCCCTGCCGGGAGGGATGGATAATGGACATCAGTCTCTTCGGTGAGCGGCTGCCAGGAGTTGTCCAAGCCCTCCAAGTAATACTGGTACCGCACGGCCTCGGGATCGCTGAGGCTCACGCTTCCGTATTCCAGGCGGATGTTGCTTTCGGTGTGGGAAAGGTCGATGCCCGGCTTTGGTGACCGGTTCTCCAAGTTCACCTTCAGGCCGCGGATGGCCACGGTGGGGGGCACCACCCGGTTCATGTCTTTTGTTGGCCCCACGCAAACGGCCCCATTGGCCGTCCCGAACCACAGGTCACCGTTGCCGGTAAGAATGGCGCTATTGGGCTTGGCCTCGATGCCGGTGAACCCGCTGCGGGCGGAATAGCGGATGAAATGGTCCTTGTCGGGCTGCCATTCGTTGAGGCCGCGGTTGGTGCCGATCCAGACGTGTTTGTCCCGGTCGGTGATCAAGGAGCGGACGGCGTTGCTGATCAGCCCTTGTTCCGTGGAATAGGAGGCAACTTGCCGTCCATCCTTCAGGACCAGGATGCCGCGCCCTTCGGTGCCCACCCAAAGACGACCTTGCCCATCCTCGGCAAAACAGGTGGGGGTGAAGGGCGCACCGAGCTGCAGCGGGCTTGCCTTGCCGTGTTCAATGCGGCTGATGCCTGCATTGGAGCTGCCCGCCCAGAGCACGCCATTCGCATCCCGGTAGAGGGCGGTGATGTGTTCGCCGGTCAGGCCGTCCGGGACGTGGACCACGGTGGGGATCATGCCATCCACGGAGTGTACGAGGCCATTGATGGTACCCACCCAGAGTTCACCCTTCTCCCCCACGGCCAACGCGGTGACCTTGTTCTCGGCGATGCTGCCGGCCACTTCCATGCTGTTGCTTGGGCGGAAGGTATTGGGGTCAAAGTCGAACAACCCACCGTCCTCGGTGCCGATCCACACATGGCCGCGCGCATCTTCCACCAAGGCGCGCACATGGTTGCTGGTGAGCTGGCCCCCCTGCATGGTGAGGTGCCGTACGGTGCCTGCCCCGTTGGGTTCGGGCACCAGGATGGTGATGCCGCCGTTGGTGCCGAACCAAAGCTGGCCGTTGCGGGTGCCCAGCAGGGCCCAGACCTGTTTGTCCACCAGGTGGTCTTCTTCGGTGAACGAGCGGAACCGGTCGCCCTTGTACACCTCCAGCCCGGCATCGTGGGTGCCGATGAGCATGTTGCCTTCGCGGTCGCGTGCGATGCAGCGCATGCGTTGGCTGTGTGTGCCGTTGCCCATATTGAATCGGCGGATGCCGTTGGCCTCGATGCGCGCCAAGCCGTTGTCCCAGGTGCCCACCCAGATGCGGCCTTGCTCGTCCTCTCCAAAGCAGAGCACAAAGTTGCTTGGCAATGCCGAGGCGATGTCATAGCCTTCCACTCTGCCGGTCTTGGTGTCCAGGCATACTGCGCCTGTGCTCTGGGTGCCGATCCACAAGCGGTCACGGCTGTCCTGGAACACGGTGGTGATGCCGATCAGCAAGGGCAGGCCCTTGGGCTTGAAGGCGGTGAACTTGGCGGTTGCGGGGTCCCAGAGCTTCATGTCCCCTTGTGCTTCCAGGAAGAGCAGTTTGCCATCGTTCATGCGGGTAATGCCGGTGATCCGGTCGCTCAGCCCATTGGCTTCCTTGAACTGCTCGGCTTGCACAGGGCCCTCCTGGGGCACCTTCTTGATGCAGTACGCACCATCACCGAACGTGGCCACCCAGATGGAGCCGTCCGGGCCTTGTTCAATGCCCGTGATGTCGTGTTGCGGCTTCAGGCCGCTGAGCTGGAGGGCGCGGAAGCCGTTCAAGTCGCGCAGGCTGATGCCGCCGCCCAAGTGGCCCACCCACAGCCGATCGTCGCTGTCCACGAACAGGCTCCGCGAACCGTTTGGCGCGAGGTGGTCAGCGGCCCCGTAGGTGGTCACCCGCAGGCCGTCGTAACTGGCCAGCCCGGATTCAGTACCCACCCAAAGCAGGCCGGTACTGTCCTGCAAAAGCGCATAGACCTTTGATGCGGGCAGCCCGTCGCGCACGGCGATGTTCTCGAAAAAGTAGCGCTGTGCCACACCGTGAAGCGGCATGAGCAGGGTCAATGCGATGATGGAAAGCCAATGGCGTGGGTGGAACATGGCCCCGAAATGTACGGTGCGGCGTCAACGGGTCAACTCGTAGAAACTCGGGTCGTTGCCCGCGGCATCGCTCACCACCAGGGTGGTGCGCACACTTTCGCTGTAATTCTCCATCAGCCCCTTGAGGGTGCCATAGTTGTAGAAGGTGTAGATGTCATCGCTCTTCCCGTCCACAGGGATCCAATAGGCCTTGCCGCCTTGGCTGCGCCCGGCCCCTTCATACCACACCAACAGGGTGTTCACGTCGCCGCCGCGCACCAGGTCGCGCAGCTCAATGTTGAAGAAGCGCTCCAACTGGGTCTTGGTCAGGTTCTTTTTGACGATGGTGCGCTGGGCCTGGTACTTGGCAAAGGCCTTGTGCATTTTGTCCGGCCCCAGGTTGGGCAAAGCAGGCATGTTCTTGTAGTTGCTGTTTTCGATGTACACCACCCAGGCCGTGCCCATTGCGGAAGCCGCCTTGTCCGCCGCAGGTTTGTCGCTGGATGGTTTTGGCGGGGCCGCTGCCTGCACCGGGGCCTCGTGCTGCACCATGAAGGCCGTCTCCGTAACGTTGCCGAACTGGTCCTCTGCGCGCACGGTGAAGTGGTCCTTGCCCGTGATGTCCAGTTTGATGCTGAAATCCGTGGCCGTGGTATCGGGTATGAAGCTGGCGTACATGCCGTCCACCATCACGGAGCGGATGCCGCTGGGGTCGGAGGTGTGGCCTTCCACGAAGATCTGTTCCTTGCCCGCCGGCAGGATGGCCACGCGGTCCGCGGAGATGGAAGGATTGGTGACCGCCAGCACGGGAGGAGTGGCCTCGGTGCGCTGCACTTTGAGCGTCACCGTGGAACGGTTGCCGTACACGTCCTCGGCCATCACCTCCATTTCCTTCGCCGAAGCGGCCAAAGGCACGGTGGCC
Organism: uncultured Flavobacteriales bacterium; assembly: GCA_937873385.1. Lineage (GTDB taxonomy): Bacteria > Bacteroidota > Bacteroidia > Flavobacteriales_F > PHOS-HE28 > PHOS-HE28. The sequence continues at coordinate 1,452 of CALMYC010000220.1, read as the reverse complement.
CTGAACTCCGGCGATTTTTCATCAGGGTCAAAATCGGCGTCCTTCCCCTGTACCTGGATGGACTTGATCAGGCTTTTGTCACGCACATGGCCCGCAACCTTCACACTGGCCAAGGCGCTGCTGACCTGGGCCACGTCATCCTTGCGCATGGGTTCCACCACGGTGATCACGGGCGGATCGGCCTCGCGGTTCATCTCGAACACGCGCGCCTTGATGCGCTCCTTGCTCTCGGCCACGGACTTCAATTCAGCGGCGGAAAAAGCCGGATTGCCTTTCATGCCCTTTTCCGCCAGCGCAAGGTCGTTCGCCGCGCCGTCGAGGTCCAGGTTGGCTTCCCTGCATTCGGCGCGCAACAGCAGGAAATTCACGTTGTCGGGATAGTTGAGCAGCAGCTTGTTGAGGTCGTTCACGGCGTTCTGCTCCTGCCCGAAGCCGTGGTAGTACAGGGCACGCTGGAAGTACACCACGGTATCCTCGCGGCCCAAGGCCACGCACTTGCTCACGTCGTCAATGGCCTTGGCGAACTCTTTCTGCTTGGCGTAGGCCTTGCTGCGCACAATGAGCAGCTCCGTGCTGGAGGGATTGAGCTGCAGGCCGGCCGTGCAACGGTCGATGGACTTTTCCAACGCGCGCATTTGCATGGAGGTGCCGCGGTAGCTTTCATGGAGCTTGAGCTGTGTTTCGCCCGAGGCCACGTACGCCGATTCATAGAGCGGGTTCCATTCGATCACCTTGTCCAGGTCGGCGTCAGCCGTGGTGTAGTCCCCGGAGGCCATGCGTGCCAGCGCGTGCAGGTAGTAGGTGTCCGTGGTGGCCTTCAGGGACAGGGCGGCATCCGCCGCCGCGACGGCCTGTTGCGCGTCCTTCAGGGCCAGGCAGGCGCGCACCTTGGTCTGCAGCGCCTGCATGTTCTTGGGCGACACGGTGAGTGCCTGGTCCGCGTACTGCACGGCTTTGGCGGGAACCTGGGCATCCAGGCAGGCAGCCGCGGCCAGGGTCAGGTTGTCGGCATCCCGCGGGGTGAGGCGTGCCACATGCTGCATGTCCGCCATGCGGGCCTTCATGCTGTCCATTTGCAGGAACAGCGAAGCCCGGCCCAGCAAGGCTTTCACGTAGTTGGAATCAACGCGCACGGCAAATCCGTACTGTTCCAGGGCTGCCTTGAGCTGCCCGCCCTTCTGCAACCGTTCGGCTTCCTTCACGAAGGCCTTGCCATCCTGCGCGGAGGCCGCGTGGCAAGCCATGATGAGCAGCAAAGCCAAGGGGTACCGCGTCAACCGGGTGGTCATGGAGTGATGGTGGCGTTGAAATGACGGGCCAAAATAACACCTGCTCCCCGCCTGTGCATGTCCACGTGCCCGATGCCAGCCTTGCCCGGTGGCCGAAACCACGCCTGCTGCGCCAACTGTGGCGGGACCCGCTAGCTGGTGAACGACAACCCAGATGCTCCCG
>CALMYC010000219.1 GCA_937873385.1 uncultured Flavobacteriales bacterium | reverse complement strand
GAAAGCTGCTTGCCGTAATCAAAGGCAACCAGCACACTGCGGCCTTCTGCGAAGATGGACCCGTTGCCGGCGTGTTGCACCTGGTAGTGCAGGTCGAAGCTCTTGTCCCCGATCTTTCCGCACCAGGTTTGCACTTGAACGGGGTCTGCCAAGTGGATCGGCTTGCGATGGTCCACCTCGTTGCGCGCCAAGATCAGCCCGGTACGCACCCAGTCATGTTCCTTGTCCATGAATTGCCGCAGCAGCTCCATGCGGCCCAGTTCGAAGTATTGCAAATACACGGCATTGTGCACATGCCGGGCCATGTCCAAGTCGCTGAAGCGGACCTGTATGGGGGTGGTGATCTTCATGCACGGTCAACTAACAACCAACAACTGACAACCAACAACTGCGAACTACGAACCACGAACCACGAACCACGAACTACATACTACGCGATCGGATTCAAGATTACCGAAAACACCGTGATGCTGTTGGGGTCCCGGTCGTAGAAAAGCTTGTCCAGCGCATCCAGCACGTTCTTGGCGCGGAAGTAGGAGGTGTTGAGCTCGTGCTCCCCGCGCACGCTCCATTGGATCGTGTAGCTGCTGGTGCGGTCCTTGTACGTGCTCACGTACTCGCGCATGACCTGAAGCGCCTCCAGCTTGTCGCGGCCGGAGGTGCTGTGGAACAGGAAGCTTTGGTTGTGGCGCGGATTGAGGGTGATCAGAAAGAGCTGGGCCCCTTGTCCCGGTTCTTCCACATAGTTGAACATCAGGCTGTCCACGCCGACGCCGATGTGGTCGCCGATCTCCTTTTGCAGCTTGCCGATCTCCAGGTTGTTGTCGCGCGTCATGGTTTTTATTGCTGGGCCTTCGGGGAAACGTGCCGCTCGGGTGTTGGTTCAGGCGGGTCAAATTTACCGAAGTCGGAATTGCGGCTGCGGTATTCGGGTACGAGCGCCTTCATGCCCTGCACACAGGCATTGGCATCGCCGCGGCGGGCAGCATCCAGGATCTGGCCTGTTTTTTCCAGCACGTCCAGGGGATCTACTGCCGGGGTGCGCCCAATGAGGATCCGCGGATGGTGCGTGGGCAGATTGCCTTCCTGGTCGGCAAGCAGTTCCTCATAGAGTTTTTCACCGGGCCTGAGCCCGGTGTATTTCACCGCGATGTCCTTGCCGGGTTCGAGCCCGCTCAGGCGGATCATCCGGTCGGCCAGGTCGGCGATGCGCACAGGCTGGCCCATGTCGAACACATAGATCTCCCCGCCCTTGCCCATGGTGGCGGCCTCCAGCACAAGGCGGCAGGCTTCGGGGATGGTCATGAAAAAGCGCGTCACCTCCGGGTCCGTTACGGTAACCGGGCCACCTTGGGCGATCTGCTTGCGGAACAACGGGATCACCGAGCCGTTGCTGCCCAGCACATTGCCAAAGCGCGTGGTAACGATGGACATGCCGGGGTGCATCGCCCCCAACCCCTGCAACAGTATTTCCGCGCAGCGTTTCGTGGCGCCCATCACGCTGGTGGGGTTCACCGCCTTGTCGGTGCTGACCAGTATGAATTCCTGCACGCCGTGCGCTGCCGAAAGTTCAGCCATGTTGCGGGTGCCCCCCATGTTGGTGAGCACGGCCTCCGATGGTTGGGCCTCCATAAGCGGCACATGCTTGTATGCGGCGGCGTGAAGGACCACCCTGGGCTTCAGCCAGGCGAGCAAACGGTCCATCGCGGCCCGGTCGCGCACATCGCCCACCGCGGTGCGGAACGCATGGTGACCATGGCCTTTCAGCTCCATCTCCAGGTCATACAGCGCGCTCTCAGCCTGGTCCAGCAGAACGGTTTCCCTGGCGCCCAGGGTGATCAACTGCCGGACCAGCTCACTGCCGATGCTCCCGGCGGCGCCCGTGACCAGCACGGTGCGCCCGCTGAACCGCTGTTTGAGGAGGGCGTCCTCCAGTTGGATCGGGGCACGTCCCAGCAGGTCTTCGATGCGTACCTCGCGGATCTGTCCGCTGCTCAATTGTCCGTCGATCCAGTCGCGTACGGGCGGCACGGTGCGTACATCCACCTTGGCCCGCATCGCCATGTCCACCACGCGCCTCCGGTGCTCGTCCTCAGGCTGCTGTATGGCGATGATCAACTGGTCCACATCCGAGCGGGTGAATAGAACGGGCAGGTTCTTGGGCGCTTGCACGCGCACGCCTTCCAGGCGCTTGCCCACCTTGCCGGGGTCATCATCCACGAAGGCCGCCACGTGGTAGTGCACCGAGCCCTCGCGTTCCAGGGTCCGCTTGGTGATCAGGCCCGCTTCACCTGCACCGTAGATCACCACGTTCAGTGCGTTCTTGCCCTTGCCTTGCCGGCGCAAGTGCAGCAACTTGAAGGCAATGCGTGAGGCGATCAGCAGCATGGCCGTGCCCAGGAAGTCAATGATCACCACCGAGGAGGGCAACACGAATTTCCGGTCCAGGAGATAGTAGCGGCGCACGTTCAGCAGCAGCAGCGTCAGGCTGCCGCCGAGCACCACCAGGAACACGCGCTTGCCATCCTCCGTGCTGGTGTGGCGCACCATGCTGCGCTGGATGCCGAAGGCCAGGTACCAGCCCAGCCGTACCGCAAGGAACACGGGCAACACGGGCCAGAGCAGCCGGTATTCATAATCGGGCACGCTGAAGTTGAACCGGAGCTGATAGGCCGCCAGCAGTGCAATGAGGCACATGCACAGGTCGAGCAACACAATGGTCCAGCGGGGAAGCAGCAGCTGCCGGGGCATGGCCGCGAAGGTAGTTGTGCCACCGGTTGGCCTTTTGCCCGGCTCCGTGCATCTTTGCGCACCGTTGCCATAAAGGTTCGCCGTGTTCCATGTCCCAAGTTCCTGTATCATTGGTTACCGGCGGTGCCGGTTTTATCGGTGCCCATGTGGTGAAGGAGCTCTGTGCCATGGGTCACCGCGTGGTGGTCCTGGACGACCTCAGTGGTGGATTCCGGGATCAGGTGGACCCGCAGGCCAGGTTCATCCACGGGTCCATCACCGATGATGCGTTGGTGGAGCGCCTATTTGCCGAGCACCGTTTCACCTACGTGTACCACTTGGCGGCCTATGCCGCTGAAGGCCTCAGCCACTTCATCCGCCGCTTCAATTACACCAACAACCTGATCGGCAGCGTGAACCTCATCAACGCTTCCGTGCGCCATGGGGTCAAGTGCTTCGTGTTCACCAGTTCCATCGCGGTGTACGGGGCCCTGAAGCCGCCCATGCGCGAGGACATGCGGCCTGTTCCTGAGGATCCCTACGGCGTGGCGAAGTACGCCGTGGAAATGGACCTTTATGCGGCCAAGCACATGTTCGGGCTGGATCATGTGGTGTTCCGCCCGCACAACGTGTACGGTGAATACCAGAACCTTGGCGACCGCTACCGCAACGTGGTGGGCATCTTCATGAACCAGTTGATGCAGGGCATGCCGCTAACGATCTTCGGCGACGGCAACCAGCAGAGGGCCTTCACCTATGTGGGCGACATCGCTCCGGTGATCGCCCGATCGGCCACGATGCCCGCTGCCTTCGGCGAGGTCTTCAACATTGGGGCGGACCAGCCTTATTCGGTGAACGACCTCGCCGCGCTGGTCATGAAGGCCATGGGCATGAAAGGGCTCGTTAAGCACCTTGAGGCACGCAACGAGGTGGCGTTCGCCTTCAGTGACCACACCAAGGTGGCACGGGTCTTTGGTGAACAACGGGAGACCGCACTGGGCGAAGGACTGGGGCGGATGGCTCCCTGGGCCAAGGCCACTGGCGCCAGGCAAAGCACGGCCTTCGGCAACATCGAGATCATGCGGGACCTTCCGCCGAGCTGGCGCGAAGCCTGAATTGCTGCCGAAGCCCCCGGATCCCCATGCCAAAGGTCTTGTTCATCGCCAGCCATCGGCAAGGCCGCAGCCCGGGCCAACGCTTCCGGTTCGAACAATATTTTGACTTCCTTGCCGGCCATGGCTTCAAGTGTGAGTTGAGCCACCTGGTGGGGCCTGCGGACGACCAATTCCTCTACAAGCCCGGCCACTTCCTGAAAAAGCTGAGGTTCGTGCGGCGATGCATCGCCAAGCGGCGGGCCGATGTGGCACGCATGCGCGGGTATGAAATCATTTTCATTTCCCGCGAAGCGTTGATGACCCGCAGCACGTGGTTCGAGCGCGCATTCCGCAGGGGGAGCGCCAAGATCATTTACGATTTTGACGACAGCGTGTGGCTCAGCAATGTCAGCGAGGCGAATCGGCGATGGGGCTGGGTGAAGGATGCCTCCAAGACCAGCAAGCTCATTGCCCTGGCCGACCTTGTTTTCGCCGGGAACAACTACTTGGCGGAATACGCCCGGAAGTTCAATGGCCGCGTGCAAGTGGTGGCCACCACCATCGATACGGAGGAATACCTGCCACGGACCGTGCGCCCCGAGGGCCCCGTCGTCATTGGCTGGAGCGGAAGCATCACCACCATCCAGCATTTCCGTTATGCGGTTCCCGCACTGCGCAGGCTCAAGGCCAAATTCGGCGACCGAATTGCATTCCGCGTGGTGGGCGACGGCAATTTCCACCATGAGGAACTCGGCATCACCGGCTTGCCCTGGCGCAAGGAAAGCGAACTGAATGACCTCCGTGCCATGGACATCGGCATCATGCCCCTGCCCGATGACGAATGGGCGCGCGGCAAGTGCGGCCTGAAAGGCTTGCAGTACATGGCCTTGGGGATCCCCACGCTCCTGAGCCCTGTGGGGGTGAACACGGAGATCATCAGCCATGGCATCAACGGATTCCTGCCACGCACCGAGGATGAATGGGTGGAACAGATCGCTCGCTTGGTGGAAGATGCCGACCTTCGCGCACGGTTGGGGGCCGAGGCCCGCCGCACCGTGGAGGAACGATATTCCGTGAAGGCGTGGCAAGGCACATACCTCAAACACTTCAACAGCCTGCTGGAGCAAGGGCAGGCCATTCCTGCATAGAACCCTTCACACATGGAAACCGCAACGGAACTCAAATACATCACCCTGAACAAGGTGCATGAAGCGCGCGGCGCCAAAATGGTGCCCTTCGCGGGCTTCAACATGCCTGTGCAATACACCGGCGTGAACGATGAGCACCTCACCGTGCGCAACGCCGTGGGCGTGTTCGACGTGAGCCACATGGGCGAATTCCTCGTACGCGGGCCCCAAGCCCTGGACCTCATCCAGAAGGTGTGCAGCAACGATGCATCCAAACTGGGCATCGGGAAAGTGCAGTACACCTGCCTGCCCAACGAATCCGGAGGCATTGTGGACGACCTGCTGGTCTACAACATGCAGCACGGCGACGACCAGCACTATGTGCTCGTGGTGAATGCGGGCAACATCCAAAAGGATTGGGACTGGATCAACAAGCACAACACCTTCGATGCCCAGCTGGAAAACATCAGCGACCGCATGAGCCTCCTCGCCGTGCAAGGGCCCAGGGCGGTGGACACGCTGAAGGGCTTGTTCGCGGAGGACATCGCGGCCATGCCGTACTACACCGCCATGTATGCCGAAATGAAAGGAGTGGGGCTGGTGCTGCTTTCCGCCACCGGCTACACCGGCGCCGGTGGATTCGAGGTGTACATGCCCAATCCCTTGGCGGAAAAGGCCTGGAACGCCGTGATGGAGGCCGGAAAACCTTTTGGCATCAAGCCTGCGGGACTGGCCGCGCGCGATACGCTCCGATTGGAAATGGCCTTCTGCCTCTACGGCAACGACATCGATGACAGCACCTCGCCCCTGGAAGCGGGCTTGGGATGGATCACCAAGTTCACCAAGGACTTCACCAACTCCGCCGCCTTGAAGGCCGAAAAGGAAGCCGGCATCAAGAACAAGCTCGTGGGCTTTGAACTGATGGAGCGCGGCATCCCGCGCCACGGCTGCAACGTGGTGGATGCGGAAGGAAACGTGATCGGCCGCGTCACCAGCGGCACCATGAGCCCCAGTTTGCAAAAGCCCATCGGCCTGGCCTACGTACCCAAGGAACATTCCACGCCCGGCACGGAACTTCGCATTGACGTGCGTGGCAAAGTGTTGAAGGCCGTTGTGGTGAAGACTCCTTTCTATACCGCAGGCACTTGATCCGGGAGGGCATGGCGTGCCGTTTCCATGGCCGTTCCCGTCCGGTATCTTACCTTCTCCGCGCCATTGCACCATAGCGGCCCGTTATCGTATGCCATGAAGGCCATTTCCCGCAATACCGACTACACCTACCGCGTGGAAGTGTGCTACACGCCAGGCCAGTACGACCGGTACAAGCAGGACATGGGCATCGTGGTGGTCATCGACATCCTGCGGGCCACCAGTGCCATGGTGGCGGCGCTGGAACACGGCGTCAAGGACATCATCCCGGTGGCCACCATCGAAGAAGCGCGCCAGTACATCGGTCGGCCGGGATACATCGCTGCCGCCGAGCGCAATGGTGAAGTGGTGGACGGCTTTCCCGTGGGCAACTCACCGCTCGCGTTCCAGGCCATGGACC
>CALMYC010000218.1 GCA_937873385.1 uncultured Flavobacteriales bacterium | reverse complement strand
TGACGCAAACGACGCAGGATCTGGTGCGCTTCGTCGGCGATCTCAACACGTCGCGCTGGATCATCATGGCATTGATCCTGTTCGGCTACATCGTGCTCGGCTTCTTCATGGATCAGATCGCCATCCTGATTCTCACCGTGCCGGTGGTGCTGCCGGTGGTCGTGGCGCTGGGCTTCGGAGTCGTGGACCAGTGGACGCTGTTGTGTTCTCTGTTGGAGACCCCCGACCTGATCGACGACGAGCGCTTCAACACGTCCCTTACCCGCGCAAAGGACTTCATAGCCATGCAGGACAACAAGCGCCTGGCAGACCGCATGCTGGACTTGGTGCAGAACCACCTGGACGCCGGCAAGGAATTCACCCAGGAGTACGTGATCAAGGAAAAGGGAAGGGAATACCGCGTACCGGTGAAAGACGTGCAATGGATCGGCACGGAAGGGAACTACCTTGAACTGCAGACCGAAAACCGCCGCTACCTGTTGCGCATGACCATGAACATGGTGGAGACCGAGCTGGACCCCCGTGTTTTCCTCCGCATCCACCGCAGCTACCTGGTGAACCTGGCCCATGTGCGCAGCAGCCGCTACAGCGGAAACAACGAATTCACCTTCACCATGGCCAATGGCAAGCATTTGGTGAGCGGGCGGAACTACAAGGAGCTGATCGCAAAAGCGCTCACCGAGCGGGAGCTGAAGTAGGCCGCATCCTTGGGCCGGTACGTTCGGATAGGGATGAACGGGAACGGAGCCGAGCAATACCTCCCCTTACTTTGCCTCAAACAAGTTTCCATGCGCATTGCCACCCTTCCCATTGCACTTGCCATCGCCACCTCGGCGCTGGCCCAAACACCACCCTTCGAGCGGTTGTACACCATCCCCGGGTCGCTGGATATCCTTGGGGCCACTCGGGATGATGACGGCAACTATTACGTCGCGAACGAGACCCCTGATGACGACATCCAGGTGACCCGGATCAACGCCAACGGGGAGCACGCCTGGACCAAGGCCTATCCCTTCTTCACGGAGGACGGGCTTTACGGCAACAGCATCGCCATTGGGCCTGAAGGCATAATAGTGGGCGGCTACACGATCGGGGCGGTAACAAACTCCCGGGACGGCATCATTCTGCGCATAAGCCCGGATGACGGCAGCCTGTTGGCCTCCACGCGCATCGATGCATTCGGCAGCTCCAACGCCATCCATTACCTGAAGCGGATCAACGGCGGCTTCATCGCCACGGGGCGCGGCCAAGGAGGTGCCGGGATGTATGACATGTTGCTGGCCAAATTGGACGATTCCGGCACCATGCTCTGGTCCAAGACCTATGGCAGCCCCGGTTGGGACTGGGCCTACGAGGCCACCCAATTGGCCGACGGTGGCTTTGCCCTCGTGGGCTACGGCGATAGCCTTGTGGCCGGTCATTCCCCCACGGGCTACATCGTGCGCACTGATGCCTTGGGCAATGAAATGTGGGCCCGCAGCTTCAGCAGCGGCGCCAGCGTAGACGAAACCTACACCGTGACGGAAGCCACCACGGGCGACCTGTACATCGGGGGCCGGTCCCTGGGCTTCATCCTGGGCGGCACCACAGCGTACATCACCAAGATCACCAACAACGGGAACCATGTGTGGACCCGCATCCTGGACAACGGGATCGAAGTAGGGCAACTGCTGCCCACCGCCAACGGGGGTGTGGCCTGGCTTGCCCACCCGCAAAACATACCCGGCGGCGGAGGGGATTATGACATGGCCTGGGGCACGTTCGATGCGGACGGAACCCTGACCAGCACGCACGTGCACGGCGCCACAGGATCGGACAACGCCATCACCTTCTTCCAGAACGCGGACGGCGGCTATTCGATCGTTGGCTTCACCAACGGGGTGCCCGGCGTCAATTGGAGGGGCATGCTCATTGTTACCGGTCCGGACGGTGAAGGCAAATGCGACAACATCGCCATGCCCTTGAACTGGACGGCCGCAACGGCCATTGTGGCTCCGTTCACCAGTGTTACCGGCTCGGACTTCTCGGCCTTCCCCTATCCGCTGGGCACCACGGACGTTGCCGTGAACACCACCAACCCCTGCTGCAATGAACATGCGGAATTCACATCCCAGCAGCAGTCCGGTGGCTTCACCTGGAACTTCCTGGACAACAGCACCGGGGCACTCTCCTACCTCTGGGATTTCGGCGACGGCACCACCAGCACGGACGCCTCCCCTACGCACACCTACGCCACCAACGGGATCTTTACCGTGTGCCTCACCATTACCGGTGAGTGCGGCACTGCGATGACCTGCCACATGATGTCCATCAGTGTAGGCGTGGCTGATGTCAACAGGCCAGCCTCAAGCATCAGCCTGCAACCGTCACCGGCCAATGCTTCATTTACCGTGAGTGCCGGAACCCAAAGCATCGCCTCCGTGCAACTTTTGGATACCGACGGTCGTCTTTTGCAGACAACCGGAAACAACCGTACAGGCAGCGTGATAGTGCCCGTGGAACAGCTGCCCGACGGGTTGTACCTGGTCCGCATCAACTTGACCAATGGCACTGCGCATCACCACCGCGTGATGGTGGCCCATTGATGGCACTTCGCCCCAGGCGATGACCAGAAACCGAAGCCATAGCCCCATGCCCAGCCCGATCCGCTGGTGCATGGGGCTTGTGGCATTCCTGGCCATGGCGGCAGCCGTGCATGCGCAAGAGATCTGCGACAACGGCATTGATGACGACGGCAACGGCCTGATCGACCTCAACGACACCGCAGGATGCCCTTGCACCATTGCCCCCCCACCGTCCAATCTCATCTCCAATGGCTCCTTCGAGGACCACACGTGTTGCCCCGGCCAACCGGGGGTAGGGGTCCCCAACAACTTCATCAGTTGCGCAACGGGCTGGGTGGATTACCAGATCTCCGCAAGCACGGACCTCTACGACCCCTGCGGCTTTTTCCCGCCCATGATCCCACAGCCCGTGCCGGATGGGAATGCTGTGGCGGGCATGGTGGTCCACACATGGCCAGGCGGCGCCTCTTACGAATTCCTTACGCAATGCCTGGCCACGCCCATGCAGTCCGGCCAGACATACCAGCTCGGCTTCAACGTGGCCGCCGTGCGCATGCAGTTCGGCTTCATCGGCACGTTGCCGATCAATTTCGGGCCTTTGCAATTGGCCATCTACGGCCTGGACTCCTGCCCACCGCTCCCCTACACCATGTATGATCCCGTGTGGGGATCGCCCATGCCCGCACAATACTGCCCCACAGAACTGGGCTTCACCCAACTGGGCACCGCGACCTACACGCCTTCAAACAGTTGGCAGGATGTTAGCTTCACCTTTCAAGCACCCTTCAACGTGGGCGCCATCATGATCGGCCCTGCTTGCCCTGTGCCACAGGACTACAACATGTGGGGGTCCAGCGAGCCCTATTTCTTCTTTGATGCATTTAGCTTGGTGAACACCGATGTGGCCATTACCCGCACCGGTCACCCTTGCACCAACGCCCTTGTGCTCACCGCAGCTCCTTTCGAAGCGCCGCCCAACATGTACCAATGGTACTTGGACGGCGTGGCCATCGTGGGCCAGACCGGTGAAACACTCAATGCTTCCGCCCTGGGCCTGGGCGCCGGCACCTATGCCGTGCGCTTGGTACAGCCCAACGGCACATGCAAGCTGGCCCAACAAATAGTGGAGATCGAATACCCGCAACCGCTGGCCTCGGTGTCCCCCTCATCCGGATGCAGTCCGCTGAACGTGCTGTTCACCAACAACACCGACCCCGCCCTCAACGGCAGCCAGCTTTGGGATTTCGGTGATGGAACCACTTCGGCGGCCAACGCGCCCCTGCACACCTACTCCAACCCGGGCACGTATGATGTCCGGCTCACGATCACCTCTGCGCTGGGTTGCGTGGCGGACAGCTTGTTTGAAGACCTGGTTGTCGTACATCCCTCGCCGGTCGCATCATTCTCCGCGGACACCACCATGGGCTGCGTGGGCACGGAGGTCTCCTTCACCAACAACAGCTCACCGGCCGGCACATACAACTGCACGTGGTCGTTCGGGGACGGCCAGATCGTGCAGGGGGATTGCGATCCGCAGCATGCCTACCAGAACGCGGGAACCTACAACGTCATGCTGCAGGTCACATCCGACCACGGCTGCCAGGATGCACACACCATCAGCCAATACATCACCATCCTGCCCACGCCGGCACCGGCGTTCAACGTCAACCCGGCTTCCGGTTGCATCCCCCTGCAGGTGCGCTTTGACAACCTGACCCCACAAGTCGGCTCGCTATCCTCCTTTTGGGACCTGGGCAATGGACAGACCGACACATCCTTCAACTCAAGCGGAACGTACACCCAACCCGGATCGTACGCGGTAAGCCTCACCATGACGAACGACCTGGGATGCAGTGCCACGCTCACCGACAGCAATGCCGTCCAAGCATTCGGCCTGCCCATCGTCACCTTCTTCGTGGAGCCTGACACCGGCTGCGCACCGATGGACGTGCAGTTCACCAACAGCACCGACCCTGGCATGATCGGCGGCTGCACTTGGGCATTCGGCGATGGTTCGTCCTCGAACGATTGCCAGGTGGGACACACCTACATCAACCCTGGTACGTACAGCGTTTCGCTCACCGTTACATCACCCGCCGGCTGCGAAGGCGATACCACGCTGTACCACCTGGTGCAGGTGAACCCAACGCCGACCGGTGCCTTCACCCACACCCCCCGGCCCACTGACTTCCATCATTCACTGATCACGTTCGAGGACCACTCCAGCAATGACGTCACGGGTTGGCTCTGGACCTTCCCGGAGGGGAATCCCGCCTTTTCCTCCGAACCACACCCGCAGATCACCTTCCCGGAAGATACGAGCGGCACCTATCCCGTGGAACTGGTCGTAACCAACCTTTTCGGGTGCACCGATACCGTTCGGCACGACATCCGCATCGATGGTGTGGGCTCCGCATCGCTCGAACATCTTGGCGACCGTGCTCTTGCCGGTCGCGACTCCGCCGGTGAGGCCCACGAGGATCATGGGGCGGGAACATACCATGGGGGTCCAGTCCCCGCAACGACGACAGATTGACTTCTCTCCCTGCCCGGCGTTATGACCATGCTGATCATGATGAAATGGATGTTGAAGATCGTATTCCTATGCTTGGCGGTCTGGGCGATGGGCCCTTTGCCCTTGCGGGC
>CALMYC010000217.1 GCA_937873385.1 uncultured Flavobacteriales bacterium | reverse complement strand
ATCTACGTCCTCTGGCAGCGGGTGTTGAATTACTTCGATCCCTTCTTAGTGGCCCTCACCGCCACGCCCGACAGCCGCACCTACGCCTTCTTCAACGAGAACGTGGTAAGCGAGTACACCCATGAGCAGGCCGTGGCCGACGGCGTGAACGTGGGACACGACGCCTACCTGATCGAAACCCATGTGACCAAGCACGGCGGCCACATCAAGGCCCGGCAGTACATCGACAAGCGCGACCGCCTCACCCGCGCCAAGCGCTGGGAACAGGCCGATGAGGACGTGACCTACACCGGTGCCCAGCTGGACCGTGACGTGGTGAACCCCAGCACGATCCGTACCGTGGTCAGGGCCTTCAAACACGCGGTGGAAACCGAGATCTTCCCGCACCGCACCGAGGTGCCCAAAACGCTCGTCTTCGCCAAGACCGACAGCCATGCCGACGACATCATCCAGATCATCCGCGAGGAATACGGCGAGGGCAACGACTTCTGCAAGAAGATCACCTACAACACCCAGGAAGACCCCAAGGGCCTGCTGGCGCGCTTCCGCAACGATTACAACCCCCGCATCGCCGTAACGGTGGACATGATCGCCACCGGCACCGACGTAAAGCCCCTGGAACTGCTCCTCTTCATGCGCGATGTGAAAAGCAAGAACTACTTCGAGCAGATGAAGGGGCGCGGCACCCGCACCCTCGATGCCGACGGCCTGCGCAAAGTGACCCCCAGCGCCAACGGCAACAAAACCCACTTCGTGATCGTGGATGCCGTGGGCGTGCTGAAAAGCTGCAAGAGCGACAGCCGTCCGCTGGAACGCAAGCCCGGCGTAAGCCTGAAGGACCTGATGATGCAGGTGGTGCTGGGCCACCGCGACGAGGACACGCTCACCAGCTTGGCCAACCGCCTCACCCGCTTGGAGAAGCAACTGGCAGCCAAGGAAAAGGAGCAGTTCCAGGAAAAGGCCGGTGGCCGCACCATCCAGCAGGTGGTGCATGCCCTGCTGGATGCGCACGACCCCGAGGCGGTGGCCGCCCAACCCAACACCGACCTGCCCAAGGCCGCCACCGCCCTCTTCGACGATCCCGCCTTCCGCGAATACGTGGAGAACGTGCGCCGCAAACACGAGCAGCTGATCGATACCGTGAACCTGGACCGGGTGCTCTACGCCGGGCCGCAGGGCCGCGTGCAGGAGCAGGCCGCCGCCGTGGTGCAGACCTTCAAGGACTTCATCGCCGCGAAACGCAATGAACTGACCGCCCTCGGCATCTACTACGGCCAGCCCTACCGCCGCCGCGAACTCACCTTCCGCATGGTGCAGCAGGTGGCCGAAGCCCTGCAACAGCCGCCGTGGAACCTCACCAGCGACCGGGTATGGGCCAGCTACGAACGGGCCTTGGGCCTGAAGAGAACCGCCAGCCCGCAACGCCAGCTCACCGACCTGGTTGCGCTCATCCGCTACGAACTGGGGGTGGACACGGAGCTACGCCCCTACGCCGATACCGTGCGCAAGAACTTCCAGGACTGGACCTTCCGCAAGCAGGCCGGCGGCGCGGTGAAGTTCACCGAAGCGCAGATGGCCTGGCTGCACCTGGTGCGCGACCACATCGCCACCAGCGTACACCTGGACCGCGACGACCTGGAGCTGGGCACCATGGGCCAGCAAGGTGGATTGGCGCGGATGTACCAGTTGTTCGGCGAGGGGATGGATGGGATCATGGAGGAATTGAACGAAGTGTTGGCGGCGTGAATGTGCAACTCGTATATTAAAAGAATAGTTATACCTTTGCGTAACACATTTCCGATTTGGAGGTCCGCATCGACGACAAGGAACTGGTGAGGTTGTACGAGACCGGAAAGTCCCGCAAGTTGAAGCTGCCCGAGCGTGTGGTGGATGAGTTCTTTGCTGTGATACAGGAACTTGATGCAGCAATAAGCATCTATGACCTGTGGACGAAACATCCGAAACGGAAGTTCGAGAAGTTGAAGGGGGATGCTGATCGGTATTCCATGCGCTTGACCGGCAAGTACCGCATGGAGATGATCGTGAACTGGACGAATACCGAGAAGACCATTGGCGTCTTTCTCATTGATGATGTGAACAACCACTACGGCGACTGAGAAGGCGCCTTGTACCCAAAACATCTACCACAATGCCCACACTCAACGAACTACGTCCCTTTAAGGCCTTTCCACCGGGAAGGTTCATTACCAACCGGCTGGAGGACCGCAACTGGACCCAAAAGGAACTGGCCACCGTACTCGGCATCACGCCTATCCACCTGAGCCAAGTGATGAAGGGCGAAAGCCCCTTGACCTACGATATGGCCCAACGATTGGGTGCCACGTTCGATACCAGCGCTCAATATTGGAGCAACCTCTACCTGAGCTTTGTCCAATGGAAGAACGAGGATGACCTCGCATTGTCCGACACCGAGGTCCGCTCCGCCATCTACGAACGCATGCCCGTGAAGGACATGGTGAAAAAGAAATGGCTGAAGAAGAGTGCCACCGTGAAGGACCTGGAGAAGCAGGCGCTCACCTTTTGGGACATCAAGAAGCTGGACTTCTCCTTCATTGATGAGAAATTCACGCCCTGCCTCAACCGCAAGAGCGAGGCCTACAACCAGTTCAACGCCAGCTATGCCGCCACATGGTTCCAGAAAGCCAAGCAAGTGGCCAAGGCATACAAGGTGCCCGCCTACAACAAACAGAAGTTGATCGCGCTCACAGCCACGCTGCATGATGCCACCGTGGATGAAGCGCAGATCCCCGCGTTCATCAAGGAGCTGAACGCCTGCGGCGTGAAATTCTTCGTGCTGCCCCACTTGGAAAAAACCTACTTGGACGGTGCCGCCTTCATGGACGGCAAGAACCCCGTGGTGGTATACACCGCCCGCTACAAGCGCATCGACAATTTCTGGTTCACCGTGGCGCACGAGGTCGCGCACATCCTGAAACACCTCGGCCCCGATTGCCCCTTTGTGCTGGACGACCTCAAGCGCGGCGACGTGGACAAGCTGGAGAAGGAAGCCAACCAACTTGCGGCCAAATGGCTGAAGCACGGCGAGGCCATCGCGTGGATCGAGCGCAACAGGGGCACCTACATCACCCAGGCCATGGTGGTGGAATGTGCCGAAGCGGTGGGGATCCACCCCAGCATTGTGATCGGTGCCATGGCCCATGCCGAGATCGTGAGCTTCCGGAACCTGCACCTGTTCAATAGTAACGTGTTGGAACTCATTCCTAAAGCCTACCAACAATGAGTGAAGTCAGGACCTACGTGGCCTTCTTCTTCAAGCAATGGGGCGGCACCAACAAGAAGGCGGCCGGGCGTGAATTGGACGGGCAGACCTATGACGAGATGCCGAGCATTGAACAACTGGTGTGAATGAGGGCAGCAGGATGGAAGCGATGATGAAAGAGACGAGTGTAAAGCCGCGCATGGCAAGTCTTGGCACGTACGTCGCGAAGAAGCCGAAATCACTGGATCCGCGAAAGTTTCCTGACGAACATTTCGAGTTGTTCAGCGTGCCAAGCCATGCGGATGGCAAACCTGAAGTGGTCGAAGGGAAAACCGTTGGCGCCAGTAAGCAAATGGTCGAAGACGACACGGTGCTGTTGTGCAAGATCAATCCGCGCATCAATCGCACATGGGTGGTGAGTTCGCATACCAACCATAGGAAAATCGCTTCCTCGGAGTGGATGACCTTCCCACCACATCCTGACTTCCTACCGAAGTACATGGGCTACTACTTGAGACAAGACGAATTGCGTGAGTACCTGTCCTTGAATGCATCCGGTGTGGGTGGATCGCTTATGCGAGCGAAACCTTCTCTGATCAAAGACTACCCGTTCCCTTTATTTTCCCTCCCCGAACAGGGGCGGATCGTGGAAGCGATTGAGCTGCAGCTGGGGCGGTTGGATGCGGCGGTGGCGCACCTGCACGCGGCCAAGGCCAAATTGAAACGGTACAAGCAGGCGGTGTTGAAGGCGGCGGTGGAGGGGACACTGCTCTATCCGGATATTGAAGAAGGAGAACTACCGCGCGGATGGAAAGTCGTTCCCGTTGAAGCTGTCGGCCAGATCGTAACGGGTAGCACGCCATCAAAGAGCGTTGCGGCGTACTACGGCGACGACCACCCGTTCTATAAGCCGACGGACCTCGACGCCGGCTACGAGACAATTGAATCAACGGATGGTCTGACTGCCGCCGGACTTGCAGAGGCGCGCGTGCTGCCTGCGAAGAGCATTCTGGTAACCTGCATCGGGGCTACGATTGGAAAGACGGGGTTCATCCGCACCCCAGGCGCGTGCAACCAACAGATCAACGCCATCGTGCCGAACGAGCACTTGGTGCCGGAGTACGGTTACTTCCATTGCATATCACCATACTTCCAGAAGCAGATCAAAGACAACGCCTCAGCGACCACGCTACCACTATTGAATAAGAACCGCTTCAAAAACCTGGACTTCATTCTGCCGACCAAGTCTGACCAATTGCGGATCGTGAAAGAGGTCGAGACTCGGCTTGCTGCGGTTGACGAAATGGACTCCACCCTCGACGCACAGCTATTGCAGGCCACGCGGTTGCGGCAGTCGGTTTTGAAGCGGGCGTTTGAGGGGCGGTTGGTGTAAAGCACAAGTAAACTAACTGGATTTTACCAATACCACCACCAATGGCACGTAAAGCACCACTAACCTTCAGTCAGTACTTTCGGTTGGACCAGGACCAAAAGTTTGACTTCTTAGACATTTACGCGGAGGGGGATATGCCTTTGTTCCTTGACCCATTTGGTGTCGCATCGTTAGGTACGAAGTGGTCTGTGGAATGCGGAAACGAGATCGCCACCTACTTCCAGTGTTTGATCGACAGCATCAAACAAGGAGATCAGAAGACCATCCGGCAATTGCTTCATGCACTGCGGGAGGTCAATGAGGTTGGCTTGGGTTATTCCTCAGGGCGATCCCGTGGCAACGGCATAGGCAAGGTGCAAGCTGAGCAACTCTTGCATGCCTTTGCGACCAGTGAGGCCGCGAAATCCGGCGACATACGTGATATCGCTGATTGCGCTATCCTAATACCCGGCATCAGTAGCGACAAAATATCCGACATCACAGCGAACATCCTAAAGCGGCGGTTAGTGAAGTACACTCAGCAACAGTGCGCGAAGTACAACATACCCACCCAGAGGGTTCCTGTGAATAAGTGCTTTGACTATAAGGACCTTACGTTCAAGAGCGAGTACGCGCAGCTACCGGTGGTCAATGGACGCGCGAAGATCTTGCTACCGGATCGAGCCGTACGTGTTCATCCCGAACTGAGTAAGGATAAGTACTACCGGGATTTCGTACTCGAATACCTCCAAGCGGAACATGCACGTGCTTTCGATTCACTGGCCAGAGTACTGAAGAATGGGAAGGTCGTGGTGCGCATTACAGATCTCAAGCAGAAGTATCCAATGACCGCTGATTTCTTGCTCCAATTCTCAAAAGAACACCCGGCCGTATTGGAGAACTACAAACAGCAGTTGCGGGAATCGGTGGTGCGGCAGAGCAATGACCGATTGAAAATCAAGCGTAAACCTCTGCGCGGTGTGGACCGGATCAATATTTTGAAGGGTATCCCGTCGGGAATAGGAGGTGCATCCCAGTTCCACAAGTTTTCACTAGACACGCTATCAGCACTATTAGGCGACCGGGTTTCCAATCCGAAGTTCGAGGAGAAGATCAATGGAGATCGAAAGCGCGTCGACATCGTGTACAACAATGCGAACAACAATGGCTTCTTCCGGGAATTGAATGATCTGCACAAGATCAAGTGCCCCAAGATCATCGTGGAGTGCAAGAATTATGGGAAGGAGATCGGGAATCCGGAACTCGACCAGCTCAACGGGCGGCTCAACGAACGGAGAGGGCGCTTCGGTATCATGATCTGTCGGAACATCGAGGACCGTGAGACCCTCGTTCAGCGATGCAAGGACTATGTGAACGACAACAACAACTACATCATCGTTCTCGATGATGCGGAAATGGGAGAGTTGATCATGTTGAGCGAGCAGCCTGCAGAGGATGGGGTCGACAAGTTCCTGAACGCGAAGTTGGATGAACTGATCATGTGAGCACAATTACACGTGCACAGAAACAACGGACGAATAACATGAGCAATGACCTGCTTGAACGCCACCCTCGACGCGCAGCTGGCCCACAGCACGCGGTTGCGGCAGTCGGTATTGAAACGGGCTTTTGAGGGGAGGTTGGTGTAAAGGCAATCGATCATGGCAAAAGCGAAAAGGAAGTCTGCACCAGTAACCTTGGAAGTCAAGTTGAAGGACTTTCGGCGCCGTTGGTCCATCGACTTGAACGAGGAAGCACGCTGGCAAGAGTTCCGGGACCGCGCCATGAATTCCTTCGCGGACACGGTAGGCACCTTTTTCTTGTCCGATGATGAAAATGAAAGTGAGCTTCATCGGATCATCGGGGTGCATCTGAGAGGGAAGCGAACATCTGAAGATTTTAGCGATTGGTCAGTCCGGCGGGAGATCGGAAGCTCCGCAGTCTACAATCTGCTGTTGTCAACGGCATCCATGCCACAATTTGTAGAGCGGATCCAAGCGGTCTTCTGGGTATCCAAAATTCCATCTGACCGCAAGGAAAACCTCAAAACACGTTTACGAGAGGATATCGGCATCAGTGGTGTACCCATCGCCGTTTCAGGCAAGGGAGGCGCAACGCTGCTACACCCGTCTGGTGCGAAAGAGCTGGATCTAACTCTGGTAGACGAGGTGCTCCTATGGTTTGATGAAATACCTGCAGCTCGCGAGCGATATGCTGCTGCCCTTTCACTTTACGGTAAGCCAGGCCATGTACGCGACGTTGCCGACAACCTGCGGCGTTCACTTGAAGAGACGCTGCGGCACGTCTTGGGCAATTCCAAGAGCTTGGAGAACCAACAAAAGGAATTGGGCACGTACCTGAAACAACGTGGCATTGCACCTGAGATCGGCGCCAGCTATTGGAAGCTGATCGACCTGTACAGCAAATTTCAAAACGACCGTGTGAAGCACGGGGACAAAGTGATTGAACAGGAGGTCGAACTTGTCCTGTATCTGACCGGAACATTCATTCGGTTCCTGTTAACCCTGAGATGAATCGCTCTACCACCATATTTACATTGCTTCAGATGGCCGACTCTTGGCGGCAGACGGTTTTGAAGCGGGCTTTTGAGGGGAATTCAATTGGTCCTGGATACCGTGGTTAGCATGGAAGACGATTACAACATGAGGCTGTACTCAGTGACCTTCGACTTTCATGATGTCCTAGGTGCTGGACTTGGTGAGGATCCCAATGACTTTGTTACCGAGCATCATTTCAAGATCCACACAGTTCCGGAAGAACCAAGCGAGAAAGAGGCATTGGTGGGTAGGGGCAAGCTGAGCCTGATCCAGTTCGGCCTGGCCATGGACGCCGAGTTTCCGCTACGGGATGTGATGGATGCATCCTCCACCATACTCGCCATGTCGGAGTCGCTGTTTAGTTGGGAGGAGGATGTCCACCCGTTCGAAAAGCTGGATAAATACTTCGAGAACGACCCCATCTTCAACGCGGATGTCTGTTTCGTGGAGCAGTTGGAGATCCTTCCCGCATTCCGAGGTCAAGGGATCGGAAGGGCTGCATTGATCTCAATCGCCCGGAAATTCCACAACAGTTGTGGGCTTCTCGTGCTGAAGGCATTCCCTTTGCAGCATGAGGCCAGATTGCCGGGCAAAGTGGACCAATGGGTGAAGGCCATGCGCTATGATGAACTGGATCAGGACCTCGAGCGATCACGGTTGAAACTCAACAGTTGGTATCAGGAGATGGGCTTCACCAACCCATTCGATCTTGAGTACTTCATAGCACGGCCTGAGGAGTATGCCTGCTTGCCCATGTTCGTGAAGTATAACTCACTCTAGTGCGAAAGGCTTGATATCTGGAATGGAAGTTAGTGTCAATGAAATCCAGAATCACTCCATCCTACAACCGCTCCCAACCCCATGACCCACCCCTTCAGCGTACGCATCTTCTTAGTGGATGGCGATCCCTCGGGTATCAAGACCGTGGAAAAGACCAACTGGTCCGGCGTGGGGCTGATGTTCCCGCAATCGCTCTTCGCGGAAGCCCGGAAGCGGCCAGAGCTGCAACGCACCGGCGTGTACATCTTGGTCGGTCCCGGTGAGAGCGTGCAGTTGCCCATGGTCTACATCGGTGAAGGCGACCCCATCCTGCCACGCCTGCAACAGCACGAGAGCAAGAAGGACTGGTGGACCCATGCCGTGGCCTTCACCAGCAAGGACCAGAACTTGAACAAAGCGCACATCCAGCATGTGGAGGCACGCCTGGTGGGGCTGGCAGCAAGTGCCAAGCGCTGCCAGTTGGACAATGGGAACACACCCGGCACGCCCAGCCTTAGCGAAGCGGACCGCGCCGATGCCGAGCGCTTCTTGGAGGACATCCTGCTATGCATGCCCATTCTCGGCTACAGCTTCTTTGAGCGGGCACCGGTGGCCAAATCCAAGACGCGCCGTTATACGCTCAGCTCCAAAGGCCTGAACGCCGAAGGTTATGAAAGCTCTGAGGGCTTCGTGGTAGCGAAGGGTTCGCAGGCCGCTTGGGATGAGCGACCTTCCATACATGGATACCTGAAAGAGCTGCGCGCGGCCTTGATCAAAGAAGGGGTGTTGCAAGCGGCCGGCTCGTTCTACACGCTCACGCAGGACTACACCTTCGCCAGCCCGAGCACTGCGGCGGGCGTGGTGGTGGGTGGTGCCGCCAATGGGCGGGAGCTTTGGAGGACCAAGAATGGGATGACATTGAAGCAGGTTCAGGAGGGTTCAGCCGCTTGATGATCAGCAAGCTGCAAGCATCCCTCAAACAAGAGCAGGAAATGAAGAACATACTTACTGTTCCTCCGGTCGCACCAAGTCGGCCAAGCTCACGCCCAATGCATGGTTGATGTCCACCAGTGTATCCACGGAGAAGTTATAGCCGCCGCTGAGCCACTTGGTCACCACAGATGGATCCTTCAGGCCGCAGGCTTCCGCCACCTCATTCTTACTGAGGTGTTTCTCCTCGATCAGGTCGGCGATTCGAACTGCTAACTGCATTTTCAACGACACCTTGTCACGCTCCTGCGGTGTTATCCGCGCAAGAATCTCATCGATCAAAGGGCTGCTGTACACTTCGGGCGTACTCATTGCTCCAACTATAGGTTGACTTCCTTTCGGCACGTCGGTTTTCCTGTCAATATCCTGGTTCCTAATATAGCCGAATGACCTCCACCGCCATCGTCAACAACCTCTGGAACTTCTGCCACACCCTGCGCGATGACGGCGTGGGCCACGGCCGAGAACAGCAAGTTGGACTATCTTTGAAACAATTCCTTCCCATGGTCCACATCGTTACCAAACGCACCCCCAAAAGCAAAGCGAGCGCAATTGTGAAGGGTGCGATCAAGCGTTCGCGCAAGAAGAAAGGTGCCGACTTCAGCGACCTGGTGGGCACAGCGCCCTTGCATGGCGATCCGGTGAAATTCCAGCGTGCGCTCCGCGATGAGGAGTGAGCGCGTGGTCATCGATACCAACATCCTGCTATACATTCTTGGCGGGGATAAAACGGCCAACGCACTGCTGAAGGGGCACGATGTGGTGGCAAGCACCATGGTGCGGATGGAGGCGCTGGTGTATCACGGCGATGACATGGACCACCTGCAACAGGTACACCGTTTCCTGGACCGCTGCCAGCTGGAGGAGATCCACCGCTCCATCCAGGACCTGGCCGTCGATCTGCGGCTGCGCCACCGCTTGAAACTGCCCGATGCGGTGATCGCCGCAACAGCCATCCCCCTCAGTATTCCGTTGATCCCGGCTGACAAGATCTTCAGCAAGCTGA
>CALMYC010000216.1 GCA_937873385.1 uncultured Flavobacteriales bacterium | reverse complement strand
GGCCGCCTTGTTGCCCCCCCAAGTACCCTTTTTCATCGGCACCGGTGGGGGCCGGGGGTTTGGGGGTGGTTTTTTGCATTTACCATTTTGTGCAAGGTGATATTATCCCACCGGCACCGCCGTTGGCGTTCAGGTCCACCTCCACAACCCCTGCACGGGCATTGGGCGGCATTTCATTCACGAAGATGCAATAGTGGGCCGGGCTTCCCGGCTTGGTCAGCACCAAGTAGCTGGCCCCGGCGCTGGTCCAGCCCAGTTCCTCCGCCGAAGCACCAGGCAACAAGTTGAACTGCGCATCACGTATGCCTGCATCATCCACCAAGAGCACGAATTGGCCGGAAGTATCGCTGATGCACGAGCTGCGGCCCGCGCTGGAGTATGGGGACGGCAGCATCGCCATGCTGGTGTCCGTGAACTGCATCCACATGCCGTCGGAGAATACCCAATTGGCGTTCCGGGCCTGGCCGAAGAGCGCAACCAGGCTGCAAAAGGACAGTGTTGAGAGGATCGCACGAATCATTCGTGCCATTTGCAGGTGAGCCTTCCCATCCAGACTTGGTGCTCAGGGTCATAGCCGAACTGAAAGTTAGGTGTGTAGGCATTCCCGTCCATGACACAATCACACCCGGAGCCGTCCACATTGATAATGCTGCCAATGGGCGGAAATGCAGTGGGCGGAATGCCAACACCACAGCCGATCAATTTGATCGCAATTTGTCCAGTTCCGGGATCAAATGGAATGTTCTGATCAACGGGGTGACCAGAAGCCAAGTCGAATTGATAATCCGGCGACCCCATGAGATAGACCTTGTATTCACATGGGCAATCCGTTTCAATATGAAAGCGTACTTGGCAAAAAGCAGATGGGATGGCAGCTGTGGTCAGGGCCAATGCCAGCAACACGTTCAATGCGTTGCCTGTGGCGGATTTCAGCCGGTTTGAACCGAATCGAGGGAAGGAAGGAAGGAAGGAAGGAAGGAAGGAAGGAAGGAAGGAAGGCCCTTCGGCGTTGCTCAGGGTGAGGAAGGAAGGCTTCATTGGGTTTGGGATTGGGTATGATGAAGGTAAGCATTGCGGATGGAAATGCAAATCCATTCTGCCCATTTCCCGATCAGGGCAAAGAGCGGTCCTGCACTTACTGCTTTACGATCCGCACCCGCCGCACTTCATCCCTGTTCCGCAGCTCCAGCACGTACGCGCCGTCCGCCACGTTGCTGATGTCAATGGCATTGTCGCCATTGTGCAGGGCCCAGGTGCCGGGCAAGGTGCGGCTGGTGGCATCCGTGATCCGGGCTTGGGCGGTGCTGGCAGCTCCAATCCATTGCACCATGAAAAGGCCACTGCTGGGGTTGGGCCAAACGCGCACTCCGGAACTGGCCTTTTGGTGCGGAGAAACCGCGGTTGTCAGGGGTGCGCTGTCCACATAGCGTTTGCAGATGTTGGGCAGGTTTCCAACGTTGTTGGATAGTGATGTATTGGGCAAGCTATTGATATCAATTAATGAATTGTGAAATGGACCGGATATTGAATCCATGATGATCCCTGGCAACGCATACATTTCGGCAAGCCAATTATCTACCCCCGCCACGGCATTGTCTCTTGTATACAACAGGCCATTCAACCCAGTAAGCATGTAGGTGCCCGTGAGGTCCAGGCCTGAAGCACTAAAATTGCCCATGCCACAAACGAAAAATGCAGACTGCTGAACGGCTGAGGGTTCAGGAATTCCCAATTCCAATTGAATGAGATTACAACCTCCAAAAAAATTAGCAGTGTCACCGGCCGCGTAGTATAACCTTTGGCCATCCGGTGAGAATTCGCAATCCATGATGAATCTATTGCTCGCGGCTGAAGCCGGGATCAATTGCCCGGTGGAATCCAGGGCGAAAAGATCGGTGGTGAGGTGTGCCCAGAAATTAAGCGTACCGTTGGCCCGGTTGAAGTGGAAGAGTTCAATGGCATTGGAGTCCGGATCGTTCCCTAACATGATCGCCGCCAGCTTGTCGCCTTGGGCGGAAAATTTCATGGGCCTCAATAAGTCCGCATTGAGATAGGCCGGGGTGTTCGCAAGGTAGGAGCGCCCCACCTGGCTCACTGCGGGTGTAAGGTCCAAGCCTTGGCTGGTCAAGTGGAACACCTGAAAGGCATCGCCAGCGTCCGCATGTTGCACCACCCAGTAGCCCGTTTCATCGGCATCAGTGGTGGCCGTGAGCTTGGCGGTGGTGTTTTGCATGTACC
>CALMYC010000215.1 GCA_937873385.1 uncultured Flavobacteriales bacterium | reverse complement strand
CGAGGTTGTAGATCTCGTCGGGCTGGATCTGCTGCACCAGGCGCAGGCAGTTCACACTGTCGGTAAGGTCGCCGTAGTGAAGATGGAAGGGCTGGCCCTTTTCATGGCTGTCGTGGTAGAGGTGGTCGATGCGGTCGGTGTTGAAGAGGGAGCTGCGGCGCTTAACGCCATGGACCTCGTAACCCTTGTTCAGCAGCAGTTCGCTCAGGTAGGCCCCGTCCTGTCCGGTGATGCCGGTGATGAGCGCCACTTTGCGCTTGCCTTTGTGCGCCGATGTCTTCACCGGGGCGGCCTTGGCGACGACCTTCCGGGCGGCGACCACTTTGCCGGCCTTCTTCTTCACCGCTGGCTTCACGCTTTTCTTCTTCTGTGCCATGTCTCTCTTCCTTGCTTGGGTAGTTATTGAACAATGAACCACTGGTTCAGCAGGTCGTATTTGTTGTAGCGCATGGGTGCGCCGGTGCTCACGTCGATCAGGGACTTGCCCGCGCCGTTTGCGATGGCGTGCCCGGCCGCAGTGTCCCATTCCATGGTGGGTGCATAGCGGGGGTAGGCATCGGCGGCACCTTCCGCCACCAGGCAGATCTTCAAGGCGCTGCCCATGCTCACGGTTTCCACCTTGCCATGTTCATGTTCCATGCGTTCAATGAAGGCTTCGGTATCCGGACTGGAATGCGAGCGGCTGGCCACGATGGTGAAGGCTTTGCGATGGTTGGTCATGGGCAGGCGCATGGCGCTGGCGGCCCGTTCATACGCGGTTTTGCATGCCAAGGTTGTGGCCATGTCCTGCCGAAAGGCACCTCCGCCCTCCCAGGCGAAATAGAGGATGTCCTTAACGGGAACGTACAGAACGCCCCCCACGGGCCGGTGCGATCCCAATGCCCCGGCCGGGGCATGGTCGCGGGCCATCAGCGCGATGTTGACCGTGAATTCCCCATTGCGCTTGATGAATTCCTTGGTGCCGTCCAACGGGTCAACCAGCCAGTACAAGGGCCAAGCCTGGCGTTGTGCAGGGTCCAGTGTTTTGCCCTCTTCACTGAGCACGGGCAGGCCGGTCTTGGCGAGCGCGGCGGCAATGGCGCGGTGCGCACGCTTGTCGGCTTCGGTGAGCGGGCTTTTGTCCTCCTTCAGTTCCACATGGATGGGCCTTGTGTAGACGTCCAGGATCTCCCTTCCTGCAGCAAATGCGCCTGAAATGGCATGGTCCAGGAGTGCGGGCACTTCCTTCATGGCCGCGAAGGTAGAAGGGGCCGGGGTTCTAAAACGACCATCTGCAACCAGGGTGCCCGTGCCCTGGAGGGACTGCACCTCCGCCCGCTCTTCTCCCACGCCTCCTTTTGACCCCCTTCAACCCCATGCCCATCCACGACGCCCCTGCCGTTGCGTCCTCCACGGACCTTACGCCCGTGTTCCTCTTCTTCCACAGCCTGCTGCGGTGGGGCATTTTCGCCACCGTTGCAGTGGCGGGTTTCGCTGCATTGGCGGGCTGGATGCGCAACGGGCCGGTGATCACCTGGCAACGCGCCGTGGCCATCTGGGCCATGATCTTGTGCCATGTACAGTTGATCCTTGGGTTTGTGCTGTACGGCGTGGACATGAACAAGGGTGCCTTTGACCACATGCCCGCGGATTACAGGCGGTATTGGAAGTTTGAGCACATGGCCATGATGCTTGCCGTGATCGCGTTGGTGACCGTGGGCCGCCTGGCAAGCAAACGCGCCTACACGGAACAAGGCAAGCACTTGCGCGTGGCCGTCTTTTACCTCATTGCATGGGTGCTGATGCTGGCCATGGTCCCATGGCCGTTCACGCGGATGGGAGAAGGCCGCGGTTGGTTATGAAAGGCGCGGCGTTGGCGGGGTCTGCCCTTTTGGTGGTTCTAGTGGCGTGCTCCGCGTCCATCGGGGCCCCGTCCGGCCAAGCGGGTCCAGTGGAAACCGGCGCGGAGATCTTCCGTGCCGCATGTGTGATGTGCCATGGCGCGGACGGCAGGTCGGGCGTGGCCGGCGCGAAGGACCTGACCACCAGCAACCTCAGCCGTGGGGAAATGGCCGCGGTGGTGGCAAATGGCAAAGGCGCGATGATCGGCTTCAAAGGCCGCTTAACTTCGGCACAGATAGACCTGGTGGTGGAGCACGTTCGGACGTTGCACCGTGACCAATAGTCCGTTCCTCCCTCATGATCGACCCGCAGGAAAACGGAATTAGCGCGGAGCAGGCGGTGCTCATTGGCCTGGTCACGGGCAGGCAATCGGCGGCCCAAGTAGAGGGGTACTTGGATGAACTCGCTTTTCTCGCGGATACCGCCGGCATCGCCACTGTGAAGCGCTTCATGCAGAAGCTGCCGCGGCCCGATGGCAAGTACCACATCGGCTCCGGCAAGCTCGCTGAAGTCAAGGCCTGGATGGGTGCAAACGCGCCCCATGCCTGTGTGATCTTTGATGATGAACTCACCCCCGCGCAGCAGCGCAACCTTGAAAAGGAATTGAAACTGCCCGTGCTGGACCGGCCGCGGCTGATCCTGGACATCTTCGCCAGCCGTGCAAGGACGGCGCACGCAAAAACACAGGTGGAGTTGGCGCAGTACGAGTACATGCTGCCGCGCCTCACCAAGCTGTGGACCCACTTGGAACGCCAGCGCGGCGGCACCGGAACACGCGGTGGTGCAGGTGAAAAAGAGATCGAGACGGACCGGCGCCTGGTGCGCGACCGCATCAGCCTGCTCAAGGCCCAGCTCAAGGACATTGACCGGCAAAAGGCCACGCAGCGCGGCAACCGCGGCAAGCTGGTGCGCGTGGCGCTCGTGGGCTACACCAACGTGGGCAAGAGCACGTTGATGAACCTGCTCAGCAAAAGTGATGTCTTCGCCGAGAACAAGCTCTTTGCCACGCTGGACACCACCGTGCGCAAAGTGGTCTTGGGAAATCTCCCTTTCCTGCTCAGTGACACGGTGGGCTTCATCCGCAAGCTGCCCCACCAGTTGATAGAAAGCTTCAAGAGCACCTTGGATGAAACGCGCGAGGCCGACCTGCTGCTGCACGTGGTGGACATCAGCCATCCGCAGTTCGAAAGCCAGTACCACACCGTGCGCCAAACCCTGGAGGAGATCGGTGCCGGCGGCAAGCCCACCATCGTGGTCTTCAACAAGATCGATGCCTACCGCCCCGCCCCGCACGACCCGCACGACCTGGCCCCCAAGCGGGAGGACCAGTTCACCCTGGATGAATTGGAGCGCACGTGGATGGCGCGCATCACCGGGGAGGACAAGGCCATCTTCATCTCCGCCATCCGCAAGGACAACATTGATGCGCTGCGCAAGCTGATGTACGACAAGGTGAAGGAGATACACCTCGCACGGTACCCGTACGAGAAGGACCTGTTGTGGCAGGAGTGGGCGGTAGAGTAGATGCAGGGGCGCACAACATTCGCAGCCCCGTAGCGTAGCTCCGTGGTTCAACGCATGGCGAAGAAGCCCAAAAAAACGGCACGTGGCCCGGCCCTTGTTTGGAAAGTTCTGTTCCTGCTGCTGGCGCTGGTCTTCATCGCCGTGTTCACCTTGATCACCCTGGTGCGCAAGGACGTCTTCGGCAAGCTGCCCACCACGGAGGACCTGGCGGCCGTCCGCAACGAGGAGGCAAGCCTGGTCCTGGCATCCAACGGCGCGGTGATCGGCAAGGTGTTCGCGGAGGAACGAACCAACGTGCGTTGGAAGGACCTGCCGCGGCATGTGGTGGATGCGCTTGTTTCCACCGAGGACCAGCGCTTCTTTGAGCATAGTGGCGTGGATGCGTTCAGCTATGTGCGCGTGTTCTTCCGCACGTTGTTGGCCCGCGACCGCAGCGGTGGGGGCGGCAGCACCATCTCGCAGCAACTGATCAAGAACCTGTATGGCCGGGAGCGCCATGGATTGCTCACCGTGCCGGTGAACAAGATCAAGGAAGCACTGGTGGCACAGCGCCTGGAGCAGGTGTACGGCAAGGAGGACATCATCACCCTTTACCTCAACTCGGTGCCCTTCGGGGAGAATGTGTACGGCATTGAGTCGGCGGCGGAGCGCTACTTCAGCAAGCCGGCCGCCAAGCTGAAGGTGGAGGAGAGCGCCGTGCTCATCGGCATGCTCAAGGCCAACACCGGCTACAATCCACGACTGCACCCCGAAGCCTCCAAAGGCAGGCGCAACCAAGTGCTGGCACTGATGGCAGGCAACGGGAAGCTCACCACGGCCGCGCGCGACAGTCTGCAGGCAATGCCGCTGGAGATCCGATATGCGGGAGCCGGGCAGTTCGACGATTACGGCTACTTCAATGCTCGGGTGGAGCAGCAGGCCCGCGCGGTGCTGGCCAAGCTCAAGAAGAAGGACGGCTCCACCTACGACATCGAGAAGGACGGACTGCGCATCCACACCACGCTGGACACCGCGCTGCAACAGGCCGCCCTGCGCGCCATGATGAAACAGCTCTCCACCATGCAGCCCAAACTGGACGGGGAGCTGAAGGCGCGTGGAAGCCGGAAAGCCTGGGAAAAGGAGGAGGGGAAAAAAGCAGGTGCCGACTGGAAGCGCAATGAACGGGCGGTGCGTGATGTCTTCACCTGGGATGATGCACCGCCGGACAGCATCAGCTACCGCGACAGCCTGTGGCATTACCACCGGATGCTGCAAGGCGCTTTCCTGATGGCGGACCCCGCCACGGGCAAGGTGCGCGCATACTGCGGCGGCAATGATTTCCGCACGTTGCCCTATGACCAGGTGCAGGGCCGCAGGCCCGTGGCGTCCACCATCAAGCCGCTGATCTATGCTGCCGCGCTGAGGAAGGGCATGGGACCTTGCACGTACCTGAACAATGAAGTGAAGAGCTACCCTGAGTACGACGGCTGGACCCCGCAGAACTTCGAAAAGGACACCGTCGGCGGGCAGGTGGCCCTGTGGTATGCCTTGGCGCACTCCATGAACATCCCCACGGTGGACCTTTATTTCCGCACCGGCGCAGACACCATCCGCGATACGTTCAAGGCACTTGGCTTGCCCACGGCCGGTGTGGACAATCCCGCCTTGGCCCTCGGCGCCGCGGACCTGTCGTTGCAGGAACTGGTGCAGGCGTACGCCGCTTTTGCAAACGACGGGCTCATGCGCGGACTGCAGCTCATTGAGAAGATCACCGATGCGCAAGGCCATCCGATCTTCCAGGGGAGGACCGGGGCCGCGCACCGCGCATTCGATGAGCCGGTGGCAGACGCCATCACGGGCATGCTGCGCCGCGCAGTGGACAGCGGCACCGGCGCCGCCATGCGCTCCCGCTTTGGCATTCGTTCCGCACTGGCCGGCAAAACCGGCACATCGCAGGACTACGCCGATGCCTGGTTCGTGGCCTACACGCCCGGCATCGTGGCCGCCACTTGGGTGGGCGCGCGCGACCCCTCGGTGCACTTCGGCAGCGGCTTGGGCACCGGCGCGCAATTGGCCTTGCCCATCATCGGCCGCACCCTGGCTGAGGTGGAACGATCGGCAGCATTGCGCGGCAAGTACCTCAAGCCGTTTCCCGCTCCCATTGAACCGATCGACATGGACTGTGATCCCCGCCGTGCCGGCAACTTCATCGAGCGGGTACTGGACGTGTTCTTCAATCCGGAGGGAAATAAGGCCAAGGATCAACCGGAGGTGAACAGGGAGAAAGCAGAACGGAAGAAGGGCGAAGGATTCTTCCGGAAGCTGTTCCCCAGGAAACAATAGGTGTCAATGCAGCCACGATCGCGATGCCAGCCATCGGCCGAATGGATCGCGAAGCCGCATGAACGGCCTTTCCCAGAAGCGGAAGACCAAACCGGCAAGGGCGATGGTGGCGGCGACGAACAGCGCATAGCGCAGAGCGCAGGACCAAGGCGATGGGTCGGGCACGAGTGCCCCGAAAAGATGGAGCATGGGTAAATGCACCAGATATAGCGCGTAAGTGATCAGGCTGAGGCCGCGCATGGGTTTATCAAGCAAGCCTGTGGAACGCCAATTGGAAAGCAGGGGAAGCAACAGGGCGATCGCCAGGACGTAAAGGCTCTCGTAGCCATTGGTCATGAAGGTTGGCGCGTCAGCAAAGTGCAGGCCACCGAGCAGCAATAGCCCTGCAAACCCCATGAAGAATGCAGGCCAGCGCACGGTACGCCACCGTTCCCGCCACCGGTGTGCGGCCCATGCAGCCAACATGCCCATGCCCGGGGCGTCCAAGCGGGTGATCACCAGCTTGTGGACCCACAGTGACCATGACCCGTCATCCACCACATGTGGGGCAACATGAAAGCGTGCGGCCACGGGCATCAGAATAAAGATCGCACAGGCTGCCAAGTAGGCCCGAGTGCCACGGGCGGCAAACAACCCGACCAGTCCGAACACGATCAGCGGGAAGAGCAGGTAGAACCATTCCTCCACGGCCAAGGACCAGGATTCCCAAAAGAACAGGTCCAGCGGCAAGTGGAAATTCTGCAGGAACACGGCGTAAGCCACTGTGGCATGGCTGAGCATGCCGGGTGCCAAACTGAAGTACACCAACGTGATGTTCAACAGCAGGAAGAGGAAGTAGTTGGGCAACGTGCGCAGCCAACGGCGCTGCATGAAGTCCACGAAACGCAGCAAAGAAGAACCCTTGGCGGCCATTCCGTCCAGCAGGATCCCACCGATCAGGAATCCACTGAGCACGAAGAACAGACCGACCCAATCCACGCGCGGCACATTTGGGAAACGGGGCCAATGCTGTTCCACGAGCTGGCTGGTGTGGCTGAGCATCACCATCACCCCGGCCGTGGCGCGCATCAGGTCCAGGCCAAAGATCTTGTTTCGCGGGCCCGCGGGTTCCATCACGTCCGGTGATCACGCAAACGCCTGCAGGTCGCACAACTTCCTGTATTGCCCGTTGGCGGCGAAAAGCCCAGCGTGCGTGCCGCGCTCAATGATCCGGCCGTGGTCCAGCACGATGATCTCATCGCAATGCTGGATGGTGCTGAGGCGGTGTGCGATCACCAAGGAGGTTCGGGCCTTCATCAGTTTGAAGAGCGCGTCCTGCACCAACTTTTCGCTTTCGGTGTCCAAGGCGGAAGTGGCCTCGTCCAAGATCAGGATCGAAGGATCGCCCAGCACCGCCCGTGCGATGGCGATGCGTTGCTTCTGCCCACCGCTGAGCCGGTTGCCAGCATCACCGATGGAAGTGTTGTAACCGTTGGGCAGGCGTTGGATGAATTCGTGCGCGTTGGCGATCTCCGCTGCCCGTTGGATGCCCGCTTCCCCAATGCCCGTGCGGCCGAAGGCGATGTTGGCCGCCACCGTGTCGTTGAACAACAGGCTGTCCTGCGTAACGATGCCCATCAAGCCGCGCAGGTCCTTGATCCGCAGGTCGCGGAGGTCGGTGCCATCGATGGAAACGCTACCGCCGGTCACGTCGAAGAAGCGCGGGAGCAGCCCGGCCAGCGTGGTCTTGCCGCCGCCGCTGGTCCCCACCAAGGCCACGCTTTTCCCCTTTGGCACCGCAAGGTTGATGCCTTGCAGCACCGGCTTGTCATCGTAGGCAAAGGCCACATCCTTGAATTCCACGCGATCGTTGAATGCCGCAATGGGCTTGGCATCGGGTTTCTCCGTCACGGTGTTGGGCACGGCCAGCAGGTCGAACACGCGCTGGGCACTGGAGGAGCCGCGCACAATGCCGGAGTAGCCTTGCGAAAAGCCCTTGATGGGCGTGAGCAATTGGGAGAAGATGATGATGAAACCCAGGAAGCTGTCGCCGCTGAGGGAAGCGTTCGGCCCCAGCACCAGCGTGCCGCCGAGGAAAGCAATGGCGGCCATCACCGCGGTGCCCAGGGTTTCACTCAATGGTGAGGCGATGTCCTGCCTGTTCAGCATGCTGATGCTGGAGCGCATCAGCAGTTCATTCTCCCGCTCGAACCGGCGCTTCATCGCTTCCTCCCCGTTGAAGGCCTTCACCACCCGCATGCCGGTGAGCGTCTCCTCCACGCGGGCCAACAGGTCTGCGCTTTTCTCCTGCACACGGGTGCTGCGCTTCTTCAAGCTGCGGCTGATGCGCCCGATGAGCAGCCCACTGACCGGCAGCAAAAGCAGGGAATACAGGGTGAGCTGAGGTGAAAGTGTCACCATGGTGCCCAGGAACATGAGCACGGCGATGGGCTCACGGAACACCATTTCAATGGAGTACATCACCGAGTATTCCAGCACCTGCATGTCGTTGGTGATCAACGAGAGCAAATGGCCCTTGCGCTCATCGTTGTGGTAACGCAAGGGCAGCTCCAGCATCTTGTCATAGATGCGGGAGCGTACATCGCGGATTATCCGGTTGCGGAAGGTGCAGATCGCGCGCACGGCCAAGTAGCGGAACACGTTCTTCATGAGGAACAAGGCCACAACGGTCAGGCAGATGATGCCCAATGCCCCCACCTGGCCGTGCAGCTCGATCAGGTGCGTGAGCGACCAGTTGAAGCCCTGCTCAAGCGTGGCTTTGTCCCAAGCCAGCGCCGGGCGCTCATGCACTGCCCGGGTTTGGCCCAGCAACAGCCGCAAGAACGGAATGAACAGCAGCATGCTGGCCAAATGAAATACGGTGGCCAGCAGGTTGAACACGCCGTTCAGCACTGCGAACCGGGCATACGGCCGGCCGAAGCGCATGATGCGGAGGAAGTTCTTCATGGAAGACGGCAAAGGTATCCGGCGATCCGGCGATCAAGGAACCAGATGTTCGGATGAAGGAATGCCAGCCTCCGGTGCGTTGTTGCGAAGGTGTTGACTTCAAATGCCGGATGCTGTGGCAAGGCCGGTCATCCGGTCCCTTTACCCCGTCTATCTTCGCGCCATGGACAGCGTACGCCAGAACAAGGTGAACAGCCTGCTGCAACAGGAAATGGCCGAGGTGATGCAAGGGCACAACCGGGCACTTCTTCCGGGCGGCCTCATCACCGTGACCGCCGTGCGCGTCAGTCCGGACCTTGGGCTTGCCAAAGTGTACCTGAGCCTTTTCCCGGTGAAGGACAAGCAAGCCATTCTCCAGCGGGTGCGGGACATGGGCCATCGCTTGCGGGGGGAACTGGGCCACCGCGTGGGCCAGCAACTGCGCATCATTCCGGAGCTCAATTTCTACATCGACGATTCACTGGACCGCACCGAGGAGATCGAAAACCTGTTGAGGGGCAAGTGATGAAGGCCGGTCATCAGCTTCACTGCCCCAGTTCATAGAAACCCATGCAGTACGACCCGGTGAAACGCCGCCTCGGCACCGTCTTCAACAGCACCCCCGCGCTGCGGAGACTCTTCTACCGCCTACTGGACCTGCTGCTTCTGCGCGCCTGGCACATCCACAAGGAGCTGCGCGCCTGGGCCAAGGACAAACGCGGCCGCGAACTGGCCATCTACGATGCCGGCGCCGGATTCGGCCAGTACAGCTATTGGCTTAGCGGGCTTTCGCCAAATTG
>CALMYC010000214.1 GCA_937873385.1 uncultured Flavobacteriales bacterium | reverse complement strand
CCGGATGAATGATCGCGTTCAGCAGGGCCAGGGCCTCGGCATCACGGAAAACGAGCGCTGCCAAGGCCTTCCTGTCGGGGATGCCGGCCACCAGCACGGAGGGCCCGAATGCACGGGCCACCGCAGCCTGCACGGCAGCATCCCCGTTCAGCAACCGTCTCCCCTCCTCATCGGAACTGAAAACCGGCACGCCCAACACGGTGAACAGCTTGGCAACCGTGCTTTTCCCGCTGCCGATGCCACCGGTGAGGCCCACCTTCAACATGGTCGGGGCCCTGTGCTCAGGCGGTCTTTGCCGTCTCCTCGTTCAACTGCATGGTGTTGTCCATGGCAATTGCGCTCTTCTCGAAGCGGATGCGCACGCCGTCCGCCACTTCCAGCAGCGCCGTCTTGTCATTCACTTCAACCACTTTGCCATGGATGCCGCCGATGCTCACCACCCGTGTTCCTTTTTGCAGGTTTTCGCGGAACTTTTTGGCATCCTTGGCCTTCTTTTGCTGTGGCCGGATCATGAAGAAGTAAAACACGACGAAAAGCAGGACCATCATGATGATGGTGGGCATGCTGGAAGGTTGGCCGGGCGTGGCTTGCAGAAGGATGAAAGGCATGTTCATGGCTGGTGATGCGGGTTGCCCGCAAGTTGTTTCAGTTGTGGGTTAATTGGGTCCGGTGGATGGGCTGACCACTTCCCCGCTCAGCGTGAGCACGGAGGTGGGCGGATCTGTGTTGGCCACCACGGTGATGGTCTTGTGCTGCATCCCGGGCCTGCCTTCGCTATTGAATTGAACGGTGATGATGCCCCTTTGGCCGGGTTGGACCGGCATGCGTGGCCAGCCTTTGGCCACGGTGCATCCGCAGGAGGCACGCACATCCGTGAGCACAAGGTCCGTTTTTCCGGTGTTCACGAAACCGTACGTTTTCTCCACTTGCACGCCTTCAGCAATGCGGCCCATGCTGAGGGCCGTGCTGTCAAAGGTCATCACGGGCAGGCTGGCCTTGTCAATGGCCTTGTAGCCCGAAGCGGATATGTGGAAATCGCCGGGATTGACCTCATCGGGCTGGTTCTCACTGTGGTCGGTGATGCGGCAGGAGGACCAAGTGGCCGCTGCGAGGACAATGAGGGCGGTGGCCCCCAACTGTTGGATGAACGTGTGTCCGATCATGGTGTCAACTTTCCAGCAATCCCCTGCCCACCTTGTGAATGGTGCCGCTTTCCTTCATTTCGGCAAAGAGCTTGTCCAGGATCCCGTTGATGAAATTCTTGCTCTTCGGCGTGCTGTAGGCCTTGGCGATCTCGATGTATTCGTTCATGGTCACTTTGACCGGGATCTGGTCAAAGCTGCGCACCTCGTTCAGGGCCATGCGCATCAGCAGCATATCGCTGAGCGCGATGCGTTCGGCCTCCCAGTTGCTGGCCCGGTCGGCGATGAGCTTTTCATCCCCGGTGCGGTTTTCCAATGTGGCGCGGTACAGGGTGGTGAGGAATTCGCGCTCTTCGGCGGCCTCGGCCCCGGAGTCGACCAATTGCAGGTCCGCATCCTCCGGACGCACTTGTTCTATGGTGCGTTTCACCATGGAGCATGCGAGGTCCAAGTCTTCCAACCAATGAATGGACTTGGCCTCCACATGTTCATGCAAGCCCTCGAACTGCGCCATGTGTTCCACGAAAAGGTCCACGACCAGCGCACGGTCCTGTGCGGGGGTGGTGCTCTCGGCCGCCATGTAGGCCACGTACTCCGGGCTGGAGGTGACCACCTTGAACAGGGGCACCAGCAGGTCCCTTTCCCCCACCCATCCGGCTTTGCGGGTTTCGCTTTCGGCCAGCAGGCGCTTGCTTTCGGCCAGCTTCACCAACACCGGGTTGTCCACGAAGCGGCGGTTGGGCACCAGGTCCTCCGCCGTGGGCATGCGCTTGACTTTGCGTTCCTCCATGCGGGCTTCGGCCAAATGGCGCATTTCCCCGAAGAGCAGCATTAAATGGATGAACAGGTCGTACGTGCGCTCCACGCCCAGGAGCATTTCCTTTTCGATCTTGGCCTCGCTACCGCCCGCGCTCTGTGCTTGGGCATAGAGGGCCTGGTAGGCTTTGATCCGGAGGAATCGGCGGTTCAGCATGGGTGCAATCAGAAACTGAGACCGGCTTGGCGAACGCTGCGGACGCGCTGTTCCGCCGCTTGGTTGGCAGCAAGGTATGTAGGGATCTTCTCCTCCTGGCTGCGCTTGAAGATCTGTAATGCGGTGTTGTAGATCTCCTCGGTTTGTGCCATGGCCGCCTGCTTGTTGTACCCCAGGCGCTCCCACGCGCAGTTGATGATGCCGCCTGCATTGATCAGGAAGTCCGGTGCGTACAGGATGCCCCTTTCCATCAAGGCCTTTCCATGGACGACTTCATCGGCAAGTTGGTTGTTGGCCGCCCCTGCGATGACGCTGCACTTCAGTTGGGGAATGGTTTTGTCGTTCACCGTGGCACCCAGTGCACAGGGGGAATAGATGTCCACGTCCAGGCCGATCACTTCCTCCGGCTTCACAAGGATCACCGCGGGGTGCTCGGCCTTGATCGCGGCCAGCTTGTCATCATGGATGTCGGTGAGGTACACGGTGGCGCCCTCCTTCAGCAGGTGGCCGATCAGGTTCCGCCCCACATTGCCCGCACCCTGGACGGCCACCTTGCGCTTGCGCAGGTCATCCGTGCCATAGGCCGTCCTAGCGGCGGCTTTGAGGCCGCAGAACACGCCATAAGCCGTTACGGGGGAGGGGTCCCCACTGCCGCCCATGCTCACCGGGAGGCCCACCACATTTGCGGTCTCCTTGCGGATGTTCACCATTTCGGTCACGCTCATGCCCACATCCCCGCCGGTGATGTAGCGGCCGTTCAGGCTGTCCACGAACCGCCCGAACCGCCGGAACATGGCCTCGGTCTTCTGGGTCCGCGCATCACCGATGATCACGGCCTTGCCGCCACCGAGGTCCAGTCCGGCCAGCGCACTTTTATAGGTCATCCCCCGGCTCAGGCGCAGCACATCCTCAAGCGCGTCGGTCTCACTGGCATACGGCCACATGCGCGTCCCCCCCAGCGCGGGGCCCAACGTGGTGTCATGCACGGCAATGATGGCGCGAAGGCCGGTGACAGGGTCGTTGCAAAAAAGGATCTGTTCGTGGTCGTGCTCCTTCATGCGGTCGATCACGGAGCCGGTTTTCACCGGCCTTTCCGTCAGCAGGGTCATGGATGGGATTTTTGTTGGTTGGTGCCGGACGTGTCCTTTGGGAGTGCCTGGAGCCTGGTGCCAAGAACCGGCGCAAGTAGACGTTGAGGGGTGCCGGTCGTTCGGGTCATCATGCGCTTCCCCGGCCTGGCCGGGCTACTTTTGCAGGCCGTCCTGCCATGCCCTTGTGGAGGGCGCGCAAAGGTAGCAAGCCGATCCATGCGTTCCCTCCTGCCCCTGATCCCTTATTTCGGCCGTTATTGGGGCCGCCTTTCCCTGGGTGTTCTCTTCATCTTCCTTACAGGCCTATTCACAGTTTACACCCCGCAGGTGGTGCGCGAAGCATTCAACCTGATCAGCGATGGCCTGGCACAATTGCAATTGCCGGTGGACCAGCGGCATCTGGAAGTTTCCGGGGAGTTGCGCGCCTGGACGGCGTGGACCGGTCTGGACCTGCAGTCCCGGCTTGATGGCCCCCTGGACGATGCCTCGCTAAAGCGCACGGTGATGTGGTTTGCCCTGTTCCATGCCGGATTGTTCCTGGTGTTCACCCTGATCAGCGGTGTGTTCCTGTTCCTCACCCGGCAAACCATCATTGTGATGAGCCGCCTGATGGAATACGACCTGAAAAATTCCGTTTATGCCCACTACCAGCGGCTTGACCGCGCATTCTACAAGCAGCACAGCACCGGTGACCTGATGAACCGGATCAGCGAGGATGTGAGCCGTGTGCGGCAGTTTGTTGGCCCAGCTGTGATGTACATCCTGAACCTGGTGGTGCTCACGATCATGATCGTCTGGGTCATGCTTGACGTGAACAAGGAACTCACGCTGTGGTCACTGGCACCGCTGCCCTTGCTCAGCATCGCCATTTACATGGTCAGTGAAACCATCAACAAGCGCAGCATGGCCACGCAGCAGCAGCAGAGCCGCTTGAGCGCGTTGGCGCAGGAATCCTTCAGCGGCATCAGGGTGATCAAGGCATACGCCAAGGAGGAACAAACCGTGGGGAGGTTCAGGCTTGCCGCGCGGGATTACAGGAAGGCCAGTTTGGCCGAAGCCAAGGTGGATGCGCTCTTCATGCCTGCGATCATGCTGCTGGTGGGCCTGAGCACTGCGCTGGTGATCTTCGTGGGCTGCCAATTGCTGATCCATGGCGGGAACGGCATTACGGGTGGGAACCTGGCTGAATTCTCGCTCTACGTCACCAAGCTCACCTGGCCCTTCGCCAGCTTGGGCGTCATCACCTCACAGGTGCAACAGGCGGCGGTGAGCATGGAGCGGATCAATGAATTCCTGGATACCCGGCCGGCCATTTTTTCACAACATGATGAACTGCCCGAGGTGGCCGGTGCCATTGAATTCAGGAACGTCAGCTTCACCTATCCCGAAACCGGGATCCAAGCCCTGGTGAACGTGAGCTTCCGGGTGCCTGCCGGCGGGGTCTTGGCCATCGTGGGCCATACGGGAAGCGGCAAGAGCACCGTGGCAGACCTGATCGGCCGGTTGTACGACCCCACGTCGGGCACCGTGCTGATCGATGGTGTTCCGCTGCGCGCAGTGGCCCTGGAGAAGCTGCGCAACCAGCTCGGGATCGTTCCGCAGGACGTGTTCCTGTTCAGCGACAGCATCACCAACAACATTGCATTCAGCCTTGACCCGTCGCCGAACCTGCAGGAACGGGTCGAGGAAGCCGCGCGCACGGCGCACGTCCACCGGGATGTGATGCACTTCCCCAAGGGCTACGCCACGTTGCTCGGGGAGCGTGGCGTTACCCTTAGCGGCGGCCAGAAACAACGCGTGAGCATCGCAAGGGCGCTGATCCGCCAACCGCGCATCCTCCTTCTCGACGACCCGCTGAGCGCCGTGGACACGGCCACGGAAGATGCCATCCTGGGCGGGCTGCGCCGTGTGATGAAAGGCAGCACCACGGTGATCATCAGCCACCGCATCAGTGCGGTGCGTGCTGCAGACCACATCCTGGTGCTGGGGCATGGCCATGTGATCGAAGAAGGCCGCCATGCCGAGCTGGTGGCCGAAGGTGGCACTTATGCCCGCATGCACGAGGAGCAATTGCTGGAGGAAGCGGGGAAAAGTTGAAGTGGACGGAAGCCCGTCCGGGCAACGGAGGGGTGAAGGGGAATGCCGGGAAGTGCCGTTTCCGGCCGCTCTGTATATTTGAAATACAAAGAGCGCAAGCAACATGGCGGATGAACGGGAGGATGTGTATTCGAAAGTGGTTCGGGCGGGCAAGCGCACCTACTTCTTTGATGTGCGCAGCACACGCGGGAATGACCTGTTCCTGACCATCACGGAGAGCAAGAAGCGCCTGCACGAGGACGGGGGCACGAGCTACGAAAAGCACAAGATCTTCCTGTACAAGGAGGATTTTGACAAATTCATGGACGGCCTGCACCACACGCTGGAGGAATTGGAGCGCATTCGTGAACACGGCGCCCCTCCGCAACCCAACCCGGAGCCTACGGCCGGAAGCGATGAACCCTCCACAGGCCCAGGTTCCTTCGGTGATGTGGAATTTGATGACCTTGGAAAACCTTGAACATGCCCTACTGCCGGGAGCAGCATGAAAAAAGGGGCTCGCGGCCCCTTTCTTCATCTAAGCCCGGGATCACTTGGTGACGTTCGTGCGCATCTTCTCCCCTTCGTGCTCCTTCTCCGCCTTGGCGATGAGCGCGGCCAATTTTTTGTTTTGCTCCGGCGTTAGCACGCCTGCCACCATTTTCTTGTACTTGGCCCTTACTTCAGCCTGCTTGGGGTCCCGCTGTTTGTAGTCCAACGATTCCAAGTCCCGCAATTGTTGGTTGGTTTCCAATTCCATGCTTTTCAGTTTTTCGGCCTGGTCGGGGTTCAGTCCGAGCTCACGCACCATCAACTCCGCGCTGGGCGTGTAGCTGTTCTCGGTCGGAGTGGTGCGCCCCTCGGTCCGGTTCACGGACTGCTTTTGGGCAGGCTTGTCCTGGGCGAAGCTGGCCGTGGCCAGGGCCATGCAGCAAAGGAGGACGGTTTTGCGGATCATTCTTTTCACGGTTTGGTAGGTGTTGATGCTTGGTGATCGGTCCTGCGGGAGATCACGGGACCGTCCTGTCATTTCCAAAGATAAGTGACCGCTGCCACGTTTGAAGTTAAAGGCGGTTAATGGAGCCGGCCAGCCGTTGCCATCGAGAGCGGAGCATTACCGACATTTGTGCCATGCACCTGCTTCGCTTCCGAACGGCAACCATGGTCGCCGCTGCCCTTTCCCTGGCACCTGCCATTGCCCAGCCCCCGCCTGGTTACTACAACAGTGCGGAGGGTCTTACCGGCGTGGCCTTGAAACAAGCGCTGCACAACATCATCGACAACCAGAACCCGCTTTCATACAGCGGCCTCTGGAACGCATTCCCCACAACGGATGCCACGGCCGCGGGAAAGGTGTGGGACATCTACAGCGATGTACCCGGCGGAACGCCAGCCTACCTGTACAACTTCAATGGCGACCAATGTGGGCAATACAACGCGGAAGGCGACTGTTACAACCGCGAGCACAGTTTCCCGCAGAGCTGGTTCAATGGAAATTCACCCATGTACACGGACCTGTTCCACATCTACCCCACGGACGGTTACGTGAACAACATCCGCGGCAATTTGCCTTACGGAGACGTGGGCAGCGCAGACTGGACCAGCACCAACGGTTCCAAAAAAGGACTGTGTGTGGACCCGGGGTTCAACGGCACCGTGTTTGAGCCGATCGATGCCTACAAGGGTGATATCGCGCGGACCTACTTCTATATGATGACGCGCTACTACGGCCAAATGTCCGGATGGAATTCGCCCGTGGTGCAAGGTGGCGACCTGATCCCCTGGAACGCCGCAGTGATGGTGCAATGGAACGACCTGGATCCCCTGAGCGCCAAGGAGACCGCCAGGAACAATGCGGTGTACGGCGAACAAGGCAACCGCAATCCATTCATTGACCGGCCCGAGTGGGTGCATGCCATTTGGGCATCCGCATCCGCCGTGGGCGAAATGGAACAACACGGCATGCGGTTGCGCGCAGATGCGGAGGGGTTGCACATGGACCGGCTGACCAGCACAACGGGCACGCTCCAAGTCCGCGACCTGATGGGGCGCCTGGTGCTCACTGCACCGGTGTCCGGCCTGCACTGCGACATTCCATTCCACGGTGCAGCAGGCGCCTACATCGCGCAGGTCATCACACCGGATGCCCGCACGGTGGAACGTTTTGTACGCTGACCGGCACCAGTGGCCATCCCCGCACGCGCAACTCCCGATCCCGCGATGAACTACGAACAGATCTTGTACACCGTCCACGGAGGCGTGGCTTCCATCACCTTGA
Organism: uncultured Flavobacteriales bacterium; assembly: GCA_937873385.1. GTDB lineage: Bacteria > Bacteroidota > Bacteroidia > Flavobacteriales_F > PHOS-HE28 > PHOS-HE28. The sequence continues at coordinate 518 of CALMYC010000214.1, read as the reverse complement.
ACAGGCCCGACAAGTTGAACAGTTTCACGGCGCGCATGGCCGAGGAGGTACTGCATGCCATGACCGCGGCCCGTGGGGACGGCACGGTACGCGCCGTGGTGCTCACCGGCGCGGGCCGGGCATTCTGTGCAGGCCAGGACCTGGCCGAAGCAACCGCACCGGGCGTGCGCATCGAAACGCTGGTGGAAAAGCAGTACAATGCCCTGATCAGGGCCATACGCACCATGCCCAAGCCGGTGCTTGCGGCGGTGAACGGTGTGGCGGCAGGGGCCGGGGCCAACATCGCCTATGCCTGCGACTTGGCGTTCGCCTCGGAAAGCGCGGTGTTCGTGCAAAGCTTCATCCACATCGGCCTGATCCCGGACAGCGGCGGCACCTATACGCTTCCAAAGCTGGTGGGCATGCAGCGCGCCTTCGGCCAAATGATCCTTGCGGACAAGCTCCCTGCCAAGCGTGCGGAGGAAATGGGACTGATCTGGAAAGCCGTGGAGGACGGATCGCTCGCTGCGGAAGTGGCT
>CALMYC010000213.1 GCA_937873385.1 uncultured Flavobacteriales bacterium | reverse complement strand
TGGAGAGTGCTTCCCACTCCGTGGTGCTGGTGATGTAGCGGAGCGGGGCCACCATGTCCTGGGCAGTGGTGACCTCCGGGAACCCGGCGGCGGCAACAAACAAGCTGAATCCGTCCGGGCTCGCCGTGTCGGGCCTGAAGTGATAGAATCCCGCGGCCCCGGTGGTGAAGTTGAAAACGCCGTCGGAAGGCACCATGACCGTGAACGTACTGTCCGGCAGGCCGTCCAGGTCGGGTGGCGGGGTGTCGGCGAACACCGGTGCGGGCAATTTGGTGACCGGTGGGTAATGGGCGGCCAGGAGCGTGGTGCCGGCATGGATCTCCGCTCGCACCTTCAGGTTGGTGTGCGGCGCCACGAAATCATCGAACAGGGGCAGGTTGTCCATGCCGAGCGGCAGGAATGTTTGGCCGCTTGCCATGGAACTGCGGTCCACCCGGAGCATCACGGTACTCTGTGCATCCCGGTTCAGGTCATGGACCGTGACCCGAAGCATGAATGGTCCGTTCACGGCAGTTTTCATGGCCATGCTGCCGATCAATGCCTTGTCATCCATGGTGGCCATCCGCTGGTCCTTGATGAAGGTGCTGGCGCTGTCCAGCAGCCGCTTCGGGTTGGTGGGGTCAAAGGCCTCGTAGGCCATCACCAAACGCGCATGGTAGGGGCCTCCGCCTCCGGCCCCCTTGTACAGCAGGTCCGCCGTGCGCAGCTTGTAATAGATCACGGCTTCCTTGGCTGTGGACCCATATACCCGCGCTTCGAGCCGGATGGCGGCCGCGCCTTTGCCATAGAGGTAGGCAAAATTGTCCCCGTTGGCCACCGGCACGTATCCGCCGCACCCATTGAGCCCAGCGACCACAAGGAGGGGATACAGTGCCCGGAGCGCAGCGCGGATCATTCGTGATGGTGCTCCTCGGCGGAGCGTTCCAGTAATTTTGGGTTGATGCCCTTGTTGCTCTTGGCCCCGAGGTCCTTCAAGAGTTCCACTTGGCGCACCAGGTTGCCCGGGCCTTCGCTCAATTTGCCCATCGCATCATCATAACTGCCTTTTGCCAACTTCAATTGGTTGCCCACCTTGATCAGGTCTTCAGTAAAACCGGTGAACTTGTCATAGAGTCTGCCTGCCCGGTCGGCGATCTCCAAATGGTTCCTCGCGATGCGTTCATTCTTCCACAGACCATGGATCGTCCGAAGGGTGGCCATCAAGGTGCTGTGCGTCACCATCACCACCTGGCGGCCATAGGCTTCCTGGAAGATCTGCGGGTGTTCGCGCAAGGCCAGGAGGAATGCAGGTTCAATGGGAACGAACATCAGCACGAAATCGACGCTTTGCACCCCGTAAAGTTTGGTGTAGTCCTTTTCGGCAAGGCCTTTGGCATGGGTGCGCATGCTTTCCACATGCAGGCGCAGGAAGCGGGCCCGGTCTGCATCAACGGTTGATGCACTGTACTGCTCGTAATGCACGAGCGAGACCTTGGAATCAATGATCAGGTGCTTGTCTTCCGGCAGGTGGATCACTGCATCCGGCCGCAGGCGCGTGCCATCACCCTGCGTGGTGCTCTCCTGCATGGTGTATTCCTGGCCTTTCATCAGCCCGGAGTCTTCAAGAAGTTTTTCCAGGATCATTTCGCCCCAGGCGCCTTGGCTCTGGTGGTCGCCCTTCAGCGCCCGGGTCAGGTTGTCCGCCTCTTGGCTCAACCGCTGGTTTTGTTCCACCAATTTGGCCACTTCGCTCTTCAACAGAAAGCGCTCCTTGCCTTCTTTGTCGTACGCGGAGCGCACCTGTTCCTGGAACTCCTTGATCTTCTCGCCAAACGGGTTCAGCAGCAACTTCAACCGGTCTTCCTGGCGGTCCGTGATCTGTTTGCCCTTTTCCTCCAGCAAGGAACCGGCAATGTGCTTGAACTCCTTGGTCATCCGTTCGTTCAATGCATCCAGCTCGCCGCGCTGGGTCTCCAGTTTGTCCTGCAACCCCGCATTTCTTTGCCGTTCCACGCCGAGTTGGCCGTTCAGGGATTGCAGCTCCTTGTTCAGGTGTTGCACATGCTGCTCACGTTCCCCGGCCAACTTGAGTGCTTCCGCACGGTCCGCCTCGCGCGCTTGGCGGACTTCCGCCAAGGCGGCATGCCCCTTGCCCCGGTCGCGGTAGGTTATGAGGACGGCCCCGATGATAAACCCGGCCAATAGCCCCAGGAACAGGCTCATCCATACCATGCGGCTAAGGTAGGGCTTGCCCGTGGGGCTGAACGATGCCGGTTCGCGCAGGCATGCCTTGTTCCTCAATTGTCCAGGATCACCACCAGCGTTCCCACGGGCACCTTGTCGAACAGCCGGATGATGTCGCTGTTCCGCATCCTGATGCATCCATGCGAACTGGGGCTGCCCAATGAGATTACATCCGCTGTGCCATGGATATAGATGCCGCGCTCCATGCTGTCCTGCCCCGGCCCTTCATTCACACCCGGTTCCATGCCGTCCAGCCAAAGGATCCGCGAAGTGATCAAGTCGCCGCCGTTACTGTCAGGTTGGGCAATTTCACCGGTGTATTGGCGGGCCTTGAAGATGCCGAACACGGGAACGCCTGCACCGATCTTGCTGGCTACACGGTGCAGGCCCTGGGGCGTTTGACCGCTGTTGCGCTTTTCGCCCAACCCGTTGCGCGCCGTACTGATCACATACTCGCCCTCCAGCACGCCTTCCCTTACAAAGTACATGCGCTGGCTCCTCGCGGATACGTACAACACGCAACCTTCGGAAGGGGCGGTGGGATAGCGTGCCTGCATCCATTCAATGAGAAAATCGGCGAGCACCTGTTTGGTCGCAGGTGTTGCGGCGGCAAGGTCATCCAGTTGCGCGACTGCACCATGGGCGGTCAGCAGGAGCGCGCACATGACGATGAACTTGATCACCCGCATCTGAGGTTGGGCCGGTTGTGGGACCTTGCGAAGGAAGGGTGCGAAAACCAAGGCTTGACTGCCCGGAGAGGTCGGGTTTTCAACGGTATCCCTGTGATTTTATCGCTTTCTTCCATCTGCGTGAACGGAGGCCCATTGCCTGGTCTGCGATCGCGGCGCTTGACTACGCGCACTTCACGTCCATTGTTGCAACGTGGATGATCCAGGGGTGCCACCGCTGTTCAGAATCCTCGGGGCCTCCTGGGTGCTACTGCCATTTGCATGATTGCCGGGCGCGGGCACAGGAAGAACGGGGATTTGTCCCCTTTGAAGGCGCGTCCGGTCCACCGGGCCTTCGGACCTGTTGTCCGGCGCCCGCCCGAGAGCGGCGTCAAGTTGCCAATGGAACCAAATGTGGACAGGTCCCGGTCCAGGTCTGCAGCACATTCAATCAAGCAGCGGGCAAACCCTGCCCTGCAAGCGCATGAACCCGGGGTCAGAACAGGCTGGTGAATCCGAAGTGGACTTTGCCATTGCGCAGTTCCACGGGATTGTTGAACTGCTTGCCGAGCGCGTAGCTCAGTGAGAAGATCCCCGCCTTGGTCTCAAAGCTGGCCCCGGCACCGAAGCCAAGCGGCTTGTCCGTGAGCAACGACGGGCGGCTTTGGTCTTCCCACCATCCCTGGTCCACGAAGGCGAAGAAGTTCCCGTTTTCCTCAAACAGAAAGCGGTATTCCACGGTGCCTATGGCGTAGGAGGAAGCGTAGATGCCGGCTTCATCCACGCCGCGCTGGGTCTTGATGCCCCCGATGCGGTAGAGTTCATTGGCATATAGCTGGCCGTTCACCATGGTGGCACCTTGTGCAACGAGCCTGATGGTGCCGCGCCTGCCCACGGGAAAGTGCTTGATGACCGTACCCGCCAATTCGTACTGGACGCTCCGCACTTCCTTGCTGGCCGTATCGCTGAACGTGGCGGTGGACGTGCGCTTGCGGCCCACCGAGCCTTGTACGTCAACGCCGAGGCCCTTGCGGGGGTTGAAGCGGTAGTCGAAGCGTTCCCGCACAAGCCCAAGGCCGTATGCCGTCACTTTTACATCGGCCAGGCCCGGCACGTACACCAACTGCTGCCCCAGGCGTTGGCTGCTCTTGCTGCCAACGAACACCTTGAGTTTGTCCCCGTGCCGCATCAGGTACTCCAGTGCCGCCTGCGAGCCTACTTCCAGGAAGGTGGTGTCGCGCTTGAACAGTTTGAGGCTGAGGTCCGCACCAAAAGGCGTGTTGAAGAGGAACGGATGGTTGTAGCCCACCTTCAAGTTCTGCGTACGGTCTTGCAGGCTGCGCCAGCTCAGGTCCACGGCTTCACCCCGGTGAAGTGCATTGCGCAGCTTCAGGTCCAGGTCGCCTGTAAACCGCACCTTGCGGGTCACTTCATCCTGGGCCAACCCGATGATGCCGCTGAAATTACTCGCCCGCCGTGCATCCAGGAAGAGGTACAGTTTGGTGGCTTCCGGCGTGAACAACATGTAGGCGGGCTGCCGCGTGCTGACAAAGGGCATCTCCCGCGTGCGCGCATCCACATCACGTACCTGGGTCTCGTTGTAGGGATCGCCGGGCCGGATGCCGATGTAGGCCTGCAGGTAGCGTGGACTGACGCGGGCACTGCCGCGCACCACCACGCTATCCATGGTCACGTAGCGGCCCTTTTCCAGGAATACCGATGCGTGGAGACCGTCTCGTTCGTTTCGCAAACTGTCCAGGCCGGCCACGGCAAACGGGTATCCGTGGTTTTCACATTCGATCAATAGGCCGTCCAGTAGTTTGGCGACCTGCCGCGGGCTCACAGGCCGTCCGTCGTAAAAACGCTCCCTGAAGCCTGTGGCACTGGCAATTTCCTGCGGCAGGGCACCGGGGCTGAGTTGCGCCCAGCGGTAGTTTGCACCAAGGTGGAACCGGCAGCGCGTGGTGTCTCCTCCTGTTGAGCAGGTATCGCGTGAAGCCGCCAGATATCCCGCCGCGATCATTTCAGTGCGCAGTTCGCCGGTGCGTTGCGCCAACTGCGCGGGATCAACCTTGAAGGGACCACGCCAAGCGTGCGGCAGCGTTGTGTCCGCCTCCAGCACCAACACGTGCTGGGCTTGTGCGCTGATGGAGGCCAGGAAAGCGGCCGGGGCCAATGCGTGCCGGAGGAAGCAGAACATCAGATGCTCCAGTCGATGGGGCTGCCACCCTGGGCCACGAGGATCTCGTTGGTCGAGGAGAAATGGCCGCAGCCGATGAAGCCGCGATGCGCAGAGAGCGGGGAGGGGTGCGGTGCCTTGAGGATGTAGTGGCGCTCCGCGTCTATCAATGCTTGTTTGCCCTGTGCAGATTTCCCCCAAAGCAGGAACACCAAGCCATCCCGGCCTTCGGACAAGGCATGGATGGCGGCATCCGTGAAGCGTTCCCAGCCATGGCCTTGGTGCGACCCTGGTGCACCTGCACGCACGGTGAGCGTCGTATTTAGCAGTAGTACGCCTTGCTGCGCCCAGTGGGACAGGTTGCCGCCACCGGTCATGGAGGCCCCGGTGTCACGGGCAATTTCCTTGATCATGTTCTGAAGTGAAGGGGGGGGAGGCGTGCCTGCCGGAACCGAAAAACACAGGCCATGGGCTTGCCCGGGGCCGTGGTACGGGTCTTGCCCCAGGATGACCACGCGCACAGCCTGGAAAGGAGTTAGTTCAAAGGCCTTCAGGATATCACGGCCTTTCGGATGGACGGTATGGTTCTCCCGCTCATGGACCAGGAACTGCTTCAGCGCAGCAAAATACGGGTCGTTGAATTCAGGTTGGAGCTGGGCTGCCCACCCGGGGTCCATGCCTGCCGGAAACGGGGGCGTTGGCGTTTGGTTCGGGAGTTGGCTCATGCCGGTGGGGATAAATTCCGCAGGGTCTTGTTGAAACTTTACCGCCAAGATCTGCGTTTCAAGGTTAACTTTGGGATTCAAACCAGCATTGGGAACGATGAAAAAGGTCTTCAAGGTATTGGCGGTGGTGGCGGTGGCAAGCTTGCTCTTCAGCGCTTGCAAATCCACGCACTCCTGCCCGGCCTACGGCAAGGTGGTAAAACCGGCCAGTGAACGGAGTGCCTGAACAGGGTTCCGTTAAATTTTGCAACACAAGCCCGGCATTGGCCCGGGCTTTTGCGTTCCCATCAATTAAATGTAGATAAAGGTCATCTCTTTGACCAGGTCCTCCCGAAGGCTCATGGCCACGGGGCAGGTGCGTGCGGCTTGTTCAATGATCTGCCGCTGGCTCCCGTTCAATCCGGCGCCCTCCAATTGCACATGTACCTCGATGCGCTCCACACGCCGGGGGCCTGCCACCATGTGCTTCACCACGCGGGCCTTCAAGCCGTTGAGGGGAATTTGACGCGATTCGGCCGCGATGCCCATCAGCGTCAACATGCAGCAGGCCAGCGAGGTGCTCAGCAGGTCGGTGGGAGAAAAGGATGCACCCTTCCCGTGGTTGTCGACGGGTGCGTCGGTGATGATCTTTTCCCCACTGCGCAAGTGCAGGGCCTCCGTGCGCAATTGGCCCAAATAGGTGACATGTGCGGTGTCCATGGCACGAAGGAACGAACCGTTCCCCGTTTGTGTTCTCCCCACCATGCCCTTCCTGCCTAAATTTGAGGGCTTTTGCCCATGCTGCGAATTCCTCCGTGCGTGCTTCTGTTGCTGCTTGCCGGCATGGCTTGTGCCCAAGTGCAGCAAAGCGTGTATGATGAGCCCGGGCGGACGCTGTATGGGCATGAGATGTACGGTGGCCCGCTGATCCACGGCGACGGATGGGGCATCACCTTCCAGTACGGCAAGTATGCCACGGCAAAAGACCGCAACATGCTCGGCATCGACATCGTGTCGATGAAGCATCCCAAGGAGATCAAGAGCTTCAACCCGAACTACCAGGATGCACGGGGCTATTTCTACGGCAAGTTGAACAGCATGATCATCGTGCGCCCCACCATCGGTCGCAAGCACCGCATTGCCGAGAAGATCAGGCACAGCGCGGTTGAGGTGAACTACGTCTGGGGCATTGGTCCCTCATTGGGCCTGCTCAAACCGGTTTACTTGCAGATCTTGGGCTCACCGGGCCTTTCCTACCAGCCGGTCTCCACGGAACGTTATGACCCTGCCAGGCATTTTGCGGACAATATTCTTGGAAGGGCATCCTGGTTCAAGGGGTTCGGGGAAATGCAATTGTATCCGGGTGCTTTCGGGCGATTTGCCTTCAACTTTGAGTATGCTGGCACCAACACGGGCATCCGTGCGCTGGAGGCCGGGGTGTCCATGGATGTGTACGGTACGGAAGTCCCCATTATGGCGGATGTGGAAGGTGTGGGCACCAACAAGCAGTTTTTCCTTGAATTCTACATCGCGCTGCATTTCGGCGCCAAGACGATCCGATGAGTGAGACCCTGGACGCCACAGCCGTGGAGCCCTTGCGCCGCAAGCCCGAATGGCTGCGCGTGAAACTGCCCAACGGCGAGCATTACAAACGCGTTCGGGCCATTGTCAGCGAGCACAAACTGCATACCATCTGCCAAAGCGGCAATTGCCCCAACATGGGCGAATGCTGGGGCGCGGGCACTGCCACCTTCATGATCCTGGGCAACACCTGCACCCGCTCCTGCGGTTTTTGCAATGTGGCCACCGGCAGGCCCGATGCAGCAGATCCCTTCGAACCCTCCCGCGTGGCCCGCTCCGTGGAATTGATGGGCGTGAAGCATTGCGTGATCACCTCCGTGGACCGCGACGACATGCCGGATGGTGGCGCGCATATCTGGGCGAAGACCATCCGCTCCGTACGCCGCCGCAGCCCGCAAACCAAGCTGGAAACGCTCATTCCCGATTTCAAGGGCGAGTGGCACAACCTGGCCATTGTATTGGAAGAACGCCCCGAAGTGCTCAGCCACAACGTGGAAACCGTGCGCCGCCTGACCCGCAAGGTGCGCGTGCAAGCCAAGTACGACCGCAGCCTCGAAGTACTGATGCGAGCGAAGAAATCCGGCCTGCGCACCAAAAGTGGCATTATGCTCGGGCTGGGCGAGAAAGACCACGAAGTGCTGGAGACCATGGACGACCTGCGCAGCGTAGGCTGTGACGTGGTCACCATCGGCCAATACCTGCAACCGACCAAGAAGCACCTGCCCGTGGTGGAGTTCTCCCATCCGGACCGGTTCAAACTGTTCAAGGAGGAAGGACTCAAGCGCGGCTTCATGTTCGTGGAAAGCGGCCCCTTGGTGCGCAGCAGCTACCACGCTTGGAAGCATGCCATTTGACCCATCGCGAACCCTTCCGGCCGCGGACTGTTCCCCCTACGAGAAAAATTGACAACCACCAGGCAACATGACCAAACTGCATATCGCCATCAATGGTTTCGGCCGCATAGGCCGAGTTACCGCCCGCATCCTTAGCGAGCGCAACGACGTGGAGCTCGTTGCCGTGAACGACCTGACGGATACCGCCACCTTGGCGCACTTGTTCAAGTATGATTCAGTCCACGGTGTTTTCAAGGGTGGGATCGGGCACGGGCCGGATACCTTGTCCATACAAGGGCACAGTATCCAGGCATTTGCGGAAAAGGACCCGGCAAACCTGCCGTGGGGCAAGCTCGGCATTGATGTGGTGCTGGAGTGCACGGGCCACTTCCTTACCCGAGAACTGGCCTCGGCACACCTGAAAGCCGGGGCAAAGCGGGTTCTGCTGTCCGCCCCCGCCAAGGGCGGCGACATCAAGACCGTGGTGCTGGGCGTGAACGAGCAGGAGCTGGACGGTACGGAGGACATCATCTCCAACGCCTCCTGCACCACCAACTGTGCGGCACCCATGGTGCAGGTGATCGAGGAGTTGTGCGGCATACAAAGCGGATACATCACCACCGTTCACGCCTACACCGGCGACCAACGCCTGCACGATGCACCACACAAGGACCTGCGCCGCTCGCGTGCGGCTGCCATAAGCATGATCCCAACCACCACCGGTGCCGCCAAGGCAGTCACCAAGATATTCCCCAAGCTGGACGGTAAGCTCGGCGGATGCGGCATCCGCGTACCCGTGGCCGATGGTTCCCTCACCGATCTGGTGTGCCACGTGCGCAAGCCCGCAACCGTGGAGGCCATCAATGCCCGCTACAAGGAGCTCGCCGAAGGCAAATGGAAGGGCATTCTGCGCTACACCGAAGACCCCATCGTAAGCGTGGATATTGTAGGCGATCCCGCCAGTTGCATCCTGGATGCGCAGCTCACCAGCGTGATAGACAACACCGTGAAGGTGATGGGCTGGTACGACAATGAGTACGGCTACAGCAGCCGCTTGGTGGACCTGTTGGTGTTGATGGGGAGGTAGGTTCGGGTGCGTGGCTCACGGTGGCCGTCTGATCCCGTCCCCTACGAACTACGCCCTACGAACTACACCCTACGAACTACGCCCTACGAACTACGCCCTACGAACTATTGAGCGGGCCCCCCGCTGATCCGCACATCATCCGCAAAGCGCCCCGTGCCCGAACGTTTCATCAACCGCAAGCCGTCCGCATCCAGCACCGCGTATGTGAAGTGCGTGATCCAGTCGCCGAGGTTGATGTAGCGCGCATGAGTCCCATCAAGGTCTCCCGCAGGGGACCTTGACGCCTCACCACTCTCGGCTGGCGCTCGCTTGTAGCGAGTGCCAACACTCATCCCCGCAGGGTCATGCAAAGCGGACCCCTCGGGGATGAGTTCCATGTCCACCGGCAAATGCCGATGCCCGAAGATCAAGTAATCGTAGTGCTCCTTCCGCAACAACCCCCGGCAGTACTGCACCAGCCATTCCTGATCGGCCCCCAGCCACTGGCGGTCGTTCTCATAGTTCTTCATCCGGCTCCTCCCGCTCCAGAAATGCGCTACGCCCAAGCCGAAATTCGGGTGCAGTCGCGCGAAGCACCATTGCATCAGCGGGTTGCGGAACACTTTTTTGATGAACTTGTAGCCATGGTCCCCCGGGCCAAGCCCATCGCCATGGCCGATGTACACGCGCTTGCCGTTCCATTCACGCACGATGGGCTGTTGGTGCAGCGTTGCGCCGGTCTCCTTCGGCAGGTAATCAAAGGCCCACATGTCGTGGTTGCCGATGTGGATGTGTACCGGAATCCCGCGGTCGTGCAATTCGGAAAGCTTCCCTAACAGGCGCGTAAAGCCGCGCGGCACCACCTGCTTGTACTCGAACCACATGTCGAACAGGTCGCCCAGGATATGGATCTCCGCGGCATCCGTTGCGGCTTCTTCCAAAAAGCGCACAATGCGCTTCTCCCGCGCTACGCTGCTGGCATGGTCGGGCACGCCTAAGTGGAAGTCGGAGAGGAAGTAGATCTTTTCGCCGGCGGGCATGGGGCCAAAGATGGGAAAGGAAGGGCGGTTGGGATTCGTGTGGGTGAAGGCCGACCGGGAAAGGTCAAGGTGGTGGTGGGCTTAAACTGAGCAGGGTTACTCCGGGCATGGACTTCACATCCGCAGGCACGGCACCGTCATCTTCCACGAACACACGGTGTCCGGCAGCGATCAGTTTTTCCAATTCACCTCTTGCAGGAAGTTCCGTATATACCGTGAGCGGGGTGTAGAACATGGCCTCGATGGGCCGCTCATAGTTGAATAGGATACCATCCTGGATACCCGTGTTGTTCAAGCGCCGCAGGTCGATCACCCACTGGGGGTTGCGTTCAGCCGCGGAGAACGGCTTCACCCGCTCGATCATATATCTGGCCGGCAAGGCGATCAAGAGCAGCAAGGCAGCGAGGTATGGCCACTTGGTCCGGCTCTGTTTCATGCGCTCTTGCAGCAAACAGAAGAAGTCCGCGGTCATCATGAACAACGCCGGGCAGGTGAACAGGATGTAGCCTTGCATCTTGGTTGCGGCCGAGGAAAAGAACAGGAATGGCACCCAGAACCACAGCAGGACTGCCAAGTGGCCGTAGCTCCTGCTCTTAAGCGTACGCCAAGTGAACCATCCCAAGGGCAGGTACACCAGTTCGCCGTAGTTGATACGGATCTGCTCCAGAAAGTAAAGCATACTGCCGCCCTGTCCGTCCAAGGCCTCCGTATAGTGCTTCATGTTGAAGCTGGCCTCCCAGGCTGCTTCAGTGGGGAATGCGCGGTGGATGTACAATTGCCATGGCAGGAAGACGGCGATGCAAGTGGCGGAGAGCAGCAGGAAATAGGCAAGGACCTGCCGTTTGGTGAATTGGCCTGTTTCCAGTACGATCAACAACCAAAGAGGCAGCACGATCAGGGCCGGCAACCACTTAGTTAAGATGGCCGCGCCGATGAATGCCCCTGTGAGCAGGTTGTACAGCACCTTTTGCCTTCGGGCAAATAGAATGCTGAACCAGATCGCCAGCTCGATGAGCACCAGAAAGAACACGTCCATGTGGTCCGTGGCTATGCGACCTCCGGTCAATTCAATGATCAAGCCGTTGATGGCGAAGAAGAAGGCTGAGAGAAAGCCGACCCTCGCGTTGAACAACGCCTTGGCGATGGAATAGGTGAGCCAAATACCCAAGGTGCTAAGCAGCAACGAGGGAAGCCGCAATGCGAACTCATTCACGCCGAAAAGCCATAGGCTGAAAGCCATGGACCATAGCGGGAAGGGTTGTTTGTGGAGCCAGACATGGTTCGCGGTCCAGTTCTTGAAGTCGTATGGCAGCACCGGTTGGTCATAAAGCGTGGGCACCAGCGGATGTTGGATCAGGTTCTTGGCCACCAATGCGTGATACCGCTCATCCCAGGCGTGCAGGTAGAGGTCCGAGGCCGTATAGGCTCGCAATACTGCGCCGCAAAGCACAAGCAGGAGCAGGGCGAGTTTGTGGTTGCCCTTGACCTGCGCCCGCCATGACCACAGAAAGCCAACGGTGCAAATGATGATGGTCCAGGCTCCCATTCGAGGTCACTGAAGCCCAAGGTGGATGGCGAATAGGAAAAGGACGTGCTGGCAGGAGGGCATGGACCCAAATATGGGCAGGGGAATCCGAACCGATGCTCGATACGCAACCTCCGCAGCGCCTGCGTAGGGTCCATTTTTTCCAACGCCAACACAATGCGGATAGGGTTTCCGTGCAGCTATTGCACGGCTTTGGTCTTGTCACTGGATCTGCGACCGGGGATCATCACCGCTCCGCGCTGTCCGGGTTGGGTCAGCCGGCGGATCACTTCGCTGCGCACAATGCTGGTCAGGAAACCCTTCAACGAAAGGTGGACATCCAGCTCTTCCCATCCAATGGCTGTTCCATTGGCCACCAGCTCGTACTTCAGCAGTTGGTCGGGCTTTGCGTTTGCCAGTTGCGGAACTTCATCCAAGGGAGCGAACACGTTGGTGCCATTGGTCAGGGTGAGCACCAATGCACTACCGTCGGCAACGGAGGAAATGCTCTTGATCCGCAGCCCCTCTTCGATGATCAAGCGGTCCAACGGGTCTTTGGCAAGGACGTCATCAGCGTGCGCTGAAGTGGTCTTTCCAGGCTTGGATGAACGTTTCATGGTGTTCTTTGATCAGTTGCGCGATCTTGCGTTGTTCCTGTTTCTTGAATCCGTTGGAGTATTCCACTGTTGGCTCGGGTTCCAGCCACCATTTGGCCAAGCCTTTACCCTTGCTTACATGCACATGAGGTGGTTCGCTGCCTTCATCGCTCCAGAAATAGAAGCTGAAACCTTCCCGCAGTAATACTTTGGGCATGGTGCCAAGATACGCTGAATGTTGGCGTGTCTTCAATGCGGCAACTTCCTCAGCGCCTGCGTAGGGTCCATCTTCTCCAGCGCCAGCACGATGCGAATGCGGTCGGTAAAGTTGAAGCCGCGCAGGTCCTGCTCCTTTTGGATGTCTTCCGAGAAGGCCAGCGGCACCCACACTTCCGCCATATCACGCCATACGCGCAGGCCGAGGCCGACCTCCCAATTGCCGCGCCAGTCGGTGGTCTTGCCATCTTGCGTTACCAGTGTAACCGGTGAGGCGCCATAGCTGGCGAAGGCCGTCAACGGCAGTGTGAAGGGAAAGTCCACTTCCATGTTCAGCGCGGCGATCCACGTGTCCGAGGTGCCGATGGACGTGGGTGTTCTGAAGCCGCCCTGGTCAATGTTGAACTGCACGGCGGTGTTTTGCCCGGTGTATTGGCGGTCGATGTAAAGGTGGTCGTACAGCAGGTCGCTGCTGCCCCAGTACATGCGCCAACCCATTTCGGGGCGCATCTGTTGGCGGTCCTTGTGCAGGAACGTTCCGGCAAAGGCGCGGAAGGTGATGCGGTGCTTGTGCGCATCGTAGATCGCGCTCCATTTCGCGGTGAGCGAGAGGCGGCTGAAGACATCGCTGCTCAAGGAGGTCAGCGTGATGTCATAAGGGTTGAAGCCGTTGCGTTCAGTGAGGTTCGCGCTCACTTCATGGTACGCCTCTTGGCTGGTGCCATTGATGGGCACTTCAGCATGCCCTGTGCGGTAGGTGCCTTCCGCATGGTTCCACAGGATGATGCTGCGGTAGCGCAAGTAAGCCTCCGGACCGGTGGGCTTCAAGCGTGGATCGAACTGGATGCTCGGCACCAATCGCTGGTACCATTGTTCTACATCGCCCGCGTTGTAGAGCGAAGCGGCAAAGCCGGAAACGCCGAGGTGCACGTTGCGGAGGTGGTCACTGCGCAGGCGATCATCATTCCACATCAAGCGGGCGCCGCCGGCCAGTTTTCCGCTTTGAAATCCATAAAGCGGTGCGGCGGCCCATTCGAAGCGCTGCGAAGGGAAGGTGGTGTTGTGCAGTGCCAGCCCGGCCATGAAGCCATCGTGCGTGTTGTAGCCGATCGCCGGCGACCAATAGATGCTCTTGCGGTCCTTGCGCTCCAGCCCGGCAAGGAACTTGATCTGCGGCAATCGCGAACGCTTCAGCAATCCGAAGGAGCGCACTTCGTTGTTGCGCCGGTCGATGTCCAAGGTGCGTGCTCCGTCGTCGATGCGGATGCGTGTTGCATTCGTCCAGGGAAGTGGTACGGTATTTCTGC
>CALMYC010000212.1 GCA_937873385.1 uncultured Flavobacteriales bacterium | reverse complement strand
GTGTATGGGCGGGGGTACCAAAAACTGCCCCGCCAGGGATCATAATAATAGCCAGTGCCGTAGATCACCGTGCCGCCCTGCACATAAGAGCCCAGGTAGCCCGGTGTGTAACCCGTGAAAACGTAATCCGGCGTGTAGTTGTAGATGTACACGTAGCGCACCCGGTATGCTGGGTCCGAAGGGGGTATCTCGTTGACTTCGGCAGGAACGGAGGTGCTCACCGTCCAGGGGCCGTCCGGGTTGTTGCCCTCGTACCAGACCGCATTGTCGCACACGTGGTACACGCCGTTGATGCGCAGTACCGTGGTGCTGGCGTTCCGGGCCGCAAAGACCGCGGTGCCGGAGACCTGGTCGAACTGCGGTGGGCCGTCGTAGGTCACGTTCAGCGTGGCCGTGCCGCGGTCCACGGTTGCGGTTTGTGGAATGTAGGCGTCGCGCACGGCCTCGCGGGCCGCGGGTGTTCCGGCCACATGCGCAAGTATGCCATCCTTGGTCGACCCTTCGGGCACTTTGGCGAAATCAGCCGGTAAATCCTCAGGCGCCACATAGAGCCATGGTCCATTGGAAAGGTCTTTGGTCGCATACCACCTCCCCGATGCCAGGAAATAATATTCCTGTGTGGGGATGTACATGAACAGGTCCTTGTCCGTGTTGGTCACGTACATCAAGGAGGTATTGTCAAAAGGTTGCATTTGCGGACTCCCGTTCACGTCCAGCAGTACCGCGGGTTTCAGGGTTACCACCACTTGTGGGATGATGCCGTCCTTTCTTGGGGTGGACTGTGTGGTGTCCACCTGTTTGGCCAGCGCTTCCAGGTAGTCAGGCGCGTTGTTTTCATGGTTCCACGGGCCTTGAATGTTCCGGGCGGAGTACCAAGTTCCTGAACCATAGAGCCAGTTTGCACCGCCCTTGGGCCGTACAAGCAGAAAAGGTGAGTTGACCACGCGTTCCAACTGTGGACTGGTTTGGGCATAGACAGGGTCCGCCACCGCATCCTTCACTTTCACCGGCTCATAGATGGGATCCCCGTCAATGTAAAGCAGGATGCTCGGCTTGTCTTTGTAGATGATGGTCGGCGGGGCATTGTCGTAGGATGCGGTGCTCTGCTTCTCTTCGTCCAGGGCCGCCACCAACCAGTCTATGGCAATCGGGGCGGCGTGCTCTGTGATCCCCTTGGAAAGGCTTTCCTTGATCGCGGAGATCTCTCCTGCGTCGCTAATGCCCGGGAAGCGGGCGTCAGTAACCTTGAAATCGGTGAGTGTGCCCATCCGGTTGCTGCGGTCCACGGCCAGTGTGCCGTTGCCCCAAATGGCGCCAAAGACAGGCGTTTTGTCCGCAGGCCGTTTTAGTGCGACCGCCGCCCGGGCCGTGAAGCTGTTCCCGTCGAATGATTCGGGCTGGGGTTTGAACACTTGGACCTGGTCACCACCCGAGGTGAAAACCAAGGGCCATCCGCTTGTGCCGTCCTCCTGGGCAAACGCAGGGAGGGAGCACATCAGGACGTGGACCGGAAGGATGAGGCGTGCAAGCGTGCGCATGGTTCGTTGATTCAGGGTGAAATCGCCAAGTTTCGTGCCAAGTTCAACCTTTTGGACGGAGTGGAGCCCACGAAGTGCAACCTGCCCATTTGATGGCGGGAGAAATTGTTCATGGTTTGTTTGAACAAAGGTTTTTTCGGTGGCTGGATCCCCCGTGCCATGGCATTGCGGGCCGGACGTGCAGGGACCTGCCTTGCGGGAGAAAATTGCAGCGCGGATCCAGTCGTTTCCGCACCACAGGACGACGAGCGGAGGGAAGGGGCCACGGGGTGGGCTGATCAGTTTCCGACGGGCCGATATTGCCGTCGAGTTGCGTTGATGGCCAGATCGGCAACATTTTTGCACGTTGATTATGCTGCATAGCTTGGCATTTTCCATGAAGGACCAACTATTAGGATTGGCGTGTGCATGTGCATTGGCAGCGTCCGCCGGTGTACTTTAAGCCGAATCCTTGCTGCTGGATGGAAAGCTGGTGGTAAAGGGATTCCCGATGGACGGGTCGGTACTGGTAGTGGCATCCAAGGAAGGTCAAGAACAAGTGATCACCACGGGTCTGGGACATTTCACCATGCAGTTGGAATTGCATCGCAGCTACCTGCTGTCGTTCGAGCACCCCGGCTGTACCACGAAGCAATTGATGTTCAATACGGATGTGCCGGTGGGTTCAAGTGGCGGCAGGGGCTTTTTCTTTCCTTTCCAGGTTACGTTGGAGCCTGCGTCGAAAAGCGGCGGGATGGAATATGCCGGCCCCGTGGGGTACATCCGTTATGACATGGGGGTGCATGGCTTTGCATACAGCACGGATTACCGGATCCTTAAGGATGAAGAACTTGAAAAGCGCGTGGACCAGGCGAGGGCGGCTTGGATGCAGCGCAAGGTGACCTCCGTGGCGGATGGCATTGCACCGCATGTTGGGCCGCCTGCAACCAATGGGTCCGCGTTGCGGCATCAAGAGGACGTAAATCCGGGCATCGGGGCGGGCGATGCAGTCGCGGCAACGGTTCCGCTTGTGGCACCTTTGGTGCACGTGCTTGCCAAGGACGAAAGTGAAAGACCGGTCATGGAGGCAGCCAGACCGAACCCATCCACGGACAAGATCGCGCCCCGGCAAGCACACCTTCCTGAACACGCGCCCATAGACGCCGCGATGCCTGCGGTGCTTCCGGCGGAAAAGGGCTTACCGGACAATGTGGTCCGCAGGGAGGTGTGGGCAGACCGCCTGCACGTGTTCACTGCGGTAAGCGTGCGGGATGACAACAGGATCGATGAATTCCGCCGAGTGGCGAGCTATTACGGCGGGGGGTGGTTTTTTTGCAACGGGCGTCCTTGTTGGGAGGGTACGCACCGGCAAGGCACGGGCGATCATCAATAGCGGACCAATCGCACCACCGTTTCCAGGTGCGCCGTATGGGGGAACATGTCCAACGGCTGTACATGGGTGATGCGGTACAGGTCTTTCAGCAGGCCCAGGTCCCGGGCCTGGGTGGCAGGGTTGCAGCTCACATAGACCATCCGGGGCGGCAGCATCTCCCGGATGCGTTGAACAACTGCTTCATGCATGCCCGCACGGGGCGGATCTGTGACTAGGACATCGGGTTTTCCGTGCCGGTTCATGAATTCCGCATTCAACAGGTCCTTCAGGTCACCCGCCTCAAAGGTTGTGTTGCCAATTTGGTTAAGCCCGGCGTTGATCTTGGCATCGGCCACCGCCTCTGGCACGATCTCCGCACCAATGACCCGTGCGCAATGGCGTGCCAGGAACAGGGAAATGCTGCCAGCCCCGCAGTACAGGTCAAACACATGTTCCCCACCCTTCAGCCCGGCGTATTCCTTGACAAGTTGGTACATGGCCTCTGTTTGCTCCGGGTTCGTCTGGAAGAAGCTCTTCGGGCCGATGCGGAACCGGAGCGCCGGCAGGTTGCCATCCTTCAATTCCTCCACGATGTGGTCGCGACCATGGAACACGTGGATGTCCAAGTCCCAGATGGTGTCGTTTTTCTTCGGGTTGATGCACCACAGCAACGATGTGATGGCGGGGAATTCCTTCAACAAGGCGCTCAGGAGCGCTTCGCGCGGTCCGGCATCCTCATGTCCGAATGCCAGCAGTACCATCACTTCGCCGGTGGTGGTGGTACGGATGGTCAGCGTGCGCAACCAGCCTTCGTGCCTGCGGATGTCATAGTGGGAAAGTCCGTTGGCTGCACTGTACTGCCTGATGAAATTCCGGATGGCATCGCTGGGAGCCGGTTGTAGCCAGCATTCGGAAACGTCCAGGATCTTGTCGAACCGGCCCGGGAGGTGGTAACCAAGGGCCGTTCGGTCTTCGATGCGCGCCCCGCTGTCCAGTTCCTCCTTGGTGAACCAACGCTGGGCGCTGAATGTGTATTCAAGCTTGTTCCTGTAAAAGCGCTCCTTGGGCGAAGCCAATGCCGCGGGAACTTCGGGCAGTTCCAAACCGCCAAGCCGTTGCAGGTTGTCGATCACTTCCTGCCGCTTGAAGGCGAGTTGTGCATCGTAGGCAAAGTGCTGCCAGGTGCAGCCCCCGCAGGTGCCGAAATGCTTGCAAAAGGGGTCGGCCCTGTGCGGCGATGGCTGCACCAGCCTTGCCACGGAGGCCTCGGCAAAGCTATTTTTCCTGCGGGTGATGCGCAGGTCCGCCACATCGCCGGGCACTGCGCCGGTGATGAACACGACCAAACCTTCCACCTTCGCAATGGCCTTGCCCTGTGCCCAGCCCGTCACCGCCACATTTTCCAGCAAGGTCTCCCCGTTTTTCGGCATCGGGCAGCAAAGAAACGCATGGTTCGGCACTTCAATCCGTACTGGACCGGATGGCGCGTGTGATGTTGCCCGCTGAAGGACTACTGCCGCTTCAACTGCCCGGACTTCCAGGCTTGGACGAATTGGGCCCAGGCGATCGGATTGAACAGGTTCACGGAAGGCGCCATGCCTTGGTTGTATATGCGCGTGTTGTCCAGTGCGGCCTGGTAATGGGCGGCCAGTCCGGGGTCCGGCGGCAAGTTTTCCATCCGCTGGATCACTTCGGCGGAATTGAGGTGCTTAAGTGCGCGCTCATACTCATTGTCCGACAGGTTCAGCGCCATGAAAGCCTCGCGGAACTGCTCCTTGCTCGGCCACGGATAGACCTCCAACGGTTTCAGCAGCACCGTGTCCGGGATGAGCACGTGGATCATGGAGTACTTGTTATCGTGCAGGGAATCGGGAATGATGTAATTGCCACGCTTGAATCCCACCGCCCCAAACTCAATGGTGTCGCCCGCTTGCGCCACGAAGCTGAAATAGCCGTACACATCGCTGATGGTGCCCCGGTAGCTGCCCTTGGTGAGGATGCTTGTGAACGGCACCGGTTCCAAGCTGTCGCCGGTGACCACCACGCCGCTGAACTGCACCAATTTGCGGTCCGGGATGTGCTGGCCGAAGGCAACCGTTGCAAGGACGAACAATATGGGCAGAAGGATCGGGCGCATCGGCGCAAAGTTAACCAGCCGTGCTGCCAACCTCATGCCACGACGCTTTTGGCAGGTTGTTGCATGGACCGCTGCGCGTGCAATACCTTGGCTCCATGAAACGGATGTTACGCCCATTACCACTGGTCTTTTGTTGCTTGAGTTTCGCGGCCAGCGCCCAGATCTCCATCGGCCCGGCGGACATGCCGTCGCCTGGGGATACAGTACGCTTCCGCAACAGCACCACCACGGCCAACATGACCGAAACCGGCGGCGGGCACACCTGGGATTTCAGCAGCCTGCAGCCGGGGGCGGAAGGAGCGGACACCGCAGTCACGGTGGGCAGCACACCTTTTCTGTACCAGTTCTTCTTCAACAATGCAATCCTCTACCCTGAGAACAAGGCTGACCTGGCGATGCGCGGGACGAACATGGGCATGCAGGGCGTGCAGATCAGCGACGTGTTCAACTACTTCAAATCCAATTCGGCGGGCTACCGTGATGTAGGCTTCGGCGCGAACATCAACGGGCTGCCTACTTACGTGCGCCGCACCCCGGTGGATTGGATCTACCGCTTCCCGATGGATTTCGGCAACATGGACAGCTCCGCGAGCCATTTCGAGATCTCCGTGCCCACGCTTGGGTTCTATGGCCAGGACCAAATGCGGCGCAATGAGGTGGACGGTTGGGGGACGCTCATCCTGCCCACGGATACGTTCCAGGTGCTGCGGGTGAAATCGCGCCTCCAGCGAACGGATACACTGTATGTGAACCAGCTTGGATTCGGTATTTCCTTGCCCGAACCGGAGACCATCGAGTACAAATGGCTTGCCCAAGGCATGGATGAACCCGTGTTGCAAGTGACCACCGTGGCCGGCGTCAATACGCTGGTGCGCTTCCACTATCATCCGTCGGACATTCCCACCTCCGTCCCTGCTGCATCCGTGCCGCCCTCAGTGCATGCTTGGCCAAACCCGGCAGCCACCGTACTGCATGTGGAGGGCTTGGCTTCAGCTGGCCTGGACCTCGTTTCGGCGGACGGGCGCGTGGTAATGACGGTGGCACCGTCCATGGCGCTTTTCCATGGCTTGGATGTGGCGAGCTTGGCCCCAGGCCCTTATCTGCTTCGCTCCCGTTCTGACGGAACCGTGTTGCGGGTAGTGGTGGCTCACTAGGCCTGTCGGTCTTGGCCATACCCTGCCGAAAGCGCTGCAATGAGCGGTTCCCGTGCCTTGTTCCACGCGAGGACGGCGTGCACATCATTGCGTTGAACTGCGGCCAGTAGTTGCCTGGAGGATCCTTCATCCGCAAGAAGTTCCTGAAGCACTGCACGTCCGGTGTCGGCCTCACGTTCCAAGGAACAGTCATGCGGGTCCCGTTTGAACAGGAGCAACCTGGTGGTGTATTGCAGGGCGAAGGTGGCCACATAGCGGAACCTGGAGAGGAGGCTGTGCCCGAACCGTTCGGCTTGCGCCAAATGGCCAACTTCATGCGCCAAGTGGAGCAGCCATTTTCGGAGGGAACCAAGGCTTCCATCACCATAGCCTTCAGGGGAGAACCAGATTCCCGTGAACCAGATGGTGCGCCCGATGGTCAATGCCCCGCCACGGCGGTAAGCGTACCAAGGAGCGTGCAACCAGTTGCTTCCGGATGGCCTGATGCGTGCGGCGCGCAACAATTCAGGCGGTACGCCTGAAACGGCATGGAGGAGTGCCACTGTGCTCTCGCTCAATCGCCCGTCCTGAAGAACCGGCCCGTTCCCGCCCAGGCGTTTTTCCATGGGACAAAGGAATGCCCCGGTGCCGAAACCCGCGGCACCAAGCAGCCCAGTACATTCGCAGCCATGGCGGGAAGCATACAGGGTAAGTTGTTCCGGTTGGTCAGCTTTGGGGAAAGCCACGGGGCAGCCATCGGAGGAGTGGTGGAGGGCTGCCCTGCCGGGCTGCATTTGGATGAAAGCGCGGTACAGGAGGAAGTGGACCGTCGCCGACCGGGCAGTACACCACTGGGTACATCGCGACAGGAGAGTGACCAGGTGGAGATCCTGAGCGGTGTTTACAAAGGGACCACATTGGGCACGCCCATAGCCTTCATCATCCGGAACAAGGACGCAAGGAGCGGGGACTATGACCAATTAAAGGATGCGTTCAGGCCAGGCCATGCCGACTTGACGTGGGAGCAGAAATTCGGATTGCGGGACCATCGGGGCGGGGGAAGGACCAGTGCACGAGAAACGGCCGTGCGCGTTGCCGCAGGTGCAATTGCCAGGCAATTGTTGGCCACCGCAGGAATGGCGGTTCATGGCTGGGTCAGTCAAGTGGGGTCGGAACGACTCCAAATACCCTACAAGGAACTGCGGCTCGACCGGGTCTACGGGAGTGAGGTGAGGTGCCCTGATGAAGGTGCGGCAATGCGCATGGCCGCGTTGATCGCACAAGTAAGGGCCGAAGGGGACACGCTCGGGGGCAGGATATCCTGCGTGGCCCAGGGAGTGCCGCCAGGCTTGGGTGAACCGGTGTTTGACAAGTTGCATGCGGACCTTGGCAAAGCCATGTTCAGCATCAACGCGGTGAAAGGGGTTCAGTTTGGCAGTGGCTTCGATGCCGCGGCCATGCGCGGATCGGAGCACAACGATGCCTTTGTGAACCGTTCCGGGGTGATCGGTACGGCCACGAACCGGAGTGGCGGTGTACAGGGCGGCATCAGTAACGGCGAGGACATTTTGTTTGATGTGGCCTTCAAGCCGGTCAGCTCGCTGATGCGACCCCAGCCCACGCTGGACCGCGAGGGCGGCGAAGTGGTGCTGGAAGGCAAGGGGCGGCACGATCCGTGCGTGGTCCCGCGTGCCGTGCCGATCGTGGAGGCGATGTGCTGCCTGGTGCTGGCCGACCACCTGCTTCGGCAGCGGGCCGCACAGGTTTAAGCGTCCTGTTCAACCCTTTTTCCGCTTCTCCAATGCGTTGATCAGGTCAACCATCTGGTCCACGTCCAACTGTTTGCCCACGATCTTGTGGTCCTTGTCCAGCAGGAAGAATTTCGGCGTACTGTACACGTCCCACGTGTTGGCGTAGTTCAGGCTCTCGATGTTGGTGTACTTGGGAATGAACTTGTAGGACGCGGTCTTGGCCTCTTCATAGACGTGCCAGGTCAGGCCCACATTTGTCCAGTCCAAATGGTTTTCGCGGATGAAGGCTTTCCAATCCGCAAATAGCGTGCTGTCCGTTGCCTTGGCTATGGCAAAGACACCGACGCCGAGGGGTTTCAACTTCTCCTTCCAATCCTCATGGAGCTTGGGCAGTACCTTCTTGCAATGGCCGCAATGCGGGTCCCAGAAGGCCAACAGCACATACTTGTCCGGCATGTTGTAGTAGCTGGTCCAGTTGCCCTCGGTGGTGTCCGGCAGAATGATGTTCATGCCCACGGATCCGATGATCAGGGGCGCCTCCTTGTCGGCGCGTTCACAGAGCTTTTTCAGCTTGTCGGCATCCATCCAGGTGGCGCGGCTCTTGGACCCGTCCTTGGGGCAGTAATAGGTCTGCGCCATGTGCACGAACACCGCGTCCATGCCCATGATGTCACTGGTTTCGTACTTGTAGGTGATCCCGTTCACCGCAAACTTGAACAGGTCGCCGTTGTCGTCCATGCGCTTGATCAGCTCATCGGCGCACCTGTTGATGGTGTCCGGGATCTGCGGCACCACCTTGCCGATGTACTCATCGAACTTGTTCTGGAACACCGGCGTCCGCAAGTTTTTCGGGTCCTTCAGGTCCGTGTTGTCCCAGAAGTGGGCGCGGTAGTTGTAGTAGGTCGCGGAACTGTCCACGGTGCCGTCCGCCTTGCGGATCTCCTTCTGCTCCGGGGCAATGCTCATCCTTACAATGCTCGCTGCGTAGGTGCCTGGATTTTCCTGTACCAGGTTGTTCTGGTACGCAAGCACCTCGGATTCCATTTTTTTCAATTGTTCCTTGGCAGCGGCCTTGGCGATGGGGTCCTGCGTGGCATCCATCCTTTTGGTCACCGCGTCCGCTTCGGTCTTTTTGTCCCCCAGAAAGTGCACATAGGCCAGGAAGAGCTGGTTCTCCTTCGACCTTACCACG
This sequence comes from uncultured Flavobacteriales bacterium, assembly GCA_937873385.1. GTDB lineage: Bacteria > Bacteroidota > Bacteroidia > Flavobacteriales_F > PHOS-HE28 > PHOS-HE28. The sequence goes on along the minus strand of CALMYC010000212.1, from coordinate 4,819 downwards.
GTCAGGTGCTCGTTCAGGGCACCGGTATCGCTCTTCATCTCCACGGCGGGCTCGTTCACCAGGAACTCGAAATACTTCGGGCCTGGGATCACCAGGGCGTACACGCCGGGCTTGTACCCGCTGGTGCGGTTGAAGAGGGTCACGCCTTTGGCATTGGCCACGGTGGTATCCGCATAATACAGCTTGTTGCCATAGTAGTTGGCCAGGAAGACCGTGTCGTGTGCGGTGCCATCAATGGTGAATTTCAGCTCGCGCTTGTCTTGCGCGCAAAGGGTTCCGGCAAGTAGTGCGGCAAGGATCAAGAGGGTGGTTCGCATGAAAGCAAAAGTAGAGGGGTGCGGCACGTGCCGCCGGCTATTAACGATTCTTTGACGCTTTCCCGCACGGGCAGGTTGCATGATCGCCCGCTTCGCGGCACGCGCTACACCGGCAACGTCTTGAACTCGTTGGTCAGGTGGAAGGTGATCTCCGGGTTGTTGCGGCGCTCCAGGTCCAGCATATAGGCGGATGGAGCCATGAACACCGGGTTGCCGTCCTTGTCCTGCACCACTTGGGTGGACTTGATCCGGATGAAAGCCTGCAACGCGGCGGGGTCAGTGCTGGTCAGCCAGCAGGCCTTGTGCGCCGCAATGCCCTGGAAGGCGCAATTGGCCCCGTATTCGTGTTCCAGCCGATAGCGGATCACGTCGAACTGCAGCTCACCCACGCATCCTACGATCTTCTTGTTCCCGGGTTGCTGGGTGAACAGTTGCGCCACACCTTCCTCGGTAAGCTGCCGGATCCCCTTGTCCAACTGCTTGCTGCGCATGGGGTCCATGTTCACCAGTTCGCGGAAGAGTTCCGGCGAGAAGGAGGGGATGCCATGGAAGTTGAACACGGCACCGTCCGTGAGGGTATCGCCGATCTTGAAGTTGCCGGTATCGAACAGGCCGATCACATCCCCGGGCCACGCTTCCTCCACAAGTGATTTTTGGGCGGCGAGAAATGCGGTTGGATTGGCGAAGCGGAGCTGCTTGTCCAGCCGCACGTGGTGGTAAAAGGTGTTCCGTTTGAATTGGCCGGAACCGATGCGCAGGAAGGCCACGCGGCCCCGGTGGTTGGGGTCCAGGTTGGCGTGTATTTTGAACACGAAGCCGCTGAAGGCAGGGTCTTCCGGGAACACGGTGCCGTTGTCCGTTTCGCGGGGCCCCGGTGGCGGGGCGATGCGGATGAACGTGTCCAGCACTTCGCGCACGCCGAAATTGTTGAAGGCACTGCCGAAGAAGACCGGCGCCACCGCACCTTCCCTGTACGCGGTGAGGTCCAGCGGGTCGTACACCCCGTTCACCAGTTCAACCTCGCTTCTGAGTTCAGCGGCAGGGTCGGCACCCAGGAGCTGGTCAAGGCGCGGGTCCGCGAGGCTGTCGAATCGCTCGTCCGATGCTTCACGCTTGGTCTTGCCGGCCTCGAACAGCCGCAAGTCATGGTCGAAGAGGTCATAGACTCCCTGGAAGGTCGCTCCCACGCCGATCGGCCAGCTCAACGGACGCACACGGATGGATAGTTTTTCCTCCAGCTCATCTAAAAGGGAGAATGCATCACGGCCCTCCAGGTCCAATTTGTTGATGAACACGATCACGGGCGTATTCCGCATACGGCACACCTCCATGAGCCGTTCAGTCTGCGGTTCCACGCCTTTCGTGGAGTCGATCACCAGCACCACGCTGTCCACCGCGGTGAGCGTTCGGTAGGTGTCTTCCGCAAAATCCTTGTGGCCGGGCGTGTCCAGCAAGTTCATCAGCACGCCACCGTACTCAAAGGTCATTACCGACGTGCTCACGGAGATCCCGCGTTGCCGTTCAATCTCCATGAAATCACTGGTGGCGCCCTTTCGGATCTTGTTGCTTTTTACGGCGCCGGCGGTTTGGATCGCACCCCCATAAAGGAGGAATTTCTCCGTGAGCGTGGTTTTCCCCGCATCCGGGTGGCTGATAATGGCGAATGTGCGCCGCTTGGCTATTTCCTGCTGCTGGCCCATGGACAAAAAAGGGCCGCAAATGTAGCTGGTTGCATCAGGTAGGCTCCGGGGTGCCTTACTTTGGGCTGTCAAAGACTGGCCCGACACCTGGTCAACCAACATGAAAAATTCCTTCCTTGCCCTCGTTGCACTGCTTTCCGCTTGTGCCAATGCACAGCCGAACCCCGCCAGGATCGCCTTGCACACCTGGGCCACGGGCCTTAATGGTCCCGTGTGCGTTGCCAATGCGGGCGACAGCCGCCTCTTCGTGGTGAACCGGCCGGGAACGATCAAGATCATCACGGACAGCATGCAGGTACTTTCCGCACCCTTCCTGGACATCACCAGCCAGGTGAACAGCAGTGCGAGTGAACAGGGCTTGTTGGGAATGGCCTTTGATCCGGGCTATGCCACCAACGGCTTTTTCTACGTGTACTACATCCATGGGAGTGGCGCGGGAACCAGCCGCATCTCGCGCTTTCAGGTCAGTGCAGACCCCAATTCAGCCGATCCCTCCAGCGAGGTTGTCCTGTACGCGGTGCCACAGCCTTATTGGAACCACAATGGCGGATGCCTGCAATTCGGGCCGGACGGATACCTCTATTGCGGTTTTGGTGATGGAGGCAGCGGCAATGACCCCAATGGCAACGGGCAGAACATGAACACCCCTTTGGCCAAGCTGATCCGCATTGATGTGTCCCAGCATAATTCCACCTATGCCATACCTCCGGACAATCCTTTTGTGGGCGCACAGGATACCCTGCCGGAGATCTGGGCCAGTGGGCTGCGCAATCCGTGGCGCTATAGTTTCGACCGCCTGAACGGGGACCTGTGGATCGGGGACGTTGGCCAGAATGCCTGGGAAGAAGTGGACCATTGGCCTTCCGGAAGCGGGGGAGGGCCCAACTTCGGCTGGCGGTGCCGTGAGGGTTTTGTACCGACTCCGGGTGTTAGCCAGACCGGTTGCTCTTCGGATGGTCCTTTCACGGAACCCGTGGCCGCCTTCAACCATGGCAGCCAAGGCTGGTGCTCGGTGATCGGTGGCTATGTGTACAGGGGAAGCTTTCAGCACTTGTACGGCAAGTACATTTTCACGGACTATTGCAGCGGGGATTTCATCACCTTCGGTCCCAACTACGAGGTGGACACCCTGCTGCTCACGAACAACAGCGGGTATTCCGGCTTCGGTGAGGATCAGCATGGCGAGCTGTATGTATCGGACGTGGACCACGGCACCGTCAAGAAGATCGTCGATGCCTGCCCCATGCCGGACCCGGTGGCCAGTTTTGACGGAACCACCCTGACCAGCACGGCAGGCAACAATTGGCAGTGGCTCCTCAACGGGGCCCCCGTCCAAGGGGCCACCGGACAGAGCTATGTGCCCCAACAAAACGGAACGTACCAGGTCCGGGTGGGCTTTGGTCCCCCGTGCATCCTTGTCTCGGAGGGGGTGCTGGTCAATTCCTTGGGTGTGGTGGAACATGGCACATTTCAGCCGTTGGTCTATCCGCAACCCGCGCAGTCCCGGCTCGATCTGCGGTACGATGGCGTGAAGCCGTCGTATTCGGTGATGCTGTTGGATGTCCTGGGCAAAACCATCCAAATTATGGAATGGCCTGGAGCAAATGCCCTGTTGAGCCTGGATGTATCCGGTTTGGCCCCGGGTAGTTATCTCTTGCGCGGCAGTATTGCCGGTGTGGGTGCTTGGGAGCGCACCGTTGCGGTAGCTCGGTGATCGTCCCGTTGCGGCCGTCGCCCGCCCCTTCCTTTCGATCGGGTTGCACGGCCCGTTGCGGATCGGTTGTATGGGGCGCACAAGAAGCCCTTGTGGCAGCCGGGCTGCACATATGCGCTGAATTGCTTCAACCTGTCATGGCCTACACAGCCGTGCTTTTTCCAGCACATCACCACGCCGGGACTGGACTTGCAACAGGCTGGTTGGCATGAGCCGGCCCCAGTTTGCTTGGCCAGTTTGGCCATCACCATTCGAAACCCAGGTCCGGTAGATTTTGCCCGATTGCAACCCCGCAGGGTGTTCACCTCCGGAGGTTCCAGGAGGCAAGGGGGGGACAATGCGAACCGTTCGGGTTGGATCGTCCATTTGATCGTGACAATGCTGTTGTGGTTCCATCACGGTCCGGAACTGTTGCGGCAACATGCGCTTCGCAGGCTCCGGCTTGGGCCATATCTCCGCAATGGAACCCATGCTGCCGCTGCGCTTTCGAACCTTGCACCGAACACTGCCGCCAACAAGTGGTCTCCATTTTGAATGATCCGGTCGCAGCTTGATGCGAGGCCGAACGTGTCCCCGGAGCAAGTCGTATGGCGGAGCAACCATCCCCGCACGGGTGTCGATACCAACGGTGTCGCACATTGCATTCCCGTCAACAAGGATGATCAGATGCAGTAGCCTGCCTCCCGGGTCTTCATGTGGATCCATGCAAAGGGCAAGTCGATGCATTCGTTCCCATCGACCGTGGCGGGAACGCACTCGTTCTTTCTTCACGGGTGCCGCGGTTCCCTTTCGGGCGTTAAAGGTCAAGGTGCAAGGCCCCTTCCCCAAACACGAAGGGCCGCTCCTTGCGGAACGGCCCTTCGGCTATGCTTCTTCAGGTCTCCCGCAGGGGACTCCTGAGGTCGGTTCTTACTTGATGATGCTCAGGCGCTGCACGGTCTTCACGCCGTTCACCGTGATGTTCACCATGTAAACTCCCGCCGCGATGTCCTTCGGCAGTTGCAGGATGGTGCTGAACCGCTCCCCGCTGTTGCCGAACGCCTGGCCATACACCTGCTTGCCGTAGATGTCCTGGATGTCAACGCTGA
>CALMYC010000211.1 GCA_937873385.1 uncultured Flavobacteriales bacterium | reverse complement strand
CGGCTTCATCGGCCATCGCCTCGTGCGCCTGCTCGCGCGGCAGGGCCACGGCGTCGCTTGCATGGACATCAATCCGGCGGCGCATTCCTTCGCCGATCTCGCCGGCAAGGTCGCCTCGTTGCGCGGCGACGTCACGCAGTTCGACGACCTGATGGCGGTCATGGCCAAGGTACGACCCGAGCGCGTGGTCAATCTTTCCTATTGCCTGGGCTCGGAGCACGCGCCGCACGTGGCGATGAAGCTGAACACGGTGACAAAGGCATCCAAGTGCGGGTAGCTGCCATTGAGGTATTGGCCCAGCAACACAGCTGCACCAAAGGCCAGCAACAGTCCCGCCGGAACAACGACGGCATGAAACGCCCACGACTGCACACGGATGCGGCCATCCTCACGTTGACCCCAGCGCCACCATCCGTAGACGGCCATCACGATATAATATCCGTTGAGCGCGCTCATGGCCCAGGTGTGCGCCAACGCATAAAGCCCAACGCCAATGCAACCGGCCACAAAGCCGAACATCCATCCGATGCGCTTTTCCCATGCAATGCACAAGGTGAACGCCACGTTGAGCGCCACGGCGGTCCACTCCAGTAAGGCAAGTAGATGTTCCGGCATGTGTCCCTAAAAGAGGAATTGATCTTTTCCTGCCGATCAAGACCCTGCAGCCGCCGATCGGCGCAACACGAAGTTCTGGCCGAGATACACTTTCCGCACCTGCTCGTCGGCCGCGAGCTCTTCCGCGGTGCCCTGCTTCAGGATCTTGCCCTCGAAGAGCAGGTAGGCCCGGTCCGTGATACTGAGGGTTTCCTGCACGTTGTGGTCGGTGATGAGCACGCCGATGTTGCGCTCCTTCAAATGCGACACAATGCCTTGGATGTCCTCCACGGCAATGGGGTCCACGCCTGCAAAGGGTTCGTCGAGCAGGATGAATTTCGGTTCAGTCGCCAGGCTCCGCGCGATCTCCGTGCGCCTGCGTTCCCCCCCGCTGAGCACGTCGCCCATGTTCTTTCGCACATGCTGCAGGCTGAACTCGTCCAACAGGCTTTCCAGCTTCCGGTGCTGCTCCGCCTTGGTTAGCCTGGTCATTTCCAGGATGGCCTTGATGTTGTCCTCCACACTGAGCTTGCGGAACACGCTGGCCTCCTGCGGCAGGTAGCCGATGCCTTGCTGTGCCCTTTTGTACATCGGCAGGTCCGTGATGTCCTGGTCCTCTAGGTACACACGTCCCCCGTTCGGTTTCACCAGTCCTACGATCATGTAAAAGCTGGTGGTCTTGCCTGCGCCGTTGGGACCCAGCAAGCCCACGATCTCGCCCTGCTTCACCTCCACGCTCACACCCGCCACCACAATGCGGCGCTTGTATCGTTTCATGATGTGGTCGGCGCGCAAGATCATTCAGAAATTGATGTCGAGCTTCAAACGTAAGGCGAACAGGTTGGTACCGGGATGGTCGTTGTAGCGCAGGCGCCATACACCGTCCACGCGCAAGACCTTCAGGATGTTCTCCACACCGGCGGAAAGTTCCACGAACGGCCCCTGGTCAAGGCTGTACATGCCGGGCAGCAGCAGCATTTCCCTTTCCGTCCGGGCCCGGTCCAATTCGCCCACCACGGCCTTGCCCACCACCACTTCACGCCATTTCAGGCGGCGCAGCAACGGGATGCGGTTGAAAAAGAGGCCCTCGAAATGGTGCTCCACGAAGAGTTGCGCGTAGCGGTCGCTGATGAACTCGAAGTAGTTCATCGTGTTGAACGCCAGGTCGTCGTAGTAGAACGTCTCGTTCCCGCTGTGCAGGATCAGCAAGGGGTAGGGCAGGTCGCCCCAGATGCGGCCGGCTTCCGCGTTGATCCGCATCCAGCCGAAGGCGCCCACCTGCACCCGTTGGTACACGTGGGCCACCATTTTCCGGTAGCCAAATTCGCTCTGGGCCAGTTTGGGCAGGCCCGTGGCCAGGTGCAGTTCCACCGTGGGGTATTTGGTGCCGAGGCTGATGCGCGTAAAGTCCCCGCTGACATATTTTTCCTTGTACGCAAAGCGGGTGTTCAGGCTGATCTCCGCCGTTTGTATGGCGTTGATCCGCACTGCGGGTTCGCCACCTGCAACTGGCCGCAGGTATTCCAGGGAGCCCAGTGGGAAGAGGGTCCTGTAACGCAGCATCAGCGTGTTGTCCAGGCCTGTGAACCATTCGCGCTGATAACTTGCCCTGGTCTCCTCCACCAACGTGAGCTTGTTGTTCGGCGTGCGGCGGAACACGCTGCTGAGTATGTTGTCCTGGCGGAAGGCGTTCACGCTTTCACCCAGTTGTTCCACATCCTGTTTGTAGCCCAGCTCAACGATCTGGCGTGACCGCTTGCTGACGAAGGTCTTCCCCCCCACCCCGAACTTGAACCGTCCATCGTGGGTGCCGTAGGCGGCATAGGCCCCGAGCTCCTGGCGGGTGCTGAAGTTGGAGCTGGTGCGGCCGCCGAGCCGCACCCGGCTGCCCTCCACGGCATTGAAGCTGTACGCGGTGAAGTACGGCCCCAGGTCGATCTTGCCCTTGGTGTAATACCCCGTGGTGACCGCTGAAACGATGTCCACGTAAGTGCGGAACCTGGGAATGGTCTTCATGGTGTCCACCATGTGGTAGATCGCCAATTCCTGCTTGGTCAGGTTCTCATGCCTGTGCTGGTCCCAATAGTCCGCGCCAAGGCTGAGCGGGTCAATGTCCATCACCACTTCGTCCGCACCGGCGTAAAACTTGTCCGGCAGGGGTTTGTTGATCACGAAATCGCGGTAGCTGGCGGTCCGCCTGCCGTAGAATCCTTGCACGGGGTGTTTGTTCGGCTCGCCCTGGTCGCGCACCACGTTCAAGTCGACGACCAATTGGTCCTTGGTGAGCATCCACACTTCGGGCACCACTTCATCATATTCCTGCTTTACCTGGAACCCTTGCACGAAATTCAAGTTGGCTCCGGGGGAAATGGTGGCCTCGATCCGGCACACGGCGTAGCTTGTGTCGTTCACCCACATGCTGCCGGTGAAGGCCAGCTCTTGCACGCGCTTGGGCCGGAAGGCGATCAGGTAGCACCAATGCCGCCCCACCCAATTGCTGTCCAGCAGGTGGTAGTCGTAGAAGCCCCTGCCGCCGTCCGCGATGGGGCTCACGAAGTTTTTTCCGAAGAGCACCAGGAAGTTGTCATAGATGTTCACATTTTGGTACATGTCGCCCATGAACCGGGTGATGCTTTCATTCTCCACCCCACTGACCTTGGTGGCATGGATCATTTCCCTGCGGGCCTTGGGGTGCTGGCGGTAGTACACGTCACTCACGGCCTCGGTCATGAAGATGGGCAGGAAGGGCTTGTCTCCTGCAGTGTCCACATGGTCGAAAATGAACGCGAAGTCCTTGAACAGTTTCTTCTTCTTGAAGTCCTCCGTGATGTTGTTCAGGTCGAACTCCACCTTGTTGTAGGCATCGTACTGGTAGGCCGCCAACTTTTCCCGGTTGTTCGCAGGCTTGTTGGCCACCAGCCTGCGCATGATGGGCCAGGCCGGATTGCCCTGGTAGGTGACCACCACGTCCGGGAGCTTTTCCGTGACCGGGTGCAGCGGCAAGTTGATGGTCTGTGCCGCGTCGCGCTTCACGCGTACGGTGAGCGGCACGTACCCCACACTTACGGCGCGGATGCTGTCCGTGGCATAGTAGGTGTCCAGGGCATAGGTGCCGTCCACGTCCGAATTGGTGGACACCCGGCCGTCCACGAAGCTGATGTTCACGAAGGGCAGCGGTTCCCCGGTGCCGGCATCGGTCACCACGCCGGTGATGCGCGTGGTTTGTGCCTTGAGCGCTGGTGCCACCGCCACAAATGCCAATGCCGCCCAGACGGAAAAAAGGCGTAGCTGGCTGTGCTTCATCGGTGCGGCGGCGCGGTTTCGGCCGCCTTGGCCTTCAACAGTTTCCTTTCCGTGTAGGCCGCCAGGAAAATGCTCAGCTCGTACAATCCCATCAAGGGAATGGAAACCAACAATTGGCTGGTGACGTCCGGCGGGGTGATGATGGCACCGATGAAGAGGATGACCACATAGGCATGCCGCCTGTAAGTGCGCAGGAAGGATGGCCCGAGGAGCCCGGTGCGGGCCAGGAAGTACACGACAATGGGCAGCTCAAACACCACCCCGGTCCACAAGGTCAACGAGGTAATGGTTCCAATGTAGCTGTTCAGGTCCACCAGGTTCGGCACGGATTCACTTACCTTGTAGGTGCCCAGGAACTGGATACTCATGGGTGCCAGCACGTAGTATCCGAAGGCCACCCCGAGCAGAAAGAGCAGGCTGGCGAAAAACACCACGCCCCGTACGGCCCCCCGTTCCGTTCCGCCCAATCCGGGCTTGATGAAGCGCCACAGTTCCCAAAGCACATAGGGA
>CALMYC010000210.1 GCA_937873385.1 uncultured Flavobacteriales bacterium | reverse complement strand
GGCCGGTACGCTCGCCCACTTGGACGGTGAACCCGTGGAGATCGGACATGAAGTGGAATTCCGCCTGGAGCCCAAAAGGCTGCGCGTGGTGATCCCCGACCACCAACACCCATGACCAAGCAGGAAAAAGCAGCGTTTGTGTCACGCACCTTGCAGCAACTCTATCCGCACCCGGCCATTCCGCTGCACCACACCGACGCGTTCACCCTACTGGTGGCCGTGGTGCTGAGCGCGCAATGCACGGACAAGAAGGTGAACGAGGTCACTCCTTTCCTGTTCGCCAAGGCAGGCAATCCCCGGCAAATGGCTGCAATGGACGTGGCGGAGGTCCGCGAGATCATCAAACCCTGTGGCCTCTCACCAGCCAAGAGCAAAGCATTGCACGGCCTTTCGGAGATCATCCTGGCCAAGCACGGCGGACAAGTGCCCAACTCCTTCAAGGACCTGGAAGCCTTGCCCGGCGTGGGCCACAAAACAGCCAGCGTGGTGATGTCCCAAGCCTTCGGCGTGCCTGCATTCCCGGTGGATACCCACATCCACCGTCTTGCTTGGCGTTGGGGTCTGAGCAACGGCAAAAGTGTGGAGCAGACCGAGTCTGACCTGAAGCGCCTGTTCCCGCAGGAATCTTGGAACCTGCTCCATTTGCAGATCATTTATTACGGGCGGGAGCACTGCCCCGCCCGTGGTCATGACCCTTGGAAATGCCCGATCTGCAAGGTGGTTGGAAGGAAGGAATTGTTCCGGAAGTAGGTGGCGCACCGCCTTAACGCCTTGCCACCAAGGAACGAAGCGTCCGATCGGACGCTTCCTTCAGGCCCCTCCCTTCTGCTCAGTTCAATACCACGTCCACTTGCCCCACCGGCGGAACCTTGACCACTTTGAGTGCCTTGCTGTAGCTCAAGATGGTCTTCAACGTGGATGGCCTGGGGCCTGCGAGGGAGGGCATTTCGGAGCGATTGCGGAAGGACTTCCGAAGTGTAGTGTGTGCCATGCGGTGGAATTTTGCTGAAGAACGGGCTTCGGCAACCGCTTATTGCATGGAGCGGTGGAAACGCGAAAAGCACTGCCGCAGGCCTGAACTTGCACCTGGGAGCATGTAAAACACGAACGCCGGCTTACGGGCCGACGTTCCTGGGGCGGGATCCCTCACGCGTAGGGATCAGGCCCGTTCCAGCTGCAGGCCGTGCTGCTTGATCATTCTCCGCATGTTGATCAGGGCGTAACGCATCCGCCCCAATGCCGTGTTGATGCTCACTTCCGTATGTTCCGCGATCTCCTTGAAGCTCATGCCCAGGTACGTGCGCATCACCACAACCTCCCTTTGCTCCGGTGGCAACCTGTCGATCATGTTCCGCACGTCTTCGTCGATCTGGGCATTCACGATCCGCTCCTCCACGTTCTTGCCCGGCTGGGCCTGCGTGGCGAACACATCGTACTCGTCCGTGCTGCGCACCATCGGCATCTTCTTGTTCCGCCGGAAATGGTCGATCACCAGGTTATGCGCTATGCGCATCACCCATGGCAGGAACTTGCCTTCCTCATTGTATTTGCCCGCCTTCAGGTGATGAACCACCTTGATGAACGCATCTTGGAAGAGGTCCTCGGTGATCTCCCGGTCCCGCACCATCAGGAAGATGTGCGACCAAACCTTCCGCTTGTGGCGGTGCAGCAGGGTCTCAAAAGCGGACTCATCACCACCCACATAGCGGTGAACGAGATCGACGTCTGGCAATGACTTGGACAGCATGACCTTACCTGATTAATCCGAAGAGGGGTGAAGAGCACTTCGGGGAGTAGAGGTCTATGCGATGGGCTGTCCTTTTGGTTTTTTTGGTGTTGCTCCCGCAAGGCGGGCGAACTTGTCCTAGACGTTGCGCGTTGGTGGAACGTTGCCCGGGTTTGCCATATTGTGCAGGCGGGCCCACCTGTGTGCGGACCAAATATACAAAGTTTGGTTCCATCGCGCTTCAACCGGCAGTAATTTTGCCGCCCCTTGTCAAGCATCAACGACCATATCGCCGCAGGAAAAGCTGCCGCAACGGGCACCCGCACCGGGGAACGCCACCCCCGCCGGGCACCCGGCACCATCCGCGTGGAAGGTGCGCGCGTGCACAACTTGAAGAACATCAACGTGGACATTCCGCGAGGCAAGCTGGTGGTGATCACCGGCCTGAGCGGCAGCGGAAAGAGCTCCCTCGCGTTCGACACGCTTTATGCAGAAGGGCAACGCCGCTACGTGGTCAGCCTGAGCAGTTATGCCCGCCAGTTCCTCGGCCGATTGGAAAAGCCTGACGTGGACCGCATCTCCGGCATCAGCCCGGCCATCGCCATCGAGCAGAAGGTGATGACGAGCAACCCGCGCAGCACCGTTGGCACCAGCACCGAGGTGTACGACCACATGAAGCTCCTTTTCGCCCGCGTTGGGCATACCTTCAGTCCTGTCTCTGGCGGCGAGGTGAAGCGTGATACCGTGGAAGACGTGGTGGCCGGTGCCAATACTTTTCCCAAGGGCAGCACCGTGCTGCTGATGAGCCCCATCACGCTTCCCGGAGGACGAAGCTTGCGCGAGCACCTGGATGTGCTGCAACAACAAGGATTCGCGCGCGTGCATGACGGCCATGCCGTGCAGCGCATAGAGGACTTGGTGCTGGCCAAGAAGCTCGGCAACGGACCATGGAGCTTGGTACTGGACCGCATCACCACGGCGCCTGGCGATCTGGAAGCGGAAAGCCGTGTGGCGGACAGTGCCGAGGCCGCATTCTTCGAAGGCCAGGGATCCTGCATCCTCGTGGGCGAGGACCGCCATGGCAAGCCAAAGCGCTTGGAGTTCAGTGATCGCTTCGAACTGGACGGCATCACCTTCGAGGAACCCACGCCGAACCTCTTCAGCTTCAACGACCCCGTGGGCGCCTGCCCGCGCTGCGAAGGCTATGGCAACATCATCGGCATCGATGCCGACTTGGTGGTCCCGGACAAGAGCCTTTCCGTGTACGAGGACTGCGTGGCCCCTTGGCGCGGCGAGAAGCTCAGTGAGTGGAAAGATGAGTTTGTCCGTGGGTCCGCAGCGCACAATTTCCCGATCCACCGCCCCTATCGCGACCTGGATGAAGTTCAACGCCACTTGCTCTGGAACGGAGCGCCAGGCCTGCACGGCATTGATGCCTTTTTCCAGTATTGCGAACAGAAGAGCTACAAGATCCAGTACCGCGTATTGGCAAGCCGGTACCGGGGCAAGACGACCTGCACGCTGTGCCACGGCAGCCGCCTGAAACCGGAAGCGAAGTTCGTAAAGGTGGCCGGACGCGACATCACCGAACTGGTGAGGCTGCCCATCACCGAATGCCTGGCCTTCTTCAGGGGGATTGAATTGCCCGCCCACGACCGGAAGATCGCCGAACGCCTGTTGAAGGAGATCGTGAACCGGCTCGCCTACCTGGATGAAGTGGGTGTGGGCTACCTCACCCTGGACCGGCGCAGCAACACGCTCAGCGGCGGTGAAACACAACGCATCGACCTGGCCACCTCCCTTGGCAGCAGCCTGGTGGGGAGCATGTACATCCTGGACGAACCCAGCATCGGCCTGCATCCGCGGGACACCCACCGCCTGATCGACGTGCTGAAGCAACTGCGCGACCTCGGCAACACGGTGATCGTGGTGGAACACGATGAGGAAGTGATGCGCGCCGCGGACCACATCATCGACATGGGGCCGGAAGCCGGTACCCTTGGCGGCGAAGTGGTGTTCAGCGGCACCTTTGAACAGCTGATGGCCGGTGACAGCCTCACGGCCCGGTACCTGTCCGGACGTGAACAGATCGAACGGCCCAAGCGGCGCAGGCCGGTGAAGGACTGCATCGTGGTGAAAGGGGCGCACGAGAACAACCTGAAAGGCATCGATGTCGCCTTCCCGCTGAACATGCTCACAGTGGTCACCGGCGTAAGCGGAAGCGGCAAGACCACCCTGGTGAAGCGAATCCTCTACCCTGCCCTGCGGCGCGAGCTGGAAGGCGGCGGCGGAGACCGCCCCGGTGAATTCAAGGAATTGGCTGGCGACATCCGCCGCATCCAAGCGGTGGAAATGGTGGACCAAAACCCCATCGGCCGCTCCTCGCGCAGCAATCCGGTGACCTACGTGAAGGCCTGGGACGACATCCGTCAACTGTACAGTGAGCAGGAAACGGCCAAGGTGCGCGGCTACAAGCCGGCATACTTCAGCTTCAACGTGGATGGCGGCCGCTGCGAAACATGCCAAGGCGAAGGCGAGGTCCACATCGAAATGCAGTTCATGGCCGACATCAGCCTGAAGTGTGAAGCCTGCCATGGCAAGCGGTTCAAGGAAGAGATCCTGGACGTGAAGTTCCACGGACTGGACGTGGCCGAGCTACTGGACCTCACGGTGGATGATGCCCTGCTGTTCTTCGGGGCACACCAGGAAAAGCACGGCGCCGTGAAGCGCATCGTGGAGAAGCTGACGCCGTTGCAGGAAACCGGCCTGGGTTATGTGAAGCTGGGCCAAAGCAGCAGCACCCTCTCAGGTGGCGAGGCCCAGCGCATCAAGTTGTCGTCCTTCCTGATCAAGGGCCACGAGGTGAAGCCCACGCTCTTCATTTTCGACGAGCCCACCACCGGCCTGCACTTCCACGACATTGCCAAGCTGATGAAGGCGCTGAACGCCCTGATCAACAATGGCCACAGCGTGCTGGTGATCGAGCACAACCAGGAAGTAATCGCCTGCGCGGACCATGTGATCGACCTTGGGCCCGAAGCCGGGGATGCTGGCGGAAGCATCGTCTTTGAAGGAACGCCGGAGGAACTGGTGTCCAACGGCAAGGGGCACACGGCGCATTTCCTGAAGGACGTCCTGGGATAGATCGCGGGCACTTCCCGCCCTACCCCACCGCGCCTACCATGCTGTCCTTGGCGAAAGCCGCTTGTGGGCTTGTTCAAGGTCGAACCTTGACCTTCCCGGACACAACGATAATTCCACCGCGATCATCCACCGAAATTTCAGAACCCTTCACGCCGGAGACCTGCACCACCCAGTCCCCTTCCGCTTCCCGCTTCAGCAGCGATACACGCACCGTGGTTTCGCCGTCCAAATAAAATTCCACCCCTGCGGACGGGTCCAAGTGATCGGACGGGCCGGTGGGATGGGTAAGGCGTACTTGCGGAAATCGGGAATAAGCCATGGATATGGTGGTTCGGCCGAGGGTCAAAGTAAGCACCCCGTCCACTTGGTGTTCATCAGTGCCGCCGCACCACCTTGCGGAAAAGCTGTTTGCCTTGCACCATCACCTTCAGGCGGCGGCGGTGCAACAGGATGCTCGCGTTGTCCTCGGTATGGTCCTCAATGCGGTCTCCGTACGTCTTCAGCACTGCCGCCAAGCTCAGCAGGCCCACCACGGTGCCATCTTCCACCACCACCACTGGATCGTGCGCGGGTGTGCGGGCAATCTCGCCGGCCGCGGTTCGCAGGTCATCATGGCCCCGCACCACGTTGGGCACTTTGGCCCAATTGGCGATCATGGAATCCTTCGGAACATTGCGCAGCGCGGCAACGCTGACCAAGCCCTTGAAGGAATCATCCGCATCGGTAATGAAGAGGTGCTCCACCTGGGGGTCCAATGTGGCCAGCAGTTCCCCCGCCTCCATGGTTCCGGGTGCCACGGGCACACGCCGGTCCATCGCCTGTTCCACGGAGACCAGTTCCAAGGGATCCGGTTCGTAGGAATCCGGGGCGCGCACTCCGCGACGGGCGATCTTCTCCGTCATGATGGTGTTTGTCATCAGGATGTAGGAGATCAGGTACGATGCCGCGCAAGCGCCAAGCAGCGGGAGCAGTGCTTCACTGCGGCCGGTGGTCTCCAGCGCAAACACCACACTGGTGAGAAACGCACGCGAAGCCCCGGCGAACATGGATGCCATGCCCACCAGCACCGCCAGCGGCAACACCACCCCCACTGATGGGAACAGGTGCTGCGCCAGCATGCCCAACAGGCAGCCAATGGCACCGCCGATGGTCATTAAGGGTGCCAGTGTGCCGCCGGAAGTCCCACTGCCCAATGCAATGCCCCAGGAAAGCAGCTTCAGCACGGCCATGCTCACGATCAGCGTCATGGTTGCTTGGCCACTGAGCAGCTCCGAAATGTTCTCGTACCCAACACCCAGCGTGCGCGGCGCGAAATAGCCGATCACGCCGACGAACACCCCACCGATCGCCGGCCACCACATCCAATGCACCGGCAGTTTCTCGAACAAGTCCTCCACCCAATACACGGCCTTGGTGATCGCAAGCGCCAACAGGCCGATCATCAGGCCCATCAAGCTGTAGATGAACAAGGCATGGTTGCCGGGGAGATCGATGGCCGGCATGGCGAACATCGGGTCGCTGCCGAAGAGCAGGTGGTGCATGGCACCGCCGGTGATGCAGCCCAGGGCCACGGGCACCAGCGAGCGCGGCGCAAATTCGAAAAGCAACAGTTCGATGGCCAAAAAGATCGCGGCGATGGGGCTTCCGAAGATGGCGGACATGCCCGCCGTTGCCCCGGCAGCCAGGAGGATCTTGCGTTCATTGGGCGAAATGCGGAGCAGCTGGCCCACCATGGAACCCAGCGCCCCGCCGGTGGAAATGATCGGGCCCTCCGCACCGAAGGGGCCACCCGTTCCGATGCTGATGGCCGAGGAGATCGGTTTCAGGTAGGTGATCGCCGGCTTGATCTTGCTTTGGTTGGTGAGGATCATCTCCATGGCCTCGGGAATGCCGTGCCCGCGAATGGCCTTGGAGCCATACAGCGCCATCAGCCCCACAACCACGCCCCCCAGCGTGGGCACCAGCACCACCCACCATCCCAATTGGTTGTGGCCGGGAGGTACATATTCCAGCGAGAAACTGCCATGGAAACAGATATTGGTGATCAGGTCGATCAACAGCACCATGCCCTTGGCCAAAAAACCGATGATCACGGCGGAAATGACCGCCAGCACCGTGATCCACAACAGGCGGCGCTTGTCCGTGCCTGCCGCACCTTTTACATGGGCTTGCCGAAGCGATGGTTCCAAGGAAACAGAGATCGGAATGCCACCCTTCAAATTGCTGCTTTTAGCCATGAGGGGCGCAAATGTACCCGTCAGGAAAAAAGCATTCCCATGCCACGCAGGGCTATCGCGTCTTAATGACCGGTCAGGCGTGGGATTTTGTGCGACACCCTTCGGGGTCGAACTCCATTTATCG
>CALMYC010000209.1 GCA_937873385.1 uncultured Flavobacteriales bacterium | reverse complement strand
CCCTCACCGACCTGCTGGCACTGGTGAAAACCTACAGCCCGGACGACCCAGCCGTGGCCAGCGTTCAAAAGGACCTGCAGCAGCTGGACGACTTGTTCGCCGGCGTGGTGGTGCCCGGCGGAGGAAGCACGGTGACCCGGGAGAACGGGGTGACCACCATCGGCGGAACCGCGCCTCCCGCCTCCCTCACGGACGACCAACTGCGATCGATCTCCGAAGCGGTGACCGCCATTCGCGCCAGCTATATCAACTAGATCCGGCCATGAAGCATCTCCATCCGATCATTGGCGCGCTGCTGATCGCTGCGCTGCCCACCGTGGCCAACGCACAGTGCCGCAGCTTCGCCAAGAACAAGTGCATGCCCTCCATGGCACCGTACAAGTTCAACGAAACGTTCAATGCCGCACAATTGGCGCCCGGTGAAGACGCCCAGGTGGACCTCACCTTTTACAGTGGCCAGGAATACAGGCTGCTCGTCTGCGCCCACCCCATCCTGGGCACCGTGAACTGGCAATTGCTGGACGCGAACGGCAAACCGCTCTTTGAAAGCACGCCGGACACCCCCAGTGACCACTTTGATTTCAAGGTGGCCACCACGCAAAAGCTCAGTGTCCACATCGACGTGCCCAAAACAGGACAAGGTGGAAACAACATGCTCACCGTTGGCTGCGTAGGCATCCTGGTGGGGCACAAGGAGTGACGTTTTCCAACCAGCAACGCACCGGCCCCCGCGGCCGTGCGGACCACCAGGCCATGCCAACGAAGCGCGCCCGGCAATTAGCCGGGCGCGCTTGGTCGGTACCCTCCGGTATTCGTTCAATTCTTGGTGAAGCGCACCACCTGCACGGCATTTTGTTGTTGCACACGCACCAGGTACAAGCCACTGGGCAGGCTGCCCAAGTCCATGGCCCACTGCACCGGACCGGCAGGCCGCGTGCCGCCTGCCACGTGCATCACCTGCTGGCCAAGCAGGTCAAGCACGTCCACGCTGACCTTGCCCGCATCCTGCAGGTTTGCAAAGATCTCTGCGCGGTCACCAGCGGGATTGGGAACCACATTCACTGAGGCACCCGGGGCGGAAGCCGCGCCGGAAATCCCCAAGGGCGTGCCATTGATGTTGATGTCATCCAGCCACAAGTTGTTCCCTCCGCCGCTCTGGAACCAGAATTTCACCCGCAAGTTGGCGGCCAGGTAGTCCCCGGAAAGCGGGGAGGTCTCGCTGTATCCCCATTGCCCCTGGCCATTGGGCGTGAACGAACCACCCTGCACAGGTGCGGTGGACAAGGCGGTTCCGGTAAGCGCGCGTTTCAGCACCCAATTCTGGCCGCAATCCTTGCTGATATACAGGCGCAGGGCATCATTGTCGCTGTTGGTGCGCTTGGCAAAGGCATACCGGAAGCTGATCGTGGTGGGGCCGCTGGTGGAGAGATCGATGGTGTTGCTGATCATCTCGTCCACATTGCCTGATTTGGCGGCGGTATTCACCAGTCTCACGCTCTTGGAACCCGTGTATGCCGCCGATCCATTGGTCTGGAAGCTGCCGTCCTGGTTGATGTCGTTCACCATCCAATCGGCGGATGGCAACGAGGGCGTTGATTCGAACCCTTCCGAGAAGGGCAGTGGTGCACCGGTGGTGGGCAGCACGATGATGTACTGCGGGCGCTGGGTGTTCACGGTATTGGTGCTATTGCCCGCCGTCAGGCTTACGTCATAAGTTCCCGGCACGTCGTAGGTGACAACCGGGTTCTCATTCGTGGAGGAAGCCGGGCTGCCTCCCGGAAAGTTCCAATCCCAGGTGGTAACGCCGTTGTAGCTCTCATCTGAAAAGTTGACGGAGCTTCCCGCACAGATGATGCGCTTGTCCGCGCTCATGTCCGCCATGCACAGCACCGCAGGGCCCGAGCAACCGGTAAGCACCAGGTTGGCGGCGGACCACAGGTTGTTGCGCGAGGCGATGCTGCTGTTCAGCGCGGCCAGCATCCGGGTTTTCTGGCCGTTGGTGAACATCTTGGAGCAATAGGAATATTCCATGAAGTTCTCCACATTGTCCAGCACGGAACCACATGTGGCGCCCCGCAGGTTGCAGGTGGTCCAACCGATCGTGTTCGGCGTGTCGGCCACGCCATCATCGTCGCCGCAATTCTGGGGCAGCCCCGGGTTGTTGGAGTCTCCCCAGGTGTGCTTCAGGTTGAGCCAATGGCCCACTTCATGGCTCAGGGAGTGCGAATGGCTCAAGCTGCTGGTGCCAATGGCCCCCACGTAATCACTGAGGATCACAATGCCGTCCGCAGGGGCGCCCCATGAACCCGAAACCGCCGAGGGGTACATGGAATAGCCGGCTGCCCCCCCGGCCCCGGCGGACACCCACACGTTCAGGTACCGGTTGCGGGGCCATTGGATCAGGTTCTTCATGTTCTGGTCGCCGTTGTACGTCAGCGTGCTCACGGTGCGTGTAATGCCATTCGTGCAATTCCCGTTCGGGTCCAGCTGGGCCAGTTTGAAGGTGATGCCCACATTGGCCACGATGTTCAGGAATTCAGGCTGTACATTGGGCCATTCCGTGTTCAACTTGTTGTAGTCCTCGTTCATCACGCGCACCGCATCCCGGACCTGGTCGTCGCTGATATTTTCCGGGCCGTTGTTGTGGATGATGTGAAAGACCACCGGAATGACATACGCATCCCCGTCACGCGCCGCATCACCGCCCCACGTGGCCGTGTAATGTTCCAATTGCGCATTGGCCTGTGCAATTTCCTGCACGCGTTCCGGATGGCCTGCGATCAACGCGCCCATCCGCTGGAGCTCATTGGCCCCGCAATGGAAATCACTCTCCTGTGCCCAAAGGGCCACAGGCAACATCAGTAAAGCGGCAGCAAGCCCACGAAAGATCTTATGGTGCATGGAAGCAGGGGGCGTCATTTGGAGTTAAGACGTTCAAAGTTAGCCCGAACGCAGCTCCGTTCTTGCCAAAAGTTGACAAAGGCGCGGTCCTTTCTTGGGTTCCAAGTTGATGGGGCCAAGTCGCGGCCCGCCACCAGTATCCAAATTCCTCCGACAAGCTTGATCCATTTGCCGACCAACGGCGACCTCATGCGGTGGACGCTTGCGTGTGGCCCTGTTCAACCCAGGGCTTGTGCCAGGTCGGCGAGCAGGTCCTCCGCGTCCTCCACGCCTACGCTCAGCCGGATCAGGGCATCGGTAACCCCTGACTTCATCCGTTCCGCGCGGGGAATGCTGGCGTGCGTCATACTGGCGGGATGGCCCATCAGGGATTCCACGCCGCCCAATGATTCCGCCAAGGTGAAGAGCTTGCAGTTGCGCAGGAAGTGCATGGCATCCTCCATGTTATCGCCCTTGATGGTAAAGCTCATCATGCCGCCGAAGTCGCGCATTTGGCGCTTGGCCACGTCATGGTTGCCATGGCTCCGCAACCCGGGCCAATACACCTTGTCCACTCTGGGGTGCATGGCCAGGAATTCGGCCACGGCACGCCCATTGCCGCAGTGCCTTTCCATGCGCAGGTGCAGGGTCTTCAGGCCCCGCAGCACCAGAAAACAGTCCTGTGGGCCAGGTGTGGCCCCGCAGCTGTTCTGCAGAAAGGCCAACCGTTCCAGCAGTGCATCATCATTCATGATCAAGGCACCCATCACCACATCGCTGTGGCCACCCAGGAATTTGGTCACGGAGTGCATGACCAGATCGGCACCGAGGTCCAGCGGATTTTGCAGGTAGGGTGAAGCGAAGGTGTTGTCCACGGCCAATAAAATGTCCTTGCCCTTGGTGAGCTTGGCGATGGCCGCAATGTCCACAATGCGCAACGTGGGGTTGGTGGGCGTTTCCACCCACACCAATTTGGTCTTTGGCGTGATGGCGGCAGCGACGTTGGAGGGATCGCCCATGTCCACAAAATTGAACTTGATGCCGAAGGGTTCGAAGACCTTGGTGAACAAACGGTAGGTGCCGCCATAAAGATCGTTGGTGCTCACCACTTCGTCGCCCGGCTTCAGCAGCTTCACCACCGCATCGATGCTGGCCATGCCCGTGGCGAAACAGAGCCCGTGCTTGCCGTTCTCCAGCGCAGCCAATGCCTGTTGCAGAGCGGTGCGGGTGGGGTTGTGCGTGCGGCTGTACTCGTAGCCCTTGTGGTTGCCGGGTGCGGCCTGGACGTAGGTGCTGGTTTGGAAGATGGGCGTCATGATGGCCCCGGTGGAAGGATCGGGCTCCACGCCTGCATGCACGGCCTTGGTGGCAAATTTCATGGCACTGGATTGAATTGGGCCGCGAAGGTACCGTTTGGTTTCAAGGTGGAATTGTTCAACCGCCTTCCCATGCACCGGGGTGGCAGGAACAACACGTTTGGTTCGCCGGGCCCCGGTCCGGTTACGGGCTTTGCCGAACATTGGTCCGGCGAACCCAATGTGTTTACCTTCATCGCGCCATACATTCATTTTCTTGGTGCCATGAATTCCCGCAACATTGCCCTGCTCCCGCCCGACAAGCACACGGGGCTGAAACTCTCCGAGCGCAAGGACCGCGCGGCCGGAATCCCGGCCCTTTGGCAGTCCCTGGCCCACATCCGGGAGGAAACAGGCTTGCTGGACGGCATCACGATCCTGAACCGGATGAACCAGCAGGACGGCTTCGACTGCCCCAGTTGCGCATGGCCCGACCCCCACCACCGCAGCAAGCTGGGGGAATACTGCGAGAACGGCGTGAAAGCCATGGCCGAGGAAGCCACCACCAAGCGCGTGGACCGGGCCTTTTTTGAGCAGCACAGCATAGAGGAGCTGAGCCATTGGAGCGACTATGAGCTGGGCAAGAGCGGCCGCATCACCGAACCGTTCATCCTGCGCCGTGGCAGCAGCCACTATGAGCCGATCGGTTGGGATGCAGCCTACGGCATCATCGCCGGGCACCTCAACACACTGCCTTCCCCGGATGAGGCCATCTTCTACACCAGCGGCCGCGCCAGCAATGAGGCGGCCTACCTCTACCAGCTCTTCGTGCGCCAATACGGCACCAACAACCTGCCGGACTGCAGCAACATGTGCCACGAGAGCAGCGGCACCGGCCTGGGCGAAACCATCGGCGTGGGCAAGGGCACGGTAACGCTGGACGACCTGTACGCGGCGAAGCTCCTGATCATCATGGGGCAGAACCCCGGCACCAACCACCCCCGGATGCTGAGCGCGTTGAAGAAATGCGTGGAGAATGGCGGGAAGATCGTGAGCGTGAACCCGCTGCCGGAGGCCGGATTAAGCGGCTTTGTGGATCCCCAAAGCGCGGTGAGCGTGCTGAAGAACGGCACCATGTTCCACACGCTGCACGTGGGCCTGCGCATCAACAGCGACGTGGCTTTCTTGAAAGGTGTGATGCGCCTGCTGCTGGACAAGGAAGATGCCGCGCCCGGTTCCACGTTCGACCGCATCTTCATCAATGCGAAGACCGAGGGCTTCGATGCCTTCATCGCCGACCTGCGCAACACCGATCCGCAGGCCATGGCGGACCTGTGCGGCGTGCCGTTGGCGCAGTTGCAGGAAGTGGCGGACCTGGCCGCAGGCACGGACCGCATCATTGTGGCATGGGCCATGGGCCTTACCCAGCATGTGAACGCCGTGGCCAACATCCACCAGATCGTGAACCTGCTGCTGCTGCGCGGCGCTTTCGGCAAGCCCGGGGCGGGCGCGTGCCCCGTGCGCGGCCACAGCAACGTGCAGGGCGACCGCACCATGGGCATTTTCGAAAGGCCCTCGCCCCAATTGCTGGATGCGTTGGATGCGCGCTACACATTCAAGTCGCCGCGCGAGGACGGCGCCGATGTTGTGCGCGCCATCGAGCTGATGCGCGACGGCAAGGCCAAGGTGTTCTTCGCCCTGGGCGGCAACTTCATCAGTGCCACGCCGGACAGCGCGGTGACTGCAAAAGCCTTGATGGACTGCAGCCTCACCGTGCAGGTAAGCACCAAGCTGAACCGCAGCCACGTGGTAAGCGGCGAGGAAGCGATCATCCTGCCGTGCTTGGGCCGCACCGAACGCGACCTGCACAACGGCAAACCACGCTTTGTAACGGTGGAGGACAGCATGAGCGTGGTGCACCGCTCGCAAGGCGCGCACGAGCCCGCCAGCGCCGAATTGCGCAGCGAGCCGGACATCATCTGCCAATTGGCCATGGCCACACTTGGCCCGGACAATGGCGTGGATTGGCAGCGGCTTTCGGGGGAATATGACCTGGTGCGCGAGGAGATGGGCCAGGTGCCCGGCACCATCGCACTGTTCGGCGCGTTCCTGATCATGATCATCATCCTCGCGGTGCTGGCGATGATCGGCTATATCATTTTCGGGCCGACCGGCCTTTACGCGTGGGGCGATTACGGCCAGTCGGTCGAAAAGAAGCGCGTCATCCTGTCCGAGCTCACCAAGAAGCAGAACGAGCTGCAGAACCGGGTGAACCTGCTCGGGCGACAGCGCGTCGATCCCGATCTGGCCGACGAATATGTTCGCGAAAAGCTGGGCGTGATGCACCCCGACGAGATCGCCATTCCGATGGACCCCGCGGAAAAGCCCGCGGCCCCCGCGCCCAAGGCCGACGGCCAGCGCTGACCGGCGCTTTCCCACCGATAAATGCATAGGTAGCCACGCAGTCGCGCCATGCCCGCGGGGCGTTGCCAAGCGGGGCGTCGCTCTCCTATAGGGGCCTTGCCGTAACGGCCAAACGCAAAGGATATCGCCTTGGCAAAAGCACCCGCGCGCAAGACTGCCGCGCCAAAAAAGACTGCATCCACCCCAGCTGCCGCGAGCAATCGCGAAACCCCGCGCGAGCCCGTCCCCTATGCGGCGACGCCCGAAGAGCTCGAGAAATTCTATCGCGAGATGCTGCTCATCCGCCGCTTCGAGGAAAAGGCGGGCCAGCTTTACGGCCTCGGCCTGATCGGCGGCTTCTGCCACCTTTATATCGGGCAGGAAGCGGTGGCGGTCGGTCTGCAGTCGGCGCTCGACGGCGACAAGGACAGCGTGATCACCGGCTATCGCGATCATGGCCATATGCTCGCCTATGGCATCGATCCGAAAGTCATCATGGCCGAACTGACCGGGCGCGCGGCCGGCATCTCGAAGGGCAAGGGCGGCTCGATGCACATGTTCAGCGTCGAGCATAAATTCTACGGCGGACACGGCATCGTCGGCGCGCAGGTCGCGCTGGGCACCGGGCTTGCCTTCGCGCACAAATA
>CALMYC010000208.1 GCA_937873385.1 uncultured Flavobacteriales bacterium | reverse complement strand
GTCGGGCGCCTGATCGACACCTTCCGCATCGCCGCCGAAGAGGCGACGCGCAACTATGGCGAGATCCAGCCGCTCGACATATCGGCGCGCGCCAAGGGCTATATGGGGATGTGGAAGCGGGTGCCGATCGGCCCGTGCAGTTTCATCTCGCCGTTCAACTTTCCCCTGAACCTGGTGCTGCACAAGGTGGCGCCGGCCATGGCCGTGGGCTGCCCCGTGGTGCTGAAGCCCGCCAAGAAAACGCCCCTGAGCGCGTTGGCCTTAGGCAAGATGATGGAGGAGATCGGCTGGCCCAAGGACGCCTTCAGCGTGTTGATCTGCGCCACCGCGCTCACGGAGCAGATGGTGAAGGACGATCGCATCGCCATGCTCAGCTTCACCGGCAGCGACACGGTGGGCTGGAACCTGAAGGCCATCAGCGGCAAGAAAAAGGTGACCCTGGAACTGGGCGGCAACGCAGCCGTGATCATCGATGAAGGCACGGACCTGCCCGCCGCGGCCAAAAGCGTGGCCATCGGCGCCAATCTCTATGCCGGCCAAACCTGCATCAGCACCCAGCGTGTCTTCGTGGTGGAGCCCGAGTTCGACAAATTCCGCGACCTGCTCGCCAAGGAGTTCAATGCCCTCAAGAGCGGCGATCCCGCCGACCCGGAGGTGAGCGTGGGGCCCATCATCGGCAAGGGCGACTATGAGCGCATCACCACCTGGGTGGATGAAGCAGTGAAGGGCGGCGCCACGCTGCTCGCCGGCGGCAAGCCGGTGGACGCGGAACGCAACGTGTTCGCCGCCACGCTGCTCACCGGCACCAGGCGTACCATGAAGGTGGATTGCGCCGAGGTCTTCGGACCCATCACCGTGATCGAACCGGTGAAGGACTTCGCCGATGGCATCGCCCGTGTGAACGACAGCACCTACGGCCTGCAAGCCGGTGTGTTCACCAACAACTTCGCCCACGTGAAGCAGGCCCATGAGGAACTTGAAGTGGGTGGCGTGATCATCAACGGCATCCCCGGCTTCCGCATCGACAGCATGCCTTACGGCGGCGTGAAGGACAGTGGCCTGGGCCGCGAAGGGCTGCGCTATGCCATGGAAGAGATGACCGAGCCGCGCTTGATGGTCTATTGACCCGGGGCTGTCGTTGGTGGAACGCGGACCATGGGGAAAAGGCCGGGTGCCCCTGGAAGCCGCGACTTGCACCAGTTGCCCGGTAGGCTCCAGACCCACGCTCCGCCTTCTGCTTTTTCCTGTACGTTGTTGGATCACACAGCCTCCAGCGCCTGACCCAGATCCCAGATCAAGTCTTCCGGGTGCTCCACGCCTACGCTCAGGCGCACCAATCCGCCGGTAATGCCCAGTTTTTCGCGTTCCACGGGGTCCACGCCCACGTGGGTCATGGTAGCCGGGTGTTCCGCAAGCGACTCGGTGCTTCCCAGGCTCACGGCCAGCTTCACCAGCTTCAAGGCATTGAGGAAACGAAATGCTTCCGCCTCCCCGCCCCGGATATCGAAGGCAAGCATGGCACCGGCGCTGAGGCATTGCGCGTCGAAAATGACCTGTTGTTCCGGCGTGTCCAGGAAACCCAAGTAGTGAACCTTTTCCACTTTCGGGTGCTTCCTGAGGAACTCAGCCACCTGTGCGGCATTCCGAGCTTGCGTCTCCATCCGCGGCTTCAGCGTTTCCAAGCTCCGCAGC
This sequence comes from uncultured Flavobacteriales bacterium, assembly GCA_937873385.1. Lineage (GTDB taxonomy): Bacteria > Bacteroidota > Bacteroidia > Flavobacteriales_F > PHOS-HE28 > PHOS-HE28. The sequence goes on along the minus strand of CALMYC010000208.1, from coordinate 11,041 downwards.
AACAACCATCCGGTCCACGGCCCCGCCATGGAACCCAGAAAGCTTCGCATGCCCTTAACGCGCGCCATCAACTGTTTGCTTCCTAGGCAGGCACCAGCGATCACATCGCTATGGCCCCCGATGTATTTCGTCGCGGAATAGAGCACAAGGTCCGCCCCTTGCTTCAAGGGATGCTGCCACAACGGGCCCATGTACGTGTTGTCCACGGCCAGCAGCACGGGTTTCCCCGGTGTGCCCAATTCCTTTGCCAATCGGCCGCAGGCTTGAATGTCAATGAGAATGTTGGTGGGATTCGCGGGCGTTTCCACGTAGATCATCCGCAACCGGTCCGCCTTGCCGCTCTTCTTCACCACATCCCCGATCCGGTCCTGTTCCCACGGATAGAAACCAATGACATCGATGCCGAACCGGGTGAGCGTCTGTTTGATGAAGTGGTCCGTGCCGCCGTAGATGGGGTTGCTGAACAACAGCACATCGCCGGGGGAAAGAAACTCCAACAGGGTGGTGGTGATGGCGCTCATCCCGCTTTCAAACACCGCGCAGTCCTCGGCACCGTCCCACAGGGAGAGGCGGTCCTCCAGGATCTCCAGGTCCGGGTTGTTCAAGCGGCTGTAGATCAGGCCGAGCTCTTCCTGCTCGCCCTGTTCGCGCAGCCCGTATGCCACTTCAAAAAAGGCCTTTCCGTCCTCGGCCTTTTGAAAAACAAACGTGCTGGTCTGGAAGATGGGGCATTTCACCGCACCTTGCGAGAGCTCCGGCTTGTAGCCATGGCTCATCATTAGGCTTTCGGGGCGTAGCTTGTGCGTGGACATGGCACGAAGCTACCGTTTGCGCCATGGGGAAAACAATGAAGTTTGGCAGCTTCCTTGATTGGCGCGCCAATGTCATGCACCCGCCCCTCCCTTCACTTCATCAATGGCGCGCTGCAGCCACTTGCTCTCCCCAAGCGCAGGAACAATGAGCGGTGCAAATGCCCGAACCGGCCCGCAGAGAACGGAATTCGTGCACATCCTTTCGGACAGCGCACCATTTCCCCCGGTCCGTGCAACCACGATATTGGCCATGACGCTAAGTATGAAGGCCGAGCGAAGCACCCCGAACAGTACGCCGGCCACCTTGTTCGGAAATCCCAACTGGGCAAGGTCCAGGCCCTTCGTGATCAGCTTGGCCAGCAAGTGGGCCAGCAACATCACGGCGACAAAGGCGATGGCGAAGGAAACCACCTCCCGGTCCGGGTTGAGCCCAACCCAGGCCGCCACCTTTTCATTGTACCGGGCGGCTGCCCAGATCCCAAGCACTATGCCCAGCAAAGAAGCCAGCTCCACCACAATCCCGCGGAAAAACCCGCGAATGGCCGCAATTGCCAGAATGGCCAAGAAGGCCCAATCCAACCAATTCATGCGTGCAAGGTAATGGCACCATGCCGGGGCAGGCCGGCGATGAAAATTTTCAGCGCATCAGTTGCCTTCGGCCCGCACCTACCTTCGTGGCGCCCGCCCGGTGCCATTCCGGCAAGGCTGGGATTTCATGTTCGACCTTGTATTTGAAAAGCGTTGGCGCGAACTGGCCAAGAAGGTTGAAACACGCTTCGGCATGCCCGTTGACTTGAACGGAATCCTGTTCCTGATCGGTGTGCAGGAGCTTGGGCAACATGCGCGGAACTTCAAGAAGGATGAGAAAGTGAACTTAATGCACGTGGCCATTTCCGTGCTGCTCACCCCTTACGGCTACTACCGGGAATTGGGGCGTGATGCCGACGGCTGGCCGCACTTCGAACGCATCAAGGACCTGCCCGTGCTCAACGCCAAGGAACAGGAGCACTTGATGAAAGAGGCCGTTCTGCACTATTTCGAAGAGCACTGACCACCCAAGGGCCAAACGCTCAATTCCCGAAGGCGATCGTCACGGTCTCCTCGTTGGTCTGCTCCTCTTCGATGCGGATGATGCCGTCCCCGCTGAGCGAGTCCTTTTTTGCAAGGATGTCCAGCACGGCGAAGCCCGCCTGCCCCCGCTTGTAAAAGTCCGAATAATCGAAGGTCACTTTGCCGTCCGATCCGGTATTGCCCTCCATGGTAAGCTGGGAAAAATCCGCCTGGAGCGGGTTTGTGGGATTGGCAAAAAGCTTCACATAAGCCCCCGGAACCGCGGCACCTGCCGTATCCAGGACCGTGATCTCCGCCTTCGTGGCCTTTTCCTTGTTGCATGCGCCGAGGCCGGATCCCAGCATGATCAACAGGGCGGGAAAGAGAAACACCTTAACGGACATGGGCGGACGTGTTGGTTACTTTTGGCGGCATCAGCCACCGCGTGAAGATGCCAAAAATAACGAACGGGCGATCGCCTGCGCAAACCTTCCCAGGGTTGGCCCTTGCCACCTGCCTTCTGCTGGGCGTGGCCACCACTTCGGCAGCCCAACCGGCACCTCAGGAAAAACGCCATCTGGTGGAGATCAACACCACCTTGGGGCGCATGGTGGTGGAGCTCTACAATGAAACACCGGTACACCGCGATAATTTCCTCAAGCTGGTCAGGGCCCAGTATTATGACAGTACCCTGTTCCACCGCGTGATCCAAGGATTCATGATCCAAGGCGGCGATCCGGACAGCAAGAATGCCAATGATCGGTCCAAGACATTGGGCGACGGTGGCCCGGACTACACATTGCCGCCGGAGTTCAGGCCCGGGCTGTTCCACCGGAAGGGAGCCCTGGCAGCCGCGCGTGAAGGGGATGACCTAAATCCTGGAAAGCGCAGCAGCGGCAGCCAGTTCTACATTGTCCAGGGGCGGCAATGGGCACCCCAGGACCTCGCAGGCGCGGAAGCGAGGCAAAACAGCATGCGTCCGGACAGCATGGCGATCCATTACACGCCCGGGCAGGTCGAAGTATATGGGACAGAGGGCGGCACTCCCCATTTGGACGGCAATTACACCGTGTTCGGCCAATTGCTGGAAGGCATGGACGTGCTGGACCGCATTGCCAGCATGCCTTGTGACAACCAAGACCGGCCTCTGGCCGATGTGCGCATGTGGATGCGCGTGATCCAATGAGCCTTGAACAACGCTTGGCGGCCACAGAAGCCGCAATTGCAGCCGCACAGGCTGGTGACGCGGCCGCAGCGGAAGCATTCCGCGTGGCCATGCTGGGCCGCAACGGCCAGGTGACCCTCCTGCTGGATGAGCTCAAGCAAGTGCCCCCGGAAGAAAAGCGACTGTGGGGCCAACGCCTCAACCAATTGAAAAATGCGGCCCGGGAACGCTGGGAGCAGATGAAAGCTGCGGCCGATGAAACGCCCGCGAAAGGACCGGGAGCGGAATCGGATGCCACGCGACCCGCGTTCACGGGCATTCCGGGCAGCCAACACCCGATCAGCATCGTGCGGCAGCGCATTTCGGACATCTTCGCGCGCATCGGCTACACCATCAGCCAGGGGCCCGAGGTGGAGGATGACCGACACAATTTCGGTGCCCTGAACTTCCCCCCCGAGCACCCCGCCCGCGATATGCAGGACACCTTCTTCGTGGAAGGCCCCGGCGGGTTTGCACTGCGCACCCACACCAGCAGCGTGCAGGTGCGCGTCATGGAAGCCGGAAAACCGCCCATCCGCACGATCTCGCCCGGGCGCGTGTACCGCAACGAGGCCATCAGCGCACGCGCCCACTGCATGTTCCACCAGGTGGAAGGGCTGTACGTGGACCAGGGCGTGAGCTTTGCCGAGCTGAAGGGCACGCTGGACCATTTTGCCAAAAGCCTCTTCGGGCCAGCGGTGAATATCCGCATGCGGCCCAGTTATTTCCCCTTCACCGAGCCCAGCGCCGAGGTGGACATGAGCTGCACCATTTGCGGCGGAAAGGGCTGCACGGTATGCAAGCACAGCGGCTGGGTGGAGATCATGGGCTGCGGCATGGTGGATCCCGCCGTGCTCTCCAACTGCGGCATTGACCCTGATGTGTACAGCGGTTTCGCCTTCGGCATGGGCGTGGAGCGTATCGCCCAGTTGCTCTACCGCGTGCCCGACCTGCGCTTGTATTGGGAAAATGACGTGCGCTTCCTGGGGCAGTTCACTGCCGACGCCTTCCGCGGCTGACCCGCCATGGAACAAGCCCTGCATGCAGACGTGTGCATCATCGGTGCGGGGCCCGGTGGTTGCACCGCAGCTTTGCAACTGGCCAAGCACGGCGTGGACGCCGTTTTGATCGACAAGGCCGTTTTCCCGCGCGACAAGGTGTGCGGCGATGCGCTCAGTGGCAAAGTGGTGCGCAGCCTGGAACGCCTGGACCCTGCACTGGCTGAAGAATTGCGGCGGACATCGGCTGCAATGCCGAGCTGGGGCGTCACGTTCACCGCGCCCGGCGGAAAGGCCTTGCGCGTGCCCTTCAGCCGTCAAACAGGCAAGGGCGATGCACCTGGCGCCATCCTCCCGCGCCTGGACTTCGACCAGTTCATGCTTGAGGCGGTGAAGCGCAAAGGGCGCACAAGGTTGATGGAGGGCGCACAGGCCAAGGCTTTTCGGCGCGTTCCGGCGGGATGGGAGGTGGATTGCTCGTTCCGCGGTGCGCAAGGGACCACTGGCATTCGATCCACCCACCACGAACATCGCGGCACGATTGTCGCCAAGCTCCTCATTGATGCTTCCGGCGCCAACTCCGTCTTCTCCAAACAAGTGGCGGGTATCCCGCTGGAACCGCGCCACCATTGCGCAGGGGTGCGGGCCTACTACCGTGGCGTGACCGGCTTGGACCCGGACGGCTTCATCGAACTGATCTTCCTGAAGGACTTGCTGCCGGGCTACTTATGGGTCTTTCCATTGGCCGGTGGCAGGGCAAATGTCGGGCTTGGCCTTCGCAGCGACCAGGTCCGCAAGCGCCGCGCCGACTTGCGGAAAATGCTGCACGAGCTGGTCACGACGCATGTGCAATTACGGGACCGCTTCGCGAATGCCTGTGCCGAGGGCCCCGTCCAGGGCATGGGCCTACCCTTGGCCAGCAAGCGCCGGCCCATCAGCGGCGATGGATACCTGCTGGTGGGTGATGCCGCCCACCTCATCGACCCGTTCACCGGCGAGGGCATCAGCCATGCCATGATCAGCGGCGTCCACGCCGCGGATGTCGCTGCGGAGGCCCTCTCCGCGGGCCGGACAAACCCCGGATCCCTGCTTGCCTACGATGCCCGGGTGTGGAAGCGGTTGGGCAAGGAGCTGTCCATCAGCACACGCCTGCAGCAACTCGCCAACAGGCCCTGGCTGTTCAATTTCGTGGTGAACCGCGCAGTCAAGAGCCCGGCCTTGGCAGACACCATCAGCAGCATGTTCAACGACCTGGACATGCGGGCCTTGCTGAAACAACCGCGCTTCTACCTGAATTTGCTGATGGGGCGGTGAACTGTTCCTTCCTTGAACGGGAAGCACACAACACCACAACCATGGAGCATGGTGAACATCCAAAAAACTGGCCTGGGGAGGATCCGAAAGGGCTCAACCCTTCAATGCCTCAGCGCCACCCACGATCTCCAGGATCTCGTTGGTGATGGCGGCTTGGCGCGCCTTGTTATAGGATAACTTGAGGTCCTTCAACAGGGAGTCCGCATTGTCGGTGGCCTTGTGCATGGCTGTCATGCGGGCCCCGTGCTCGGCGGCAAAACTGTCCAGCAACGCCTTGTAGAGCTGGATCTTCAGGCTCTTGGGGATGATCTGCCCCACAATGGTTTGCCGATCCGGCTCCATGATGTGGTCCGTCTTCACCTTAGCCCCTCCTGCTGCCTGTTTTGGCGGCTCCACGGGCAGGTAACGTTCCGCTGTGGCAACCTGGGAGGCGGCATTCTTGAACTTGTTGTAGAACAGTTCCACGCGGTCGTACTCGCCATTGGCGAACTTGGCCATGATGGCTTCGGCAACGGGTGCCACCTTGTCAAAGCTCAGCCCATCGTACAACGCCGCCAGGTTCTCCGGAAATCCTTGGGCGTTCCAATTGCTGCGGCGATAGAGATCTGCGGCCTTCTTGCCCAGCGAGAGCACGTGTACGCGCTCACCGCGGGCCTCAGCCTCCACCGTGGCCTTGCGGACCAGGCGGAACACCTGCGTGTTGAAGGCACCGGCCAATCCACGGTTGCTCACAATGGCCACGAAGAGCACGTTCTTCACCTCGCGCTGCCGGGCGAACTTGTTTTCATTGCCGTCCAGCGAGGCGCTTACGTTGCTTAACACCTCACCAAGCTTTTCCGCGTATGGCCGCATCCGGATGATCGCGTCCTGGGCACGGCGCAACTTGGCGGCGCTCACCATTTTCATGGCGGCGGTGATCTGCTTGGTACTGTTCACCGAGACGATCCGGTTGCGGACTTCCTTCAGGCTGGCCATGGGTGTTCAGTTGTCGGTTGTCTGTGGCCAGTGGTCAGTTGTACCCTGACAACCGACAACTGACCACCGGTCGCTCAATTGGCAAAGTTCTTGGCAAGGTCAGCGGCCACTTTCTCCAGCACGCCGGTAAGCTGTTCGTTGAATTCCCCACGCTTCAGCGCCGCGAGCGTGTCCGCCTGCGAATTGCGCATCATGGTGAGGAACTGCTGCTCGAACAGGCGCACCTTGGCCACGGGCACTTTAGCCAACAGGCCCTTGGATCCGAGGTAGATGATGGCCACTTGTTCTTCCACGGGCATGGGGCTGTTCTGGCCTTGCTTGAGGATCTCCACGTTGCGCGCGCCCTTGTCCAGCACCGATTTGGTGGCGGCATCCAGGTCGGAGCCGAATTTGCTGAAGGCTTCCAGTTCGCGGTAGGCGGCCTGGTCCAGCTTCAGCGTGCCGGCCACTTTCTTCATGGACTTGATCTGCGCGTTGCCGCCCACGCGGCTCACACTGATGCCCACGTTGATGGCGGGGCGGACACCGCTGAGGAACAGGTTGCTTTCCAGGAAGATCTGCCCGTCCGTGATGGAGATCACGTTGGTGGGGATGTAGGCGGACACGTCGCCGGCCTGTGTTTCGATGATCGGCAATGCCGTGAGCGACCCACCGCCTTTCACCAAGCCTTTCAAGCTGTCCGGCTGGTCATTCATCCGGGACGCGATGGCGTCGTCCTCAATGACCTTTGCGGCACGCTCCAGCAGGCGGCTGTGCAGGTAGAACACGTCACCCGGATAGGCTTCGCGGCCTGGCGGGCGGCGCAGTAGCAGCGATACTTCGCGGTAGGCCACGGCCTGCTTGGACAGGTCATCGAACACGATCAGCGCGGGGCGGCCGGTATCACGGAAGTATTCACCAATGGCCGCGCCGGTGAACGGGGCGTAGAACTGCATCGGGGCGGGGTCGCTGGCATTGGCGGCCACCACGGTGGTGTAGGCCATGGCACCGGCTTCCTCCAGCACCTTCACGGTACCGGCCACGGTGGATCCCTTCTGGCCGATGGCCACGTAAATGCAATACACGGGCTTGCCCGCGTCGTAGAATTCCTTCTGGTTGATGATGGTGTCGATCGCCACCGTGCTCTTCCCGGTCTGGCGGTCGCCGATGATGAGCTCACGCTGGCCGCGGCCCACGGGGATCATGGCATCAATGGCCTTGATGCCCGTTTGGAGCGGCTCTTTCACCGGCTGGCGGTAAATGACCCCGGGCGCCTTGCGCTCAATGGGCATCTCAAAGGTCTTGCCTTGGATGGGGCCTTTGCCGTCGATGGGCTCGCCGAGGGTGTCCACCACGCGCCCCACAATGCCTTCGCCCACGTTCACGCTGGCAATGCGCTTGGTGCGCTTCACGGTATCGCCCTCTTTTACGCCCACGCTGGGGCCCAGGAGCACCACGCCCACATTGTCCTCCTCCAAATTGAGCACAATGCCGCGAAGGCCACCGGCAAATTCCACCAGTTCACCGCTCTGCACGCTGTTCAGGCCGTAAATGCGGGCAATACCGTCGCCGATCTGCAGTACGGTACCGACCTCCTCCAGCTCAGCCCCAGTGCGGAGGCCGGCGAGTTCTTCCTTGAGGATCGCCGAAACTTCGGCGGGATTGATCTGTGCCATGGAGGCTCTGTTTAGATCTCGGGGATGTAGGGATTCTCTGAAAATTTGCGGCGCAAGTCGCTCAGGCGGCGGCTCACGCTTGCGTCCACCTGCTCGTCGCCGATGCGCAGTACCAGTCCTCCGATCAGGGACGGGTCCACGCTTTCGTGCAGATCGATGGTCTTGCCCGGATGGCGGTCCTTGGCAATTTGTTGTACTTGGGCCCGACTTTCCACGGAAAGGGGCACGGCGCTTTTCACCTCGGCCACCAAGATGCCGTGCACCTCACGGTACACGTTCTGAAAAGCCTCGGCTATTTCGGGCAATTGGCCTTCGCGACCCTTGCGCACCAAGATTGCCATGAAACGGTCGGCAATGTGGCCGATATGTCCGCCGAATACACGTTCCAGCACCTTGAGCTTCCGGTCCGGCTTCAATACCGGGCTGTCCAGCATCAACTGGAGCGGACGGCTTGCGGCGCAGGTGGAAGCCACCAATTGCATATCCTCGCGCACAGCCTCCACCTCCCCCTTCTCCTGCGCAAGCTGCATCAGGGAGCGGGCATAGCGGTATGCAACCGGGGATACGTTCATGACAGGCGGATGTCGCTTTCCTTGAGCACCTTGTCCAGCAGCGCCTGCTGGGCGGCCTTGTCACCAAGCTTTTCCCGCAGGATGCGCTCGGCAACCTGGATGCTCAGCTCGCCCACTTGGTTCTTCATTTCCGTGATGGCGGCGTTCTTCTCATTCCGGATGTCTTCACGGGCACGGGCCAATAGGGCATCGCCTTCGGCCTTGGCGCGGCCCTTGGCATCCGCAATCTCCTTGTCGCGGATATCACGTGCCTCCTTCAGCATCAGGTCGCGCTCGGCCCGGGCTTCGCGCAGCAGGTCCTCATTGCTGGCTTTCATGGCAGCCACTTCCTCGCGCGCCTTCTTCGCTTCGCCGATGGCGTCCTCAATGGAGCGTTCACGCTCGTGAAGGGCGTTGAGGATGGGCTTCCATGCAAACTTGGCCAGCAGGAAGAACACGATCCCGAAGGACAGTGTCATCCAGAAGATGAGGCCGAAGGCGGGTTGGACAAGACTGGCAAGCAACATGGCTCTATGCTGTGGTTGAACGGGAATGAAACGCGCCGGGCGGGCCGCCGGGCTCTTACTTCAGCACCACCAGCAGGCCCACCACCATGGCGAAGAAGGCCGCGCCTTCCACCAGTGCCGCGGTGAGGATCATGTTGGCGCGCAGGTCGTTCATGGCTTCCGGCTGGCGGGCCATGGCCTGTACGGCGTCACCGCCGATACGGCCGATGCCAACGCCGGCGCCGAGGGCTGCCAGGCCGGCACCGAGGGCCGCGATACCGTAACCGGTGCCAATGTCGAGGAGGGCTGAGAGAAGCATGCTTGGTTGTTGTTTAGACGATTGATTCCTTGTGTTCGTGGTGTTCCTCCAGTGCAGCGCCGATATACAGCGCGGAAAGGAAGGTGAAGACGTAGGCCTGGATGAAGGAGATCAGCAGGTCCAGGACGGTCATGAAAATGGTGAACGCGAGGCTGACCACGGACACGCCGTAGCCCACTGCGGCACTGGTGGCCCCGAACACGAAGATGAGGCTGAAGAAGCTCAGCGCGATGATGTGGCCGGCCGCCATGTTGGCGAACAACCGGATCATCAGTACAAAGGGTTTCAGGAAGATCCCCAACACCTCCACCGGCGTAAGGATGATGAGCACCCATTTGGGCACGCCCGGCATGGCGAAAATGTGCTGCCAATAGTTCCTGTTGCCATTGAGGGTGACCACCACGAAGGTGAACACCGCGAGGGTGAAGGTGATGGCGATGTTGCCCGTCAGGTTCGCACCGAACGGAAAGATGGGCACCAGGCCGGAGACGTTGGCCAGGAAGATCACGAAGAAGATCGTGAGCAGGTAGGGCATGAATCGCATGTACTTCGGGCCGATGGCGCTTTTCGCCACATCGTCCCGCACAAAGAGGATGATCGGCTCCAGCAGGGATTGGAGCCCTTTCGGCGCCTTGCCCGCACGCTTGCCATACGCCCGTGCCACGCTGGTGAAGACCAGCAGCAGGATCAGCATCACCAGGAAAATGGATGCCACGTTCTTGGTAATGGAAAAGTCCCAAATGTTGCCCGTGGCGGCCTCGTCCACCTGGCCGTTGGCATCCACCGCCACAATGCTGCCCTCATGCAGCCTATATCCGTCATGGGCGGCATGGCCATGCTCAAAGCGTGCGCTACTGAACAGGTGCAGGCCGCGCTGCGTGTCGTAAATGATCACCGGAAGGGGGATGGAAAGATCACCTGCGATGTGCCAGCCGTGTTCATCGGCGATGTGGCCCATGATCAGTTCACCTGCATTGAACTCGGCATTTTCCTTGCCGGCATGTTCCTCCATGGCGGGGGCGGAAGCATCCTCGTGTACGTCATGCTGCGCAAAGGACCACCCTGCGAGCAGGAGGCAAAGGGAGAGGAAAGCTGCGCGTAGCAAGGTGTTCGGGTGTTTATTGGGGGGAGGTACCCCCTGCTTAGCGGCCGCAAATGTAGCCAAGTCCACCAAATGGCAGGGGCTTCTGTCGGCAAATGATCCGCGACCCGTGCTCCCGTCCGGGTCCGGGACTTACCGGACCCGGGTTTCCTTGAGCAGGATGTACAGGGCAATGGCCACGCCGCCCAAGGATCCCACCAAGGTCAGTAACGGGAATTTCCAGCCTGTGTGCTGATCGGCCCACCATCCGCCGTACGCGCCCAAGCCGATGATGGCCGCCATCTGGAAGCCGATGCCGCTGAGGCGCATGTAGCTCTTGGCAGCCGCCCTGCGCTTTGCCGCACGCTCCTCGTCATTCATTTCCGCGGTGCGTTGCGCGAGCCGCGTCGCGCGGAAGGTTGGCGCGTGCAAAGGCGCGGGCGATGGCGCCACCCAGGGCTCGCCGTGCGGACCGGGCCGCCCGTCGCCGGCGTGCGGTTGCTTGCCCCCGCTTCGCGGGGGTGCCCTGCGATGCTCGGAGCGCCGGCCCCGCGGCGAAACTCGCTACGCTCGCTG
>CALMYC010000207.1 GCA_937873385.1 uncultured Flavobacteriales bacterium | reverse complement strand
CGCAAGGTTGCCGCCAAGCGGGCGGCAAGCCTATCCAAAGCCCCGAAAGCGGCCAAGAAGACGGCCTCCAAGGGAACTGCGGCCAAGCCTAAGGCCAAAGCCAAGGCCAAAGCCAAGACCGCTAAATCCAAGGCTAAGCGGGTGGTTAAGAAGGCGGCCAAGAAGGTCACTCGAAAAGCCGCTAAAAAGGTATCTAAATCCTCCTCCGCGACCCGTGGAGGCGGCAAGAAGAAGGCAGCCAAGGCCGCCGGGAACCGGACCAGCCGGGCTGCCAAGGCGGCGCCCTTGAGGCTGTGCGCAGCCTGTTCCCCGGCTTTTGATTCTTCCGCGAGGCGAATGGCTTCATTGATCTTGCCCTCATGCTTGAAGATCACCGCCCGCGTGAGCAAATTGGAGAGATGCACGTGCTCCTGCTGCTGGGCAATCGCTGCACTGTCCGACTTCTCCACATAAACCCGGGCCTCTGCCAACTGGCCGAGGTCCACGGCGATCAACGCCATTTGTCCCCAAGCCATGGCCGGGATGTTGCCGTCGCCGCTCTTTATGGCGAGTTCCACGGAAGTTCCATAGTCGGCGATGGCCTTTGCACCATGCCCTTGGCTATGCTCAATGGAACCGCGGCTGAAATAGGCTTCGGCCAAAGCCGCTGGGTGGTCCAGGTGCTGGAACAAGGCGATGGCGCGGTCCACCATGGCATAGGCCGTGGCCCATTCCTCCTGTTCTTCATACAGGCCGGCAAGGGCTATGCAGGTCCAGCCCTTGCCCAGGTCGTCGTGCGCCTTTTCCCGCAATGCCAAGCTCTGGAAGCCCACTTCCAAGGCTTCGGATATGCGGCCTTGCGCATGTTTCACGGCCTGCATGTTGTCCAGCATTTGGGCGCGGAGGCCGGGATCGGCATGCGCAGGCAGCCAGATCATGGCGCGGATGAAGCAACGCTCGGCTTCATCGGTGTTCCCTTGGTGATAGTATGCCGCACCCTCGTTGGCCAGTGCCGTGACGACACCGGTTGAATCCCCGAGGACCTTGTTCAGGCGTGCGGCTTCGCGGTGGCAGGCGATGGCTGAATCGGACTGTCCGATATAGCCGAGAAAGAGGCCGTATCCCGACAAGCATTCCGCCCACAATGGCCGGTCGTTGAACTTGCTGGAGAGCTCCAGTGCATGGACGAAGAGACCACCGGCACGGTCCATGTCCCCGGCGTACATGGCCAACAAGGCGGCGATGTAATCATGCTGGGACCGGAAGTGCTCCCACGTTCCATGCGGAGCCATGGAGCCTGCCCTCTGGCGGGCAAGTATCAACAAGGAATCAGCGGACCGCAGCAGCACTTCACTGCGTTGTGGAGCTACTCTGCGCAAGGTGCCGGCCTGTTCCAGAAGCTCCTTCAGCAGCACGGTGTCCTGGCCCAGCGTTGAGTGCCTTCCGGATTGGGCAACAGCGCAAGTGTTGCACATGCTGAAAACTACGGGGAACAGCAGCGCAACATAAGAGCAAGGAGAATAGCGGTTCATGGTGGGCCGGTTTGGGGGCAGTTGAAGTCAACGTGGCGCAGCGCCATAGCACCAGCACGAAGCAAAGGGCATCGCTTACTTCCTGCAATACCGGTTTACCGGTATTTTGCGGAGGCGCCCCAGGGCTATCGCGTCTTAACATCCATGTTCAAAGACCTGTACTGTGCGACGCCCTTCGGGGTCGATTACGGGGAGGATGGGGTTTCTACGTTGTATGACCCACTTCGGGGTCACCATTTGTATCTCCTCAGATGACCCCAACGGGGTCACAAAGCGTAGCATGAACACGATAAATGGAGTTCGACCCCGAAGGGTGTCGCACAAAATCCCACGCCTGACCGGTCATTAAGACGCGATAGCCCTGGAGGCACCCCCGTTCACTTTCCCTTCAACCGCACCTTCACACCGAAGTACAGGTCAGCACCACTCACCTGGTTCAGTCCGAAAAGGCCGCCGATGCGGTCGCTGCCCACCATGAAGCCGCACACGCGGAAGGCCAAGCCCACGACGGGGTCGTTGAAGCGGTCCATACTGAAGGGCACGGCCACGCTGAAGTTGCGCGTCTCGAAGCGGGGCGCGAGGGAAAGCTGGTCGCGTACGGAGGCATCGGCAGGCGCGGAACGCAGGCCCAGCACCACCTCTGCGCGGATGGCAACGTGCGGGACAGGGCTGTAGTCCACGGAAAAATGGGCGGCGGCGGGCAGGCCCATGCGGAATGAAGTGGCCTTGCGCGAGGCCATGGGGTCACCAAGCAGGATGCGGCTCAATGCGGTGTCCAGTTGCTCGATGCCCTGTACGGAAAAACCATTTAGGTCGTCCACTGTGGTCGCGCCGTTGCGCACCGAACTCAACATAGTGTGCTTGTTGAAGAGGATGGAGCCGAGATCCGTGACGGCAGCACCGATGCGGAGCCTGAAATTGCCGTTGCCGGAGCTGTCGGGGCCGAGCAATTCGAGCACGGCTCCCGCATCCGCGTTCCATCCACTGCCGGAGATCCAACCTGCGATGCCTTTGTCCGTGGCCGGCAAGGCGAGCGCATGGTCCAATTCCACTTGAGTGATGGACTGCACATCGCCGTCCAGCCCGCTCAGCAAGGGTGGGCGTATGGCAGCCTGGTCGGCAAAAAGGCCCAGGGCGTATTTGGCGCTTGCAGCGGTAAGCAGGCGGATGCGGTTGCCGACAGGAAAGCTGTGGCCGAATGAAGGCCCGACCTCCGCCCAGCCGATGGTGGCGGAGCGCATGGCGATCTCCTCCATGCGGCGCGATTTCCCGGGTTCGATGCGGATGGTGTCCACGCCGAACTTGCGCGCCAACTGGTCCAGGTCCATGGCGACGAAGGATCCGCGCAGTGCCGTAGTGAAGGCCACGGCATTGCGTTGTCCAAGCCGCATGGAGCAGGAGGGTCCCATCACGCGCAGGTCCAGGCCCACGGCACGGTTGGTGGTGCCGATGGTGGCGAGCTCAGCAGTGTTGGTGTTCACCTGTACACGGTTCCCGAAGCCGAAGAGCCCGAGCTGTTGTTGCGCGAAATAGAAGTAGGAGCTGTTCAAGTCCGCTCCAAAGCGCAGCACGTTGATCTCCGCCTTGTCGGTGCCCATTAAAATGGAGGCCGGTTGCGAGCCGAGGCCCCATACGCCTTCATACGTTCCGCCGGACATGCCGGCACCGTACTGTGCGGACACGAACAAGTGGACAAGCAAGAACGCAAAGGGGAGCAGCCTGCCCATGATGGGACTTGATCACAATTGCACCACCACCTTGGCACCGAGGTCCAACGTGTGTTCGCTGGTCGCAGGCATGGGTCCGTCGAGCTGCACCATTGCGGTAAGCTGCACGTTGCTGTCACGGATGATGTCCGCCACGTTCACATCCCCGAGCTGCAACGCCAGTGTACCCGTGCCGTCCGGCACCGGGTTCAATTGAGCCACGGTGACCGCCGTGCCGTTTGCCAAGGCCAGTTGCAGGGCTATGCTCCCCAACGGATCGTAGTTGCCGCCTTCCGGGGTCACGAGATGGAGATTCGCTTGGGTAAAGCGGAATTCCTTGAGCTGGGAGAGCGTGTAATGGTTGTCCGACAGCACTTGGCCCAAGGCGTTGCCGTCAAAGCTCAAGGTGATCTCCATGTATCCGGCCGCCCCCCCGGAATCCAGGGAAAAAGCAATGGATTGGTACAGCATGTTCAACTCCGCCGTGGGCTGCAGTTTCTCCTGATCCTCCTTGGTGCACGCGGACAGAAACAAGGCGGCCAGAGGCATCACAAACAGGATGGAACGAAAGGTGGTCCGGATAATCATGTGATCGCTTTTTCACGGTCCATTTGGTTGGACCCCGTGGTACAAAGCAAGCTCCAACACAAGGGGACCACAATACCTACAAATAGGTAAATAAGGAGGACATGCACCCGGACAGAAGTGCCGCATGAAGCTGAAGAGCGGCATCACTTGAAATGCATGCGCAGCAGGATTTCACGCTCTTTGGACCGGCATCCCCACCGTTGTAATGAGCAGCCAACGGTGGCCGCTCGCATCCGGCACAGCTTCTCCATTGCACCTTGAGGGCACCACAGGGTCCCGCCACTGTCCTGTCCATCAGAAAGCCGATCGGGAGGCGGTGCATTGCTTCGCTCAATTGCTTCGCGGCATTCTATGGATCTCCCGGTTCACCGGGAGAATGGGCTGCAACGTTTTCCCCGATGCCCGATCATGGCGGTCCATTGCCACGCGATGCTCCGGCGATTGACAATGCCCGGTTGATTTCTCTTTCCACCCGCCGTGCGGCGATGCGTGGCGGCACCTTTGCTTTGGCACACTAAACAACTTCACCATGGCCAAGAAGGCAGCAGCAAAGAAGAAGGCAGCCCCTAAGAAGGCAGCAGCCAAGAAGCCCGCAGCGAAGAAGAAAGCCGCGAAGAAGAAGTAAGTCAGGCAGTAGGCGGCACATGTTCCGTGCCGGACCTGTACGTGCAAGGGCTTCCGCAAGGGAGCCCTTCGCATGTTCGGCCATTCCGTCCTTCCGTCCTTTGCAGGGCCCGCTATACGGCGAGGAACTCGATGGCGTGCCCCGGCGTGGACGATGTGGTCAGACCATCAGATGATAGGAGTACTGAAGGGCGCAGGTGAATCACCTTGGCTGGCTTCGCCCTGAAGCTGTCGCGCTCCAAGAAGCCGGAAACCTCAGATCTGCATGGTCGCTTTGGCACTGAGCAGCAACTGGTGGTTGCTCACGTCGGGCAACATCCCGTCCAAATGAAATTTGATGTTGATGTACGTGCTGCCGCCACGGATCAAGTCGGCCACGTTCACTCCGGCCAGGTTCAAGATCAAGGTATGGCTGTCATCCGGCACTGGAGACAGGTTTGCAACCGTTACCGGCTGGCCGTCACCGGAAGCCACTTGCACAGTCACTGATCCCAGGGCGTTGTAGTTGCCGTTGGCCGGGGCAGCGAGGTGCAGCTTTGCGGTGGTGAAGCGGAAATCCATTACCTGGCCAAGTGTTTGGCCATGGGCCGCCAGCACTTGGCCGAGCACAGCAGGGTCCAGGTCCAGTTGCAACTGGAATTGCCCGGGTGACCCATTGGCCTGCACGGTGAACGGGATGGCCGGATAGTCCACGGCCAATTCCAGCGGCGGGATGATGGGTTCGGCTTGTTCCTTGGCACAACCTTGCGCCAGGGCGGCCAACAAGGGCATGGCCAGCAGCAGGGTGGTAAAAGGGAAGACGTTGCATTTCATGGCCCCGGGGCTTTGCATGTGGAAAGACCGGCGCACCGGCTGATCACCCCGGCTTCAACGGAAACGCCCGGCGAAGGTTTGGCCGGGCCGGGGCCGGGCTACACCGGTGGGTGCTCCTTCACGGGGGGTGCCTCATCCGGGGCGATGGTCTGGAGCACCACCCGCACCGCGTTTCCTGAAGGCAAGATGGGGCGCCCATGCATCTCGCACCACACATAGACGAATTCCGCCCCGAAGAAAAAAGTCTGTGAGCTGTAGAAGGTCCAGATCAGCAGGGAGATGAGCCCGGCGGCGGCCCCGAACGCGGAAGCGGGGTCGTTATGGTCGAAGTAGAAATTGATGATCCACTCGCCCAGCAGGAAGAGCACGGTGGTGAAGGCCGCACCGGGCAGCACATCACGCCAGGCGATGCGCGCCGCGGGCAGGAATTTGAAGATGGAGGCAAAGACGAGCGTGCTGACGAGAAAGGTGATGAGGGACGAAAGCACTTGCACCATGTGCGCGCCCAGCAATGGCATGAACTTTTCCAGGTGCGTGGAAAAGGCGCCCACCAGCGCATTGAGCGTGAAGGTGGCGATGAGCAGGAAGGCCAGGCCCATCACGAAGGAGAACGAGATCAGGCGCGAAATGAAAAAGTGCGCCACCGAGTTCTTGGGCACCGGGCGGATCTCCCACATGCGGTTGAGCGAATTCTTGAGTGAATTGAAGATGCCCGTGGCCCCGATGAGCAGCGTAACCAGGCCCACCGCCGCCGCCAGCCCGCTTTTTCCGCTGATGTAAGCGGCCCCCAGCATGCCCTGTAGCGCCTCCGCCGTATCCGGCCCCACGAGCCCGCTCAGCTGCACGAACACCCGGCCTTGCACGGCATCGGGGCCCGCCACCATGCCGGAAATGGCAATGACCACCACCAACAAGGGCACGATTGAAAAGATGGTGTAGTAGGCCAGTGATGCGCCGAGGTCGAACGTGTCGTCCTTGGCATATTCAACGGCCATCCGCTTGGCGAACCGGAGGACCTGCCGGAAGGCTCTTTTCATGCTGCGCAACGGGGATGCGAAACTATCGCATCCCCCAATGCACGGGCACACTTTGTTGATGCCCTATTCCTTGACGAACCGGTAGGTGCCTTCCCCTTCCGCGGTGCGGAGGTGGATGAAATACAAACCCGCGTCCAACTGCACCACGGGAAGGACGACCACTTCCGCCGTACCGGCCATGTTGCGCAGCACCACCCGGCCGTTCACATCATCCACCTCCACGGAGACCTGCTCCATGGAACGGCCCAGATCGACCCGCACCAGGTCCGTGGCCGGTGCCGGGAAGACGCGCACCCGCCCCAGGGCATTTTCAACAACACCGGCAACGGCCACAAGCACGCAGGCCGAAGTATCGGAGCACCCGTTCTGCGTGGCCAGCAACGCATAGCTACCGCTCACCAGAGGCGCGTAGCTCTGGCCGCTGGCATTGGGCAGGGGCATGAAACCCGCATTGCAGTCCAGCCACTGCCAGCTCCCCGTGTTGGCTTGGGCGGTCAGCACGCCCCCGGCCACGGACACCTGGGTGTTCACCACGGTGTTGGCAAGCGTCAGCGTCACGACCGAGTCGCACACCTCACCCACATCGTAGGATGCGCCATACACGCCGGGTTGTGACAATGCCTGCCCATTGAACGCAAAGGTTTCGCCCGGGCAAATGGTGGCCGAGATGTTGTTGCCGACCTCCGGTGCCCCCACGAAGTTGGAGGTGGCCCCGGTCAATGCGAAGCCGCTGAGCGCGCCGTTGATGGTGCCTTTGCTGGGCAGGAGTGCGGTGATGCCCGCATTGTTCCCGCCGCCGATGCCCTGGTCCATCTTGTAATACAGCTGCAGGCCATTGGCATTGACATCGATGCCGTTGCTATAGATGCAACTGACTTCGCCCTGCGAAAGGCCGCGGTTCCACAGGCTTACTTCATCCACGCGTCCGTCCAGCGAAAAATCGGTGCCTTGGTAATTCACGTCCCCGATCAGCATGTCCACCGCCGTGTTCATGATGGTGCCGCTGGCGGGTGCCGTGGCCACGTTCACGCCATTGGCATAGATGGTCAGCTGGCTGCCGTCATAGGTGAACACCAGGAATTGCCACGCATTCAGTTGCAAGCCTGAATATTCCAAGGTAAAGGCCTGTCCATCACTGTTGCGGAAGCGCGCCTCCAAATTGTCCGCAGGGGAAACCTGCAACAGATAAAAGTCGGCGCTGAACTCGTCGCGCATGCCCGCGAACCCGTCAAAATCGGGATACGCCGGGGCCGCATTGGTGGGATAGGCCCAACAAGCCAGGGTGATGCCCGTGCCGGTGGTGATCAGTGAGGAGGCCGCGGGCACGGTGACCTTGTCGTCCACCCCGTCGAAATCCAAGGCGTTGTGGACTTGGGCACTGGTGGGCCGTGCATGCAACAGGCAGGCCGCGGCGATCAATGCGTAGTGTGTTTTCATGCTTTCGGAAAGTTTGGTGACCGGCGGGATGAAAATAACGCCACACCCGCCGGATGCCGCCCAAGGCCTGCACCATGCTTTGTCCATCCTTGCCAAGCCATCGGGAAACCCGGCATCCCATCGGCGCACACGGGTTAAGTTTGCAACCCGATCCGAAAGCATCCTTCATGAAGATCCTTGTGCTCATATCCCACGTGCCGGACACCACGGCGCGCATTGCGTTCACCCATGACAACACCGCATTTGACACGAACGGCGTGCAGTTCATCGTGAACCCCTACGATGAATGGTACGCGCTGGTCCGCGGGCTGGAACTGAAGGAAGCCCAAGGCGGCTCGGTAACCACCATCACGGTGGGCGGGGCAGCCACCGAACCCACCATTCGCAAGGCGTTGGCCATTGGGGCCGATGATGCCGTGCGCGTGGACACCGAACCCAAGGACGGCCATGATGTGGCCGCACAGGTGGCGGCCTACGCCAGGGACAAAGGCTTCGACCTGGTCCTGGCCGGCAAGGAAACCATTGACCACAACGGCAGCCAGGTGGGCCCCATGGTGGCCGAACTATTGGACCTCCCGTTCATATCCTTGGCCACCAAGCTGGACGTGGCCGATGGCAAGGCCACCGCCGAGCGCGACGTGCGCGGCGATGTGGAAGTGGTGGAATGCCCGCTGCCCCTGGTGGTGAGCTGCGCGAAGGGCATGGCGGAACAGCGCATCCCCAACATGCGCGGCATCATGGCCGCACGCACCAAACCCCTGCAAGTGGTGCCAGCCGTGGCTTCGGAAGCATTGAGCGCATCCGTGAAATTCGAACTGCCGCCACCCAAGCAGGCGGTGAAGATGATCCCGGCGGAAGAGGCCGGCAAGCTGATCGAACTGTTGCATACTGAGGCCAAAGTGATCTAACTAAAAAGCTGAAATTTGAAAGCTGAAAGCTAAAAAAGCTGAAAGCTGACCCTTCGGCTCCGCCCAGGGTGGAATGCCGAACAAAAAATTGATTGAAATGAGCGTGATCGTATTTGCAGACACCCGCGGCAACAAGGTCCCCAAGAGCACCTTGGAAACCTTGACCTACGCCCGGAAGATCGCCGCCAAGGACGGCAGCCCTGTTACACTGGCCACTTTCGGGGATGCCCCGGCGGACCGCCTGGCCGTGCTGGACGCCAACAAGGTGATCGCAGCGCGCAACCTGGGCGATGCGGACAACCAGCAACTGGCCCGGTTCGTGGCCGACGTGGCCGGCAAGGAAAACGCCAAGTGGATCCTCTTCAGCCATGACGATACCGGCAAGGCCGTGGCACCGCGCGTGGCCGCCCGCCTGCAGGCCGGTGAAGTGGCCGGTGCCACCACCCTGCCCAATGAACAAGGACTGATCAAGCGCAATGTGTTCAGCGGAAAAGCCCAAGCGTGGGTGGAGTTGAAGACCCCTGTAAAGGTGGTGAGCCTGTTGCCCAACAGCATTCCCGTGGAAACCGCCCAAGGCAACGCCACCGTGGAGGAATACAGCGGCGACCTCGGCGCGGCGAAGGTCATCGTGAAGGCCAGGCACCATGCCGGGGAAGGCATTCCCCTGCCGGAGGCAGAGATCGTGGTGAGCGGCGGGCGCGGCATGAAAGGCCCGGAAAACTGGGCACCCTTGGAGGAACTGGCCAAGGAACTGCACGCGGCAACGGCCTGCAGCCGCCCCGTGGCGGACATGGGCTGGCGGCCCCACCATGAGCATGTGGGGCAAACGGGCGTGGCCATCCGGCCCGACCTGTATATCGCCATCGGCATCAGCGGTGCCATCCAGCATTTGGCCGGCGTGAACGGCAGCAAGGTGATCGCGGTGATCAACAGCGACCCGGAGGCACCCTTTTTCAAGGCTGCGGATTACGGCATTGTGGGCGATGCCCAACAGGTGCTGCCCAAGCTGATCGAGGCGGCCAAGCGGTTGAATGCGGAGCGGTAGGTTTCAGTTGTCAGTTGTCAGTTGTCAGTTGCCAGGATTCCCGGCTTGTTCAGCAGAACCGTTGGCCTCACTGCCGCCTCCACCAAGATCCAGGGCGCAAAGGGCCGGGAGCGAATGGGCAAGCCGCAAGTGATGGAAGTTGAGGCGCAACCTGACAACTGACAACTGACAACTGATAGCTGACAACTGATAACTGACAACTGCGAAGCACCGAAGCCAACGGCCTGTCGATTAACTTCACCGCCCCGTTGCGAGCCATGGAAAAGGTAGAGCTGAAGTTTCTCCGGATCACGTACAGCCATACCCACGCAGGGGCCTACGCCCTCATCCTCTCGGAACTCAACGGCGACCGGCGGTTGCCCATCATCACCGGCGGCGTTGAAGCACAGGCCATCGCGATCCAAGTGGAGAACATCCGGCCCGCCAGGCCGCTCACACACGACCTGTTCAAAAACTTCTGTGACGAACTGGGCATCCGGTTGGTGGAAGTGGTGATCAATGACCTGGTGGAGGGCATCTTCCACGCCAAACTGGTGCTGGAACAGAGCAGGCGCACGGTGGAGGTGGACGCGCGCAGCAGCGATGCCATCGCACTTGCCCTGCGCTTCAACTGCCCGATCCATACCTACGAATTCATCCTTGCCGCGGCCGGGCTGAAAATGGAGGAGGGCGAAGAGGGGCAGGAGAACCCGGTTGCCAAGGAGGCCCCGGAACCCAAGGTGAACCTGCGCACCGCCAGCCCGGAAGACCTTCGCCAAATGCTGCAGGACGCCATTGATGCGGAGGATTACGAAGGTGCCAGCAAACTGCGCGACGAACTGAAGCGCCGCGAAGGCACCAACTGAACCGCGTGCTGGACCATCCCAGGACGGAAAAAGCCCCAGCGGATGAGCACCCCCGACCCGCCCCCCGCCAGCCCCGCGGCCTTGGTAAAGGATGAAGCACACCTGCTGAAAAATTTCAGCTTGGGCAAAATGCTGTTGCCAGTGGCCATCGGCCTTGGCATCACGGGCATTTTGATCTGGCGCACCAGTGACTTCGGGGCTTTGGACCGGGTGGAATGGACCTGGGGCACCACGTTCTGGCTGTTGATGGCCCTGGGCAGCTTGGTGGTGCGCGACTGGATGTACATGCTCCGCATCCGGCACCTCACCGACAAAAAGCTCACCTGGGCAAGGGCCTTCGTGGTGATCATGCTCTGGGAGTTCGCCAGTGCACTGGCCCCCGGCATGATCGGCGGCGGATTCTTCTTCGCCATCTGGTTCCTGAGCCGTGAGGGCATCGATACGGGCGCCAGCATCACAGTGATCACCTTCACCTCCTTCCTGGACGGCATCTTTCTGGCCGTCATGGCCCCGCTGGTCTATTTCCTCGTGGGCCGTTCCGCGCTTTTTGAAGGCACCGAACTCACCGGCACCTTTCTCGGGGAAAGCCTTTTTGTGGCCTTCTGGACGGTGTACTTCATCATCCTCGCGTACAAGCTTTTCGTGGCCTATGCGCTCTTCATCAATCCCGTGTTCGTGAAGCGCGCCCTGGTGGGCTTCTTCTCCATCCCGTTGCTGCGGCGCTGGCGGCGATCGGCCGTCACCACCGGCGACCAGCTCATCGTGGCGGCCAAGGGCTTGAGGCACCGCGGCTGGAACTACTGGTGGCCCGCCCTGCTCACCACCTTCATCAGTTGGAGCGCGCGCTACAGCATTGTGAACTGCATCCTTCACGCGTTCCCGCACGGGCTGCAGTTCAGTGACCTGGTGGTCTACGCCAAACAGGTGGTGATGGGCATCATTGTGCTGCTGAGCCCCACGCCCGGCGGCAGCGGCCTGGCGGAGTTCATCTTCAATGATTTTCTCGGCATGTACGTGGCCCCGGGCTTGGCTCCGGCCATCGCCCTGCTGTGGCGCTTGCTCAGCTACTATCCGTACATCCTGATTGGCGCCATCATTCTGCCCCGCTGGGTGCGCCGCAACGTGATCGTACCACTGGTAAAGCCCACCGACCGCCCTGCGGAGGTCAACTAGGCTGCCATTGCCTCCGGCGAATTTCGCCTCCGCGTTTCACATTTCTCCCTGAGCATAAGCGTAGCGGCACTCCGCAGGTTGCAATGCATCCGAGGAGCCGAAGGGTCCTCTTTCCTGTTTCACGTTTCCCGTATCTCCCTGCGCATAAGCGCAGCGGCACTTCGCAGGATGCAATGCATCCGAGGAGCCGAAGGGTCCCGTCTCCTGTTTCCGCGTACATTGACCGCCCCTCACCCACCACCATGGAGCGATTCCAAGGACTCATCGGCGTAGTGCTCATCCTGGGCATCGCCTTCCTGGCCAGCAACAACCGCAAGCGGATCAACTACCGCACCGTGCTCAGCGGGCTCGGCCTGCAACTGCTGATCGCCGTGCTGGTGCTGAAGATCCCGCCGGTGACGCGCTTCTTCCAAGGCATGGGCCACGGCATGCAAAAGATCGAGCACTTCGCGCGGCAGGGCGCGGCATTCGTGTACGGCGGCATCGCCTCGGTGCAGCCCGACGGCACCCTTGCCAACTACACGCAGGGCGGTTTCGTCTTCGCCTTCAACATCACGGCCACCATCATCCTGGTGTGCATCATCGTGGCCATTCTCTACCACGTGGGCATTATGCAGCACGTCGTCTCGGTGATCGCCAAAGCGATGAACTGGGTGATGCGCGTAAGCGGCGCCGAAGCCCTGAGCAATGCCGCCAGCGCCTTTGTGGGCCAAGTGGAGGCGCAAGTGATGATCCGCCCCTACCTGGCCGGCATGACCAAGAGCGAACTGCTCGCCAGCATGGCTGGCAGCCTGGCCTGCATCGCGGGCAGCATCCTGGTGGTGTACGTGGCCATGGGCGCGCAGGCCGGCATGGACCTCGCCCCAAAGTTGATCGCCGCCAGCCTGATGGCTGCGCCCGGCGCGCTGGTGATCAGCAAGATCGTTTGGCCGGAGACTGAGGAAAGCCAGACCATGGGCAAGGTGAAGCTGGAGGTGAAAAGCCCGTACATCAACACCGTGGACGCCATCAGCCACGGCGCCGGCGACGGCTTTCGCATCGCCAT
>CALMYC010000206.1 GCA_937873385.1 uncultured Flavobacteriales bacterium | reverse complement strand
AACGGGAGGCCACCCATGCCCGAGCACGACGTGCGGATGATCGTTCTGTCCACCGACGACCTGGACGCGTCGATCGCGTTCTACGAGGAGACGCTGGGTATGCCGCTGAAGTTCCGGGACGGCGCCCACTTCGCCGCGATGGACGGAGGCTCGGTGACGCTGGCGCTGGCGACCCGCATCGACCACCCGATGCCCGGCCAGGTGGTGGTGGGCATCAAGACCGGCGACGTCGACGGCGCCGCGAAGGCCGTGGAGGCCAACGGCGGCGCGATCGTGCGGGGCCCGTACGACGACGCCCACGAGCGCCGCGCGGTGGTGTACGACAACACGGGCAACGGCCTGGTGTTCTACCGCCCGCTGGCGAAGTAGCCCGCCCGCGCCGCGCGGGGCTGAAGACCAGCACGCCGGGGTTAGCCCCGAAGGCGTTGAAGAAGCTGAACGGACTGAGGTTGGGCCGGCCTTCCGCATCGATGGTGCTGGCCAACGCGATGGGCCGCGGGCCGATGGCGCCCGTGAGGTAACCGTGCAGTTCGGGGATGGGGATCTCGGCGGGATCGGCACGCTTCATCAGGCTGGAAAGGGAAGGTCGGCGAAGGTAATCCACCCCCGTTGAAAGCTATCTTTGCGGCCCTTTGTGGAATTGAAAGGCACAATGAACGGACGTGGCGGAATTGGTAGACGCGCTGGTCTTAGGAGCCAGTACCGTGAGGTGTGGGGGTTCGAGTCCCCCCGTCCGTACTTGGTAGCCGGATCACTGACAACTGAAAAACGGGCAACCAACCCATGAACATCGAACGCGAAGAAACGGGCACACTGACGGCCACCTTGAAACTGAAGCTCGATCCCTCCGACTATGCACCTTCCGTTGAAAAGGTGTTGAAGCAGCAGCGCAAGACCGCGGCATGGCCCGGATTCCGGCCGGGGCAAGTCCCCATGTCCATCGTCAGGAAGCGCATCGGCCGTTCCGTGCTGGTGAACGAGGTGGAGCGCCTGATCGATGAAAACCTGCGCAAGTACATCGAGGAAAACAAGCTGCGCGTACTGGGCCAGCCGCTTCCGCGGAATGAGGCGATGCACAACGATTGGGAAACCGCCGGCGAATTCAATTTCCAGTATGAAGTGGGCATGGCACCGGACATCGAGGTGGAAATGAGCGAAAAGCTCGGCGTGGAAATGCCGGTGGTGAACGTGGATGATGCGTTGCTGGACAAGGAAGTGGCGGACATGCAGCGCCGGTACGGCACCTTGACAGATGCAGATGTGGCAGGGGAGAAGGACATGGTGCTCGGCGACCTGATCGAACTGGATGAAACCGGCGGGATCAAGGCGGGGGGACTGATGAACCGCACCACCATCACCATGGAGGACTTGGAGGATGCGGCCACGCGGCAAGCGCTACTGGGCAAGGCCGTCGGGGACAGCGTGAACGTGGATCCCCACAAAGTGAGCAAGGGCCATGATGACCTCGCCAAAATGCTGGGCGTGGACCATGAAGCCGTGCATGGCCTGAAGGGTGACATGCTTTTCCGCATTGCGGAGATCAAGCGGATGCAGCCCATTGAGCTGGGCCCAGGGCTCTATGACCGGGTCTTCGGCGAAGGAACAGTGACCGATGAGGCCGGGTTCCGGGCCAAGGTGAAGGAGGGATTGGAGGGTATGTTCCAACGGGACAGTGACCGCATGTACAAGCGCCTGGTGATGCGGGCCCTGGCGGAAAAAGCCAACATTGAACTGCCGGACGGTTTCCTGAAGCGTTGGATCGCGGCCACCAGTGAAAAGCCCATCACCCCGGAGGAATTGGAAGCCGGGTACAATGATTATGCGCAAGGCTTGAAAAAGCAGTTGCTGGAAGACCGCATCGTGGAGAAATACGGACTGGAGGCCAAGGGCGAAGAACTCAACGAGTTTGCGAAGCAATACGTGCGCGACCAGTTCGCCCAGTACGGGATCCCTGCACCGGAAGGGGAGAAACTCCAGGAGATGGCCGGGCGGATGCTCGGCGACCGCGATCAGGTCCGCAAAGTGCGGGACACCATTGTGGAGCACAAGCTGATCGCCCACTTCAAGGCCCTGCTCAGCCCCAAGGACAAGCGGATGGCATTTGAGGATTTCTTGAGCTTGGCGAGGACGGCTTAGGGAAAACTGGAAAGCTGAAACAGGAAAGCTGAAAGAGGAAAGTAGACCCTTCGGCTCCGCTCAGGGGAAGTTGAACCAGGAAACAGTAAAAACGTTCGTTGATCGTTCACCAACATACCGAACCAACCACATGATCCCCCAAGACGAATTCAAGAAGTACGCGGTGAAGCACCGCAACATCAACAGCCTAACGCTGGACAGTTACATCACGGCCTCCATCACGCCGTACATCATTGAGGAACGCCAGTTGAACGTGGCGCAGATGGACGTGTTCAGCCGCTTGATGATGGACCGCATCATCTTCCTCGGCACCGGCATCAACGACCAAGTGGCCAACATCATCCAGGCACAGCTGCTGTTCCTGGAAAGCGTGGACCCGAAGAAGGACATTCAGATCTACCTGAACAGCCCCGGCGGCGGCGTGTATGCCGGCCTGGGCATTTATGACACCATGCAGTACATCGTGCCGGACGTGGCCACGATCTGCACGGGCATGGCCGCCAGCATGGGCGCTGTGCTGTTGTGCGCCGGGGCCAAGGGCAAGCGCAGCGCGCTGAAGCATGCACGCGTGATGATCCACCAGCCCATGGGCGGTGCCGAAGGGCCCGCCATCGACATGGAGATCACCGTGCGGGAGATCCTGAAGCTGAAGAAGGAGCTGTACGACATCATCAGCACCCACAGTGGCCAGACCTATGAGCGTGTGGAGGCGGATAGTGACCGGGATTATTGGATGATCGCCGAGGAGGCAAAGGCCTACGGCATGATCGACGAGCTTTTGGTGCGCAACACGAAATAGGTTGCGCGTGCACACGTTCGGGAGGCAGGGAGTTGAGGGTGCGGTGGCACTGCATCTTCAACCCCTCGCTTCATCCCATTTCTTCCCTTCCTTCGATCCCTCGTTCAAAGGTTCCGTATCTTCGCGCGTTCATTTGCCGTAGTACAGGCGTGAGCCCCCGACCATGGAAAAGAAGGACATCAAATGCTCGTTCTGCGGGCGCGACAAGCAGGATACCAACGTCCTGATCGCGGGCATCACCGGCCACATCTGCGACAGTTGCATCGCCCAGGCGCAGAACATCATCGCCGAGGAGCTCAACCAGCGGGACCGTACCGAGCTGGAGGGCAATTTGGTGCTGCAGAAACCCGCCGAGATCAAGGCCTACCTGGATGAATACGTCATCGGGCAGGACGAGGCGAAGAAAGTGCTGAGCGTGGCGGTGTACAACCACTACAAGCGGTTGATGCAAAAGGTCTCCGCCAATGATGAGGTGGAGATCGAGAAAAGCAACATCATCCTGGTGGGTGAAACCGGCACGGGCAAGACCTTGCTGGCGAAGACCATCGCCAAAATGCTGAACGTGCCCTTCGCCATAGCCGATGCCACGGTGCTGACCGAGGCGGGATACGTAGGGGAGGATGTGGAGAGCATCCTGAGCCGCCTGCTCCAGGCGTCGGACTATGATGTGTCCAAGGCCGAGCGTGGCATCGTGTTCATCGATGAGATTGACAAGATCAGCCGCAAGAGCGACAGCGCGAGCATCACGCGGGACGTAAGCGGGGAAGGCGTGCAACAGGCCCTGTTGAAATTGCTGGAGGGTTCCGTGGTGAACGTGCCCCCTCAGGGCGGGCGGAAGCACCCCGAGCAGAAGTTGATCCAAGTGGACACCCGGAAGATCCTCTTTGTGTGCGGCGGAGCCTTTGACGGCATCCAGAAGATCATTGCGCGCCGCGTGAAGAGCAGCGCCATGGGCTACAGCGCAAGCAAGGCCGCCAGGGTGAACGACGAGGACCTGCTGCAATACGTGGCCCCCACGGACCTGCGCACCTACGGCCTGATCCCCGAGCTGATCGGCCGGTTTCCCGTGCTCACCTACCTCGATCCGCTGGACCGGGAGAGCCTCCGCCGCATTCTTACGGAGCCGAAGAACGCCTTGGTGAAGCAATACATCAAGCTGTTCGAAATGGACCGCGTGAAGGTCTCCTTCGACAAGAAGGTGCTCGACTTCATCGTGGACCGGGCCATTGATTACAAGCTGGGTGCACGCGGGCTGCGCAGTATCTGTGAAGCCATCATGACCGATGCCATGTACGAGATGCCGAGTACCGAGGAGCGCCCGGCGGAATTGCGCATCACACTGAGCTATGCGCGGGAAAAGTTTGAGCGCTCGCGCATGAGCCAGCTGAAGGTGGCGTAGGCGTGTGTTTCCTGCGCTGCGGCCCGGGCTGGGCGGAGGGATGGATCCACCCTGGGGCGTAACTTCGCGCAATCCCAAACTTTTTCCCATGAACCGTTTTCTTCTTCCGGTGGCGGCTGCCGCCATCAGTTTTGCAGCATCGGCCCAGGACCTGCCCAAATCCAGCCCGCATGGCGCGGTGGAGCAAGTGATAGGGCTGACCAAGGTGGATGTTGACTATTCACGCCCCAGCGCACGTGACCGCCAGATTTTCGGCGACCTGCTTCCCTTCGGCAAGCTTTGGCGCCTAGGGGCCAACATGAACACCACCATCGAATTCGACGGCCCCGTGGTGATCGACGGCAACCCGTTGGAAAAGGGCAAGTATTCGATGTTCGCCATTCCGGACAAGGAATTCTGGACCCTGATCTTCAACAAGAACACCCAGCTCTGGGGCGAGGGAGACTACAAGCCTGAGGAGGATGTGCTCAGGGTAAAGGCCAGGGGGAGCCCGAGTGAACCCACCGAGACGTTGACCATTTCCTTTGACGAGGTGAAGGACGACCAGGCCCGCATGGACATTCGCTGGGAACGGACCCGGGCAAGTGTGATGATCAAGGCCGATGCCACGCGCCAGGGCATGGCGAACGTGAAGGAGGCGCTGGCCAAGGAGGATGTGAAGGCCGGCACCTACAACAGTTGCGCAAGCTTTGCCCTGGACCGCGGAGTGATGACCAAGGAAGCCTTGGAATGGGCCGGGAAGGCTGTGAACATGGACCCGAAGTTCTACTTCATCCACACCTTGGCGCGTGCGCAAGCCGCCAATGGCATGAAGCAGGAAGCCATTGCCACGGCTGAAAAGAGCATGGAAGCGGCCAAGAAGGCCGGTGACCTGGCCTACGTGAAGAAGAACGAGGCATTGATCAAGGAGTGGGCCGGCAAGTAGCCTGCACGAATGCTGGAAAGCCCCGCCGTCCAATGGATCGCGGGGCTTTTTGCATCAGGCCCCTGGGGCATTCCCCGGGTGTCCGCGCGGAAGCATGAATTGGATCAACAGGGACAGGACCACGGTGATCGCCGGTGCGATCAGGTTGTACCAGAGAAAGGCGATCTCGATACCGGAGAAGTGGATGAGGAAAATGACGGCCTGGGCGATCAAAGCGGCCACGAACACCGCCGTGCCTTGCACCCGCCTGATGAAGAAGGCCACGAGGAAAATGCCCAGAATGGTGCCGTAGAACAGCGATCCGAGGATGTTCACGGCCTGGATCAGGTTCTCGAAGAGTGAGAAGAGCGCCGCAAAGGCCAAGGCAAGCAACCCGAATGCAACGGTGGCCCATCGGCCAAGGGCCACTTGTTGTTCAGGCCGCTTTGGTTGAAGCACGTCCACAACCCCGGTGGTGGCCAGCGCGCTCAGTTCGGCGCTCGTGCTGCTCATGCCCGCGCTGAAGATCATGGCCAGCAGCAGCCCGATCACCCCGATGGGCAGGTGGTCCATGATGTAGGAAATGAAGATGTAGTCCTTGTCATTGGCCTCGCGCTCCGGGAGGGACTGCTTCAACACGGAGCTGAATTCCGCCCGGAGCGTGCGATCCGTGGCCAGTGCGTTCTTCAGTTCAGCCATGGCCGCAGCCTGGCCGTCGGCCTGGCCGGCTCGCTCCGCGGTCAACCATGCCCCGGTGAGGTCCGTGATCTTCCTGTCGTTCACGGCATGCTGCCGCTCCAGGCCGGTTACTTGGGGGCGCTGGCCGCCATCCGCCTCAAGCCGGTGCATCGCCTCCACGTTGGTGCTGTTCCAGTGGATTGGCGAAGCATGCAACAGGTAGAACACGAAGACCAGCACACCGGTGAGCAGGATGAAAAATTGCAACGGGATCTTCAGCACTGCGTTCATCCACAAACCGAGTCTTGCCTGCTGCATGGTTTGGCCGCCGAGATAACGCTGCACCTGGCTCTGGTCCGTTCCGAAATAGGAAAGCTGGAGGAAGAACCCGCCGATCAGGCCGCTCCAGAGGGTGTATTTGTCCGCAGGGTTGAAGGAGAGGTCGATGACGTTCAATTTTCCCAGGGAGCCCGCCAACTTCAAGCTCTCGCCGAGGTCCATGCTACGGCCGATGTAGTGCACCGTAAGCGCAAACGCGGTGAAGAGCCCGGCCATCATCACGGCCATCTGCTGCTTGTGGGTGACGCCGACCGCCCTGGCTCCGCCCGTGGTGGTGTAGATGATCACCAGTACACCGATGAACAGGCAGGTCCAGGAAAGAGGCCATCCGAGCACCTTGCTGAGGATGATGCTGGGGGCGTAGATCGTGATGCCCGCCGCCATGCTGCGCTGCACCAGAAAGAGCCCTGCGGTCAGGAGCCGCGCGCGGTTGTCGAAGCGCTTGCCGATGAATTCATAGGCGGTGAACACCTTCCATTTGTAGTACAGCGGAATGAACACCAGGTTGATCACCACCATGGCCAGCGGCAACCCGAAGTAGAACTGCACGAAGCCCATGCCCTCGGCAAAACCTTGGCCAGGCGTGCTGAGGAAGGTAATGGCACTGGCCTGTGTGGCCATTACGCTGAGGCCAACGCCCCACCAGCGGGCATCTCCACCGCCACGCAGGTAGTCCTCACCGTCCTGGGTGCGCCGGGTCTTCCAGACCCCGTATGCAGTGATGAAACCCAGGGTGCCCAGGAGTATGGTCCAGTCAAGCCAGTGCATGGGTCAATGAACCTGGGATGAGCGGTGCATGTCGGAAGGGAAACGGTAAATGCCGGGCCCGCTCATCCCAGCCGGTCAATTGCCTTGCGGATGCCTGTGATCACTTGCGGCACCATTGCCATGTGCGTGGTGCCCACGGAAAGCCGGAACCAATCGCTGTCACGGCCGGCTCCGAAGGCGAAGAAGGGCACAATGCCCACGCCTGCTTCCCCGATCAGGTAGTAGGTGACATCGGCGGCATCCTTGAGCACCTTGCCCCCGGCCGTGGTGCGTCCCCGGATGTCAATGCGCACGGACAGATAGATGGCGCCTTGCGAAGGGATTGAATCGACGGGGTAGCCTTCCTGCTTCAAGCGTTGGAAGCCTTCATGATAGCCATGGACCCGTTCGGCGACCATCGAGCGGTGCAGTTGGACCGCTTCCTGGTAGGCTGGTTCCCCGATGAAGCGTGCGGTGGCCATTTGTTCAGGCTTGGGTGCCCAAGCGCCCATGTGGCCGAGGATCGCGGCCATTTTGCGCAGCACTTCCGCAGGTCCGAACGCCCATCCCACGCGTACGCCGGTGGCCGCGAGCGATTTGGAAAGCCCGTCCACATGAATGGTGAAGGGGCGCATGTTCGGCCGGATGGACACCGGGTCCACATGGCGGGCATCGCCCAGCAGGAGTTCGTGGTAGATCTGGTCGTACATCACGTATAAGGGCTTTTGGCCTCGCCGGCGATCGTTTTCTTCCAGCACCAGGTCGCAGATGGCCTCCAATTGCGCGTGTGTGTATGATGTTCCCGTGGGGTTCAGCGGGGAACAGAGGGCGAGCAGTGCGGCGCCGGGCAGGTGCGGCCGAAGTTCATCGGCCGTGGGCAGGAACCGGTTGTCCTGCCGGGTTTCCACTTCCACCTTTTCCGCGCCGAGCAGGTAGGCGTAATGGTTGTTGTTCCAGCTCGGCGTGGGAAACACCACGCGCTCGCCCGGGTTTACCACGGCCATGTAGGTGGCGTAGATCAGCGGCCGGGCCCCGCCCGCGACGAGGATGTCGTCGGCACCAACGGATAGGCCTTGGCCATGTTTGATGTATGCGCTGAGGGCCTCGCGCAATTCCGTCAAGCCATTGGCCGGCGGGTAGTTGCTCAATCCTTCACCGTACGCTTGTTGGATCAACGTGCAGAACCGGTCGGGCAAGGGGAACACGGCCGGGCTGAAATCACCGATGGTGAGGTTGTGGATCTTCTCGCCCTTGGCGATGCGGGCATTGATCTCACCCGCTATGCGGATGATCTCCGATCCGACCAAGTGCTCAGCAAGGTCGGAAACGAGCGGTGTGCCGGTGGTGGTCATGCGCATTGCGCTGGCTAAAATAGAGGGGTGTGGGCGGGCGGTCAACGAGTGGAAGCGATCGGGTGTGCTCAACAGGACGATCAATAAATGCCGCCTTACGGCCGTTTCGAGATCAGGTTGGCGAACAGCCGGTACGCCCCAGGCACGCCTGCGGGCAATTGGCGGAAGAAGCTGATTCCCGTGTACACATAGCGCCCTTTGCCGTAGTTGCACATGACCAGAGCGCCGTTGAGCGGGGATTCGCCGGGGTCGTTCCATGCGATGAGCGGTGTGTAGTGCGGGTCCAGATCGCCGAGGAAATACAGTCCGCGTTCCTGCACCCAATCCGCGAAGTCGGCCTGGGTGATCTTGTTCGGTGTGTTCATCAATGGATTGGAGGGATCCAGGAACGTCGGGGTGGCTTCTTCCACAGTGACGCGATCACGGGTGATCTTGAACGGATAGGGGCCAATGAGCGAATCGGGCAGCACCATGTCCCTGCTTTGCGTGGTGTACTGCACCACGAGCGTGCCGCCTTGCTTCACGAAGTCCATCAGCACCGGGTTCAGTTCCTTGAGGGCCTGGTCCGTGTTGTAGGCGCGGATGCCCAGCACGATGGCATCGAAGTGGTGCAGTGCTTGCGCCGTTGCGGTTTTCGGATCGATCATTTCCACGGTCAGCCCGAGTTGTTCCAGGGCATCGGGCACCTCATCGCCCGCTCCCCTGATGTAGCCCACGCGCTTGGCATTCACTTTCACGTCCACCGGAACTGCACTGAATGTGGCCTGTGTGTACCAGGACCGGTTGGGGATATGGTCGTAATTGATGATGCGGCGCGTGAGGTTGGCGGGGCCGGCATGCCCCACGTCCATGCGCAGGTAGGGCAATGTCCGCGTGGTGGCACCTTGGGACTTCACGTTGAGTTTCGCGCCGACGCGCTCGCCTTGTTTCAAAGGCCCAAGAACTTGGCGGGAAGGGAGCAGGTCCCAGTTGGCCACGAGCTCGCAGATCAAGTCCGCTTTCGGCAGGTTGGTGAACGCCTCCACGCCGATGTGTTCCACCGCAGTGGAATCCTTCACCATGAGCACGCCCGGGCTTGCAAATAGGGACACCGGCGGCACCACCTCGCAACGTTGTTCCACCTCGCCTTTCACGCGGTCCACCGTGCGGAAGATCACCGGTGCCAGCCCCTGTACCTCGGCCCCGCCCTCGAAGCGCAGGATGTACGGCACTTGGAGTTCCGGCGGCGTTACCGGAAGGCCGATCAAGGTGGGATCGGAAATGCGGAACAGGTTGCCATGCACTTGCTGCAGCCAGTAGGGTTGGTCCGGCATTCTTGGTGCCTTCAGGCCCAAGCTCCTTGTCCAGGGGATGTTGTCCTGCAGGGCTATGGCGGGCCGATCTGGCAACACCACGGAGATGGCGGAAGTGCTGCGTGTTACAACGTTCAATTCCACCTGCACGGAATCACCGGTGACCACCTGCGGCGCCTCGGCAAGCGCCTCCACCACGGTGCCGGAGGCATCCAGCAGCAATTTGTTGACGCGTGTGCGGGTGAACTGCGTCCAGGGAGAGGCGGGCAGGCCATCGATGACCGTGGCGAGCCGGGCCAACGCCGGAACGCTGGCTTCGGGATGCCGCACATCGTACCGGGCAAGCAGTTCATCCACGACCTTGCCAACGGCCTCGCCGTTTGTCACGCGCGCCCAGGTCATGTCAATGCCTTCGAAAATATCCTTCCCTTTGGGCTTGTCGCCCTTCTCGAAATGGAGGTATTCAAGCTGTTCCCCGCGTGTTTCCGCAGCACCGAAGCCCTGGCTCTTGTGCATGCTGCGGCTGCGGCCCGCGATCTCGGTGTAGCTCTCGCCCAGCAAGGGGTTATACCCGCCCACGTCAACGGTGTACCAATCGTTGCCGGTTTGGGCGAATGCCGCGAGGTCCTTCTTCCACCAGGTGCTTCCATTGAAGAATAGCCGGCGCGGCTGCCACACGTCCACGCCTTGTTTCAATTGCTCCGGATACGCTTTCGGATCGCCCGCCAGATCAAAGGCCTCACGGGCCAGGATGGCGCTCGCCTCATGATGGCCATGGCCGGCGCTGCGGTCCGGTGGAAAGCGGGTGATGATGATGTCCGGCCGGCAGGTGCGGATTACGCGGACCACATCGCCCAACACCGCGTCGTGCCCCCATTTTTCAAAACTTTCCCGGGCATTTTTACTGAAGCCGAAGTCCACCGCCCGCGTGAAGAATTGCTCGCCACCATCGATGCGGCGGGCGGCCAGGAGTTCCTCCGTGCGGATGATGCCCAACGCATCACCCAGCTCCGGTCCAAGCAGATCTTGTCCTCCATCACCGCGCGTTAGGCTGAGGTAGCCGGTCCTCACTTTTTTGCCGTTCGAAAGCCAGGCGATGAGCTTGGTGTTTTCATCGTCGGGATGCGCGGCGATGTATAGCACGGTGCCCACCACGGGCAGTTTCTCCATGTTGTTCAAGATCCGTGCGGCATCGGGCGGGGCGGAGGGGCGTTGGGCGGAAAGTTGTTGGGCATGCAGGGCAAGGCATCCGGCTATTGCAATTGCAGCGCGGCGGTACCCCGGACGGGAAATGGATCGCATGTGCGAAAGGTAGGGCCGGGCATGCTGATGCCCGGCCCCGTTCGCTGTGCATTGCCACCGTTGGCCTGGGGCAATGGCCTCTGCAGGCCTACCCGATGGTGATCGTGAAACTTTGGCCGTTCACGGTCACTGTGGCCGTGTTGTCGCATGAACCATCCCCGTAGTCCAAGGTGCGCGTGGGTTGGTTTTCCGGCGTCACGGCAACCACGCCCTGTGTGATGAACGGGCATCCGGCATGCACGTGGAGCGGTTCCTGGATGTTCATCACGTAGGCATGGCTGTGGCGGTTCACTCCGTGTCCATGGCCCGTGATCACGTAAGCGTCATCCGATGGGTCAGGGGTGTCCGAACCCTGTGCCCAGGTGCGGATGCGTTCGGCATGGTGCGTAGCGGTCCAACTTCCGTTCCCGGCGGTCACCGTGAGGTCCTCCACGATGGTGAAGTAGGGAAGGTGGTCGTCGTTCAGCCCCATGTTGGTCACGGTCTTGGTGCCCTCCACGTGGTTGTTGTCCACGTAATAGTCCTGTGGGGTGATGGTGATCACCGTGCCGGGGGCATGGTAAGGGCCTGTGAATGTGACATGGAGCACTCCGCGCCGCATGCGCCCGTTGGCAGCCGTGCAGTTGGCCGCGCCGAAGTCAATGATCATGGTGTGTGGATCGGCCACCGTGTCGATGGTCACGGTGGGGGCGCACGCATCTTCCGTGCTTCGGATCCCGTTGCTTGAGGCGGCGGCATCCGCTTGTTGTAACATGTCGTTGCCGATGCCGGAGCTCATGGCCTGGTCGGTTGCGGCGGTGTAGTCCACGCCACCGGTGCCCGGCGCGGTGGGGGCGTCCTTGTCCTTGTTGCAGGCTGCCAGCAGCAGGCAGGCAGAGGCCGTGATGGTGATGATCTTGATGCGGTTCATTGTCGTCCGGTTATGGGCGTTCGACAAGCAGTCGGCCCAATGGTTTGATCCAGTCGGTCCATCTTGCAACCCATTTCGCGGGTCATGGCCGACCACAGCCTGGTGCGGTTTCACCGTGCAACGACCGATGTGCACCAAGCTCAACGTTCCATCCCCCCAAACGCGGCCAGGACGCTGAACGGGGGCTAACTTGGTTTCCTCAATGGTCCGTTGCGAGCGCGTTCAACAGGTGGTCGGGCTAGGGGTAGCCCTCTCCGCCTTTTGCTTGGCAATTGGGTTTGGGGCCGGTACGCACCGGCAAGGTCCTCAGGGCCATTGGGCTGAAGAATGCACCTTCACGGGTGCTGACCGAACGGGGCCGCTCAACGGGGTGGCGGCCCCAACGGCCACGGCCGATCACGCGTATCAAATTCATGGGGATGGCAATTCTCATTATAGCCACAATGAGGGGAACGGCCTTTTCATCCGCTATGGCGATGCCGACTTTGCCATGGAGGTGTGGGCAGATGATGGCCGGCATTGCACTACGTTCATGTTGGCCGGCATCGGATGTGGAGGCTTGGAACTGGCTGCAAGCCATGCGGTTGAAACAGTGGTGAACGGCGATCGCCTGGAAGTGGACCACGGTTCCTTCCGGATGATCTACGAGAACACACCGGCAGGCATGCGCCATGACCTGGTGGTCCGTGAGAGGCCCATCGGCAAAAGCGACTTGAAGGCACGCTTCAAATTGGGCGGGGACCTGCTTGCGTACCAGACCGGCCCCGATGAAGTGGTCTTTCACCGATTGGACCCCCTCAGCCTGTCGCTGCCGCCGATGATCCGCTACAATGGGTTGAAAGCATGGGATGCCAATGGGCGGACACTCCCCGCGTGCATGGAGCTGCAAGGCGATGAGCTGGTGCTTGCCGTTGCGGATGCCGGTGCGGTGTATCCCGTCACCATCGACCCGCTGTCGTCCACCGCCGACCTTGAGCTGTTGGGGTCCGCTGCAGGGGAAAGCCTTGGGTACAGTGTGTCCACGGCAGGCGATGTGAACGGCGACGGATACAGCGACTTCCTGGTGGGGTCGCCCTTCTGGAGCACGCCTTTCGCCAATGCGGGCCGGGTGCAGCTTTTCCTGGGTTCGGCCACCGGTATTTCCGCAGTCCCCGCATGGTCCTTCCAAGGCACACAGGCCAATGCTCGGTTGGGCATCAGCGTGAGCAGCGCCGGTGATCTGAACGGCGACGGTTTCAGCGACGTGGTGATCGGCTGCCCGGGATTCCTCGGCATGGGTGCAGGCCTCCTCTTCAAGGGATCCGCCACCGGCCTGGGCGCCTCACCGGACCAAACGATCGTCGGCCAAACCCTCGGTGATGATTTTGGCTGGTCCGTGGCCTTGGCCGGGGATGTGAACGGTGACGGCCTGAGCGATGTGCTGGTGGGCGCACCGAAATTCAGCGCCGGCAAGGGCAAGGCCTATTGTTACCGCGGCACAGGAAATCCAGCGATGCCGTTGGTGCAGGCTTGGGCCTTTGCCGGCACCAGTGCCGCCGCGCAGTTCGGGTTTTGCGTGGCCGGGGCGGGCGACCTGAACAGTGACGGATTCAGCGATGTGGCCATCGGCGCACCCTATCAGCCGAAGATCCCGGGATCCAACAACGGTGCCGTACATCTGTTCGCGGGCGGTGCCGGCGGGTTGAACGCCACAGCAGCCTCCGTGCAGCAGGGTGCCGCCTCCGCGAACTTGGGCTACAGCGTAGCCACCGCCGGGGATGTGAACGGCGATGGATTTGCGGACCTCATCGCGGGTGCCCCGGGCTCCGGAGGGGGTAATGGGGCCGCGCACTTGTATTGGGGCATGGCTGCCGCGACGCTCATCAACACCACGGCAGTTACCATGGGCGGGGCCTCCACCGAGCAATTGGGCGGGGCCGTTGCCTCCGCGGGGGACGTGAACGGCGACGGCTTTGCGGACCTCTTGCTGGGCAGTCCGGGTGCTTCCTCCAACAAAGGCAAGGTACAGGTGTACGCCGGCGATGCCGCCTTCGCATGGGATGCCGCGCACAGGCTCATCTCCATCAATGGGTCCGTGGCCAGCGGACGCTTTGGCGCAGCGGTATGCACGGCCGGTGACGTGAACGGCGACGGCATCAGCGACTTGGCCATGGCCGCACCGGACCAAGGCGGCATGGGCGCGGTGAAGGTCTTTCACGGATCGCCCGACAAGCCCGCGGCTGCGCCGCAATGGACCGTTGCTTCCGGCGGGCCTTTTGCCGTTGGCCCCACCTGCGTGGCTTCCGCCGGTGACGTGAACGGCGATGGATATACCGATGTGGTCCTGGGCTCCTACAACTTCAAATCCGGGGCCATCAACGTGGGCAAGGCGTACGTTTACTTGGGTTCCGCAGCGGGGCTGGCCGCCGTGCCCAACTGGACAGCACTGGGAGAAAGCGCGGTGAATGGCGCCTTCGGCCAATCCGTTTCCTTGGCGGGCGATGTGAACGGCGATGGTTACGACGACATCCTCATCGGCGATCCGATGTTCGACCGGCCAATAGCTGCGGACTATGACCACAACATCGGTGCGGCGTACCTGTACCTCGGTTCACCCGCCGGGGTGAACGCCGCGTACGAATGGCGCACCTTGGGCGAAGGGGCCGGGGTGGAATACGGGTGCAGCGTAAGCTTCGCCGGTGATGTGAACAGCGACGGATACAGCGACGTGATCGTAGGTGCCTATCGTCAAGATGCCGGCGGCAAAAGCCAAGCCGGAAGGGCCTATGTGTACCACGGCACACCCCACTACAACCCCGATCCCGTGCCCGTGGGCGACCGGGGCGGCCTCGGAACAACTCCCGCCACCGTGCTTCAGGATGCGGTGCCTTATGATGACGGCCACCTCGGCAGTTCGGTATGCTCGGCGGGCGATGTGAACGGCGATGGTTACAGTGATGTGGTGGTGGGCGTGCCCGGGTACAACTTCTTCAAGCTCAAGCAGGGCAAGGCCGCCGTATTCCTCGGCTCCGCGGCGGGCGTGCAAATAACTGAATACTGGGCAGCGGTGAAGGATGCCGCAACGGCACGGCTAAATGCCCGCTGCGGAAGTTCCGTAGCCTTGGCCGGGGATGTGAACGGCGATGGCTACAGCGACATTGTGATGGGCGCCAATGAGCAGGATGCAAGCGCCAATGTGTATGCCGCCGATGCCTATTTGGCCGCGAATGGCAGGGCCAGGTCCATGCGCACGTTCCAGTTCCGAAGCAACTTGGCCACACGGGTGCGTACCGGCAATGGCACGTTTCAGTCCGATTGCCAATGGGGGATCGGCCAGTACGCTTATTCATCCACGGGCCGGGGCAAGGTGAAGCTGGTGTGGGATGTGGTGGGCCATGGCCCCTGGACGCCCACACAGATCTTCAACAACAACGGCACGGCCTTCACCGGGCAGGATGCGGCATGGACGGACACCCTGCAACCGGGTCCTTTCTTCAAGCGGTTGTTGTCCACGACGGCGGGCACCACCAGCCACCCGGCGTGGCGGGTGCGTGTGCGGCAGCATCCGGCCACCGCGCTGGACGGGCGCGTCTTCGGGCGCTGGTTCAGGCAGGGCATGCACGACCTGCAGGTGCCCAGCTTAAAGACGGAGCTGGCGGGCTGCGGGCCTTTGCCGGTTACGATGGTCGGCTCATCAGTGGAGTGTGCGGACGGAACGGCCATCCTTGCGTGGACCACTGCCTCAGAGCAGGACTGTGCGGAGTTCATCGTGCAACGCTCGGATGATGCGGAAGTGTGGACGGATGCGGGCCGCGTGGGATGCAGCGGAAACTCATCGTCCATGCGGCACTACCGGTTCGAGGACCACGCACCTTCAGGAACCGCCTTCAGTTATTACCGGTTGAAGCAGGTGGACATCAACGGCGCCTCGGAGACTTTCCCGGTCTTGGTGCTGGGCCGGTGCGGGGAAGCCGGTACGTTGGCGGTTTGGCCGAATCCGTTCA
Organism: uncultured Flavobacteriales bacterium; assembly: GCA_937873385.1. Lineage (GTDB taxonomy): Bacteria > Bacteroidota > Bacteroidia > Flavobacteriales_F > PHOS-HE28 > PHOS-HE28. The sequence goes on along the minus strand of CALMYC010000206.1, from coordinate 21 downwards.
GCGACTTGGTGGACATCCGTT
>CALMYC010000205.1 GCA_937873385.1 uncultured Flavobacteriales bacterium | reverse complement strand
ATGAGTGGCGGGAAGTAGAGGACCTGTGGCAGGCGAAGAGCAGCTCCTTCCTGCTGATCTACCGCAGCGGCCAAGCTCCGGACCAGCATGCCTTGGAGGCGCTGCGCACCTTGGCCCGCGCGCCGCTGCTGGCCAAGAACGCCAAATTGCACACGGCACGAGCGCGCTTTCTGCACCACCATGTGCGCGGCGCACTGGCATTCGCCCAAAACGATCTTTCGAGCTGTGAAACGGAACTGTCAGCCTGTGCCGAAGTACTCCGCGCCGAAGCGCGGCACTTCCATGCGGAGCCCGATCTGATGCTTGGCGTGATGGGTAACCTCTCGCACGTGCGCATGCGGCTGGGGAAGCACCAACAGGCGCTCGACGGGTTCCGCGACTTTCGCAAATTGCCGCTGTTACTGGCTCAGGCCCCCAGCCCCGACCTGCGGATGAAGCTCTTTGTGATGGGCAGTAGCCTGGAGCTGTCCGTACTCGCCGTCAAAGGCGAATTCAGCCTGGCTGCGGAACGCCTTGCCGATCTGGAGGAAGGACTGGCGCAATATGGCGGGCGTGCAAGCACCGTGCGGCGCGCCGAACTGGAACTGCAGGCCGCATACGCCTGCTTCGGGGCGGGGATGCAAGACCGCGCCCTGCGCTGGTGCAACCGGTTGCTCAGTGAGAAAGGGATCGAGGCGCACACCGGCTTGCTCGCCATCGGTCGCATGATGAACTTGGCTGTCCTCGTGGAACTGCGCAAAACGGAATTGCTGGATTACATACTGCGCAACACGCGGCGTTACTTGAAACAGCATGGAGGCGTATTCGCCGTCGAAAACCTGCTACTGGACCATGTGCAAGCCTTGATCAAGGCCAAGGACAGCCCTTCGCGCTATGCCCTCTGGAAGCACTTCGCCCATGCCATGGCAACCTTGTGTACCGATGCCCGTGAAGCCGCCCTGCTGGACCACATCGACTTGCTGGCCTGGGCACAGGCCAGGGCGGACGACAAGCCGTTCCATGAACTGGTGAAGACCAAGTGGCTTGCACAAAACCGACCGGGAAAGGCAGGTGGAAACAAGCGCGCGGCGTAGTCCCCCAAAAGTTCGGACCTTCGGGCGGTCCCATCCAAGCGCATTTCGTTGGCAGGGCGTACCGGACCATGGCCCGTTCCCGGAATTCCATCCGCAGCAAACTGGTCCAGGCCGCATTGCATGGGGCCCTCATTGCGGCAGGCGCCATGCCTGCAGAAAGCGGATTCACCCAATGCACGGCCGTGCCCGTCAATGATGGGTGGGCTTTTCGCCGATCAACCACCCGAACCTGGCATCCGGCCAAAGTACCTGGCGAGGTCCACACCGACCTGCTGCGCAACAGCCTGATCCCCGACCCCTACAGCAACTTCAATGCGGACAGCGTGCAGTGGATCGAGGACAAGGACTGGGAATTCACGTGCACCATCAACGCGGATGAAGCCTTCCTGAAGAACGAACACGTTGATCTCGTCTTCAAAGGACTGGACACCTTTGCCGAAGTGTGGCTCAATGATTCCCTGCTGGGCAAGGCCGACAACATGTTCCGCACTTGGGAATGGCCGATCAAGGAAACACTGAGGCCCGGCCCCAATGCATTGAAGGTTGTCTTCCGAAGTCCGATCGCCGAAGGGAGGAAATTGCGCGATGCATACGGCATCCAACTGCCGCACGACAATGATCCCAGCGGTGTAAGCCCCTATGTCCGCAAGGCGGCCTACCAGTTCGGCTGGGACTTTGCGCCGCGCTTGGTGGGCTGTGGCATCTGGCAACCGGTGGAACTGCGGTGCTGGAACGGTGCACGCATTACGGGCTTGCGCGTTGAACAGCATTTCACGGCAGATGGCATTCGATTGGATGTGGCAGTAAACACAACCGGCAATGCCAACGCCACCGTCCATTGTTCCTTGGACGGAGCTCCGATCGGAAAACAAGCAAAGGGCGCTGGTCCCACAGCGTCCAATGCAACCGTCCATTTTTCTGTTCCCCTAAAAAGCCTTTGGTGGCCCGACGGATCAGGAGAGCAAAACCTGCACAACCTCCATGTCGAACTGCGTGACCCGCGTGGTGAACTCCTCGATTCCACAGCACGTCACATTGGCTTTCGCAGCATTGAATTGCAGCAACGGGAAGACAGCATCGGCCATTCGTTCACCTTCGTGATCAATGGCAAACCCCTCTTCATGAAGGGCTGCAACATCGTTCCGCCGGACATGTTCCCGTCGCGGGCCGGTGATTCCGCGTGGGTCGCGCTGGTGTCTGATGCGCAGCGCGCCCACATGAACATGGTCCGCATCTGGGCCGGCGGCATCTATCCTCCGAACGCTTTCTTCGACGCCTGCGACACGGCTGGCATCCTCGTATGGCAGGACCTGATGTTCGCGAACCTCGTGCCTGCGGAAGGCGCGTTCCGCAACAACATCACCGAGGAAGTGAAGGAGCAGGTCGCGCGGCTTTCCACCCATCCCTGTGTTGCGGTGGTCTGCGGCAACAACGAACTGGATGTGGCGTGGAAAAACTGGGGCTGGCAGGAGAAATACAAATTGCATGGCGCCGATTCGGAGCGCGTCATCCAGGCCAATCGCGATCTCTGGACGCAGGTATTCCCTGCCATAGCAAGCAACGCGGGACTTCCATACACTTGGACCAGCCCGCTCAGCAACTGGGGCCATGCGGCGGGCCTGCGCAACGGCGACCTGCACTACTGGGGCGTGTGGCACGGCGATGGATCCTTCGATGCCTTCGCGGACAACGTGGGCCGCTTCGTCAGCGAATACGGTTTCCAAAGCTGGCCGGACAGCGCGTTGTTGGCGAAATACATCGATGCGGGCCTGCTGCACCTGGGCAGCGATGCACTCCGTTGGCGCCAGCGGAGCTACAAAACGGACACGCCGATCTGGGAGGCGATCCAACATGAATCGGATGAGCAACCGAAGACCCTGAACGACTTCATTGAGGCCAGCCAACAGGTGCAGGCCTTGGCCTACGAAATGGCGATCAAGGCGCACTTGAAGAAACAAACCTGGTGCATGGGCACGCTCTTCTGGCAGTTGAACGATTGCTGGCCGGGGCCAAGCTGGAGCCTGATCGACTACGGGGGGAACTGGAAACCGGGGATGTATGCGGTGCAGCGCCTGTATGCGCACTAGGGCTTCAGCCCCACCGCCTTCCCATCCACCATCACCCACACTTTGGTGCCGTGGATCTTGGCCTGGCGGCGCGCTTCCTTGGCGGCTTCCTTCAGTGCCTTGGTGACGGACGCGATGAAGTCAGCCTGTTCGTTGATCCGCGGTGCTTTCTTCATGGGTACTTTTCAAGGAGAACCGGCACGGAGCCGGAGTTGTCACATACTGCCCACACATCGGCCAATAAGTAGTGCTGAACAAAGTTACCCCATCCGCGCCTGTAACGCCGCTTCACATCATCCGACGGCACGTGATACCCGCCTTGCTTCACCCGGTGTGCCACCCGTTTGATCGCGCGTTCAGGGCTGTCCAAATCCAGGAAGACCATCTCCACCAAGTAACCGGCCTTCCGGATCTTCTTCAGCCTTTTCATGTATGTCATTCCGCTGAGCGTGGATTCCAATGCAAACGACTCCTTCTCCTTCGTCAACCGGTCCTCTTCAGCAAGCAGCAGGCGACCTGCGGCACGGGCAGCCAGTTCCGGATGCAGCGGGGCGGATTCCGGTTCATTGATCTAATAGTTGGCGCATTCGCCATTCACAGGCCTCAGACTCAGAATCGAAAGTCCCATGGGAAGATTTCTTACCACGCTCAGTGATGTAGGCAAAGTATTCCGGTCGATGAGGGCCTTGGATAATGCGCAATGTCCAAACTCCTTCCTCATTGGAAGTCCCGAAAAGTCCATGTAGACAATACGAGGAAGGATCCACTCCCTGAGCGGACCGGGTTTCATGTAGCTCAAGCATGGTCATGGCGACCATCACGCGCTGACCCCAACCGCCTTCGCGCCCTTCGAGGGCACCATCTCCTTCACCGCCATCACCAGCGCGATGTCATCAAAGCCGCATTCCACGTAGAGTTCCTTCTGCGTGCCATGCTCGATGAAGCGGTCGGGGATGCCGAGGCGTTTCACTTGGGCCTGGTAGCCGTGGTCGGCCATGAACTCCAGCACGGCGCTGCCCATGCCGCCCATGATGCAGCCGTCCTCGATGGTGACGATATGCTTGAACTTGCCGAAGACCTCGTGCAACAGCAGTTCGTCGATGGGCTTGGCAAAGCGCATATCGTAGTGGGCCACGCTGTAGCCTTCGGCCTGCAGGGCCTCTATGCCCTTGGCTGCGATGTTGCCGATGTGGCCGATGCTGAGCACGGCGATGTCGCTGCCTGAGCGCAGCTTGCGGCCGGTGCCCACCTTGATCTCCTTGAAGGGCTTTTTCCACTCGGTCATCACGCCTTCGCCGCGCGGGTAGCGTATGCTGAAGGGGCCTTGGTCGGGCAGTTGCGCGGTGTACATCAGGTTGCGCAGTTCCTCCTCGTTCATCGGGGCGCTCACCACCATGTTGGGGATGCAACGGAAGTAGGCGATGTCGAACGCGCCGTGGTGGGTGGGGCCGTCGGCACCGGCGAGGCCACCGCGGTCCAGGCAGAAGACGACGTTCAGGTTCTGCAGGGCCACATCGTGCACCACCTGGTCGTAGGCGCGCTGCATGAAGGAGCTGTAGATGTTGCAGAACGGCACCATGCCCTGCGTGGCCATGCCGGCGCTGAAGGTGACGGCGTGCTGCTCGGCAATGCCCACGTCGAAGGCCCGGTCGGGCATGGCCTTCATCATGATGTTCAGCGAGCATCCGCTGGGCATGGCGGGGGTAACACCCACGATCTTCGGGTTCTTCTCCGCCAGTTCCACGATGGTATGGCCGAAGACGTCCTGGTACTTCGGCGGCTGCGGGCTCTTGGGCACCACCTTGATGATCTCGCCGGTCTGCTTGTTGAACAGGCCCGGGGCATGCCACACGGTGGGGCTTCCTTCCTCCGCCGGTTTGTATCCCTTGCCCTTCACGGTAAGCGTATGCAGGATCTTCGGACCGGGGATGTCCTTGAGGTCCTGGAGCACTTTCACCATGCGCTCCACATCGTGGCCGTCCACCGGGCCGAAATAGCGGAATTGGAGGCTTTCGAACAGATTGCTCTGCTTGAGCAGGGATGATTTCACGGCGTTCTCCACCTTTTGCACCACGGCTTGGGCGTTGGGCCCGAACTTGCTGAGCTTGCCCAGCAGGTTCCACACCTCGTCCTTCACCTTGTTGTAGCTGCGGCTGGTGGTGATGTCGGTGAGGTATTCCTTGAGCGCGCCCACGTTGGGGTCTATGCTCATGCAGTTGTCGTTGAGCACCACGAGCATGTCGGTACCGATGCCGCCAGCGTGGTTGAGGGCCTCGAAGGCCATGCCGGCGGTCATGGCGCCATCGCCGATCACGGCCACGGTATGCCTGTCTTTCTCGCCTTTAAGCGTGCTGGCCACGGCCATGCCGAGCGCACCGCCGATGCTGGTGCTGCTGTGGCCCACGCCGAAGGTGTCGTACTCGCTTTCGGTGCGCTTGGGGAAGCCGCTGAGGCCGCCGTGGATGCGGTTGGTGTGGAAGTTTTCGCGCCGGCCTGTAAGGATCTTGTGGCCATACGCCTGATGGCCCACATCCCATACCAACTGGTCGTGGGGCGTGTTGAACACGTAGTGCAATGCAACCGTCAGCTCCACCACCCCAAGGCTGGCGCCGAAGTGGCCGCCCTTCACGCTCACCACATCAATGATGAAGTTGCGCAGTTCCCGGCATACCTGCTCCAACTGCAGCTCGGTGAGCTTGCGCAGGTCGGCCGGGGCATTGATGGTTTCGAGGAGCGGGTACGGGCTGGCTGGATCAGGCATGGCCGGGAAAAGACGATCAAAGGTATGGCCATGGGGCAAACCCGGCTACACCCCGGCTAAAACGGTTGGCAGCATCCATTCCTGCCGATCAGGCAATCGAAGTTAGCCCTTCCCCAGCCCACCCCCCCCCTGCGCCTTCAGCTCATGCTGCCCGCCATTGCGGTCCACCAGCTGGCAGCCGTTGGCCTTGTCGGTCATGTGGCCGATCACGGTGAAATGCGGTGAACCCTTGATCTTGTCGTAATCCGCTTGGGCGATGGTGAAGAGCAGTTCATAGTCTTCACCGCCATTGAGGGCGCACGTGCCTGGATCCAGGTTGAAGTCGCGGGCGGCACGGTGGGTTTCCGGCGCAATGGGGATCTTCTCGTCGTAGACCTTCACACCAACTTCCGAACGGCGCGCGATGTGCATGGCCTCACTGGCCAGCCCGTCGCTGATGTCGATCATGGCGGTGGGCTGCAACTGCATTTCCTTGAACAAGGCGATCACGTCCTTGCGGGCCTCGGGCTTCAGTTGGCGTTGCAGGATGTAGTCGAAGCCGGTGAGGTCCGGCTGCACGTTGGGATCTTGCTTGAAGACGGCTTTTTCACGCTCCAGCACCTGCAATCCCATGAAGGCGCCACCGAGGTCACCGGTCACTACCAGCAGGTCGTTCACCTTAGCCCCGTGGCGGTATGCAATTTCCTCCCTTTTCGCTGCGCCGAGGGCGGTGATGGAGATGACGAGTCCGCTGGTGGAGCTGGTGGTGTCGCCGCCCACGAGGTCCACGCCGTACATATTGCACGCAGCGAGCATGCCTGCATAAAGCTCATCGACGGCTTCCAACGAAAAGCGGTTGCTGATGGCGATGGCCACGGTGATCTGGCGCGGCTCGGCGTTCATGGCGTACACGTCGCTGAGGTTCACCACCACGGCCTTGTATCCCAAGTGCTTCAACGGCACATAGCCGAGGTCGAAGTGGACGCCCTCCACCAGCATGTCAGTGGTCACCACTTGCAAGAGGCCCTGTGGATCGATCACGGCGCAATCGTCGCCGATGCCTTGCAGGGACGATGGGTTCTGCAATTCCACGGCGGCGGTGATGCGGTCGATGAGGCCGAATTCGCCGAGGGCGGAGAGTTCGGTGCGGGAGGGGATCTCGGACATGGTGCGAAGGTGGGGATAGTTCGCAGTTCATCATGGTTCGCAGGTGTACCATGAACCAACACCTGCGTACCACGCACCAGATCACCAGATCACCACGCGCTGGCTGTCGGGCACGAGCATGGCGCCTTGGCCATCGGGGCACCAGGCTTCCTGGAAGGGCTTGAACTGGCCCAATACTGCGTTGATGCGGAAATGGGCGGGGCTATGCGGGTCCAGTTCCACTTGGCGGCGTGCGGCCTCCGGGCGGATGTTGGTGTGCCATACCTGCGCCCAGCCGAGGAAGAAGCGCTGCTGCCAGGTGAAGCCGTCGATCTTGGCGGGTTCGGGCTTGCCCTGCATGGAACGTTGCAAGGCGGCGTAGGCCAATGTTACCCCACCCAGGTCAGCGATGTTCTCGCCCACGGTAAGGCCGCCCTTGATGTGTACGCCGGGCATTGCTTCCATGCCGTCGTAGTATTTCACCATGCGTTGGGCCAGCGCATCGAAGTTGGCCTTGTCCGCATCGGTCCACCAGTTCTTCAAGTTGCCGTGTCCGTCGTAACGCGCACCCTGGTCGTCAAAACCGTGGGTGAGCTCATGGCCGATCACGGCCATGATACCGCCGTAGTTGATGGCATCGTCCGCTTGGGCGTTGAAGAAGGGCGGCTGCAGGATGCCAGCAGGGAACACCACTTCGTTCATCGACGGATTGTAGTAGGCGTTCACGGTCTGTGGCGTCATGCCCCATTCCTTGGGGTCCACGGGCTTGCCCACGCGCTTGAGGTTGTCGTTGGAACGCCATTCGATGAGGTTCATCGTGTTGCGGAACAGCGCGTTCGGCTTGATGTCCACCATGCTGTAGTCCTTCCACTGGTCGGGATAGCCGATCTTGGTGGTGAAGAGGCTGAGCTTTTCCAGGGCTTTCTCCTTGGTCTCAGGGCTCATCCAGGTGAGGTTCCTGATGCGTTCGCCATACACTGCGCGCACATTTTCGATCATGTCCTCCACCTTTTTGCGCGAGGAAGGCGGGAAGTATTTCTCCGCGTACAATTTGCCCAGCGGCTCGCCCAGCAGACCGTCGGTGGCGCGGAGCGCGCGCAGGGCGCGCGCCTTTTGTTCCTTGGTGCCGCTCATCACCGTTCCGGTGAAGCGGAAGTTCTCCTGGTTGAGCGCCTTGTTGAGCACATTGGCGTAGGTGTCCAGCAGATGCCACTTCATCCAGGTCTTCAGCGTGGCCAGCGGTGTTGCGGCGATGTAGGCAGAGGCGTTCTTCACGTAGTCACGATCCTCCACCAGCAGGCTGTCGGTGCGTACACCGAGCTTTTCCACCAAGGTCGTCAGGTCGAAACCGGGCGAGAGTTTTGCGTAATCGGTGAAGGACAGTTTTTTATAAATGCCCGGGTCGCGGCGCTGGATGTTGTTGAGCTGCAGCTTGGCGAGGCCTGTTTCGAAGGCGAGGATGGACTTGCCGGCATCCTTGTCCGCAAGGCCGGCCAGGATGAACATGGTGTCCACATGGTGTACGAACTCCTTGCGGATGTTCACCATGGCACTGTCGGACTTCTCATAGTAGCTGCGCTCACCCAGGCTGAGCCCGCCCTGGTCGCTGTACAGCGTGTTCATCTTGCTGTCGTGCTGGTCGGGCTGGGCGTAAAGGCCCAGGAAGGAGGAAACGCCCAATCGGCCGTATTCACCGGAGAGTGCCGCCATGCCCTTTAGGTCGGTGAGCGCATCAATGCGGTCCATCCACGGCTTGAGGGGGCTGGCCCCCAGTTCCTCGAGCTTCACCGTGTCCATGTAAGACCGGTAAAAATCACCCACAAGCTGTGCCGTTGTGCCTTTGGGCGCATCCTTGCCCACCATCAGGGTGTCGATGATGCCCTTCAACTTCACCTCCAGGTTTTCCTTGGCCAGGATACCGAATGCGCCCCAGCGCGATTCGGTGGAGGGCACGGGGTTTTTCTCCTTCCACGTGCCGTTCGCGAAACGGTCGAAGTCATCGCACGACTTGACGGTGGTGTCCATGCCGGCCACATCGAAGGCCGGGGCCGTGGGTTTCACAGTTTCGGTCATTGGTGGCTTGGAGGTGCAGGCCGCAAGGCTGGCGAGGGCAAGGATCAAGTAGCTGCTTAGGGCTCCTTTGGTGTTGGCGGCCATGGGGTTGAACTTGGATTGAGGGCGCAAATGTACCTGCCGCAGGAAGGCTTTTCACCCCGATGTGATGAACGGCGGGCCATTTGGACGGAAGGCTGCGCCCTTGACCGAAAATGCCGCCCGTGCATCCGTGCCCCGCGGGCTACCTTCGCGCAACTTTCCGAACACCATGTACACCGGCCTCAAACACTTCCATTCCTACTTCGCCTACCTCGTGCTGTTGCTGGTCGCCATCGCGGTGATCAACTCCTTCCTGGCTCGATCCGGCAAGCGGCCCTTTGCAGGCACCGGCCGCAAGCTGGCGCTCTTCGGGCTGATCGCAGCGCACGTGCAACTGCTGTTCGGGCTGGTGCTCTATTTCGTTTCACCCGCCGGGTTCAGCAATTTCTCGGGGGCGACCATGGGAAATTCAACCGCCCGCCTGTACATGCTGGAGCACCCGCTGACGATGATCATTGCCATTGTGCTGGTGACCATCGGCTGGAGCAAGGCCAAGAAGGCCGGGGATGACGGCAGGAAATATGGCACCATCGCCTTGTGGTACGGCATCGCCTTGGTGCTGATGCTGAGCCGGATCCCCTGGGCGGTGTGGCCGGTTGCGGCATAGCATCCGGTCCGTGGCCATTGCGGATGCACCAACGTCCAAGTCCGCTGAGGCCGTCCTATTCAACCCGTTCCAGGTCCATGCCGCACTTGGTGCATTTGCGCGGGCCGTCGGAGACTTCTTCCGGGTGCATCGGACACACGTAGGTGCCCGCCACTTTGATCTGCTTCAACCCCGGATGCGTGGTGAAGAAGCGGAAGGAGAGCCCGACCGTGGTGGTGTTTCCTGAGCCGACCTGCGTGTAGTGCTCGGACGTGTTCATGCGCTGGTACAGCGGGATGTCCGTGGCGGCGTACAGGGTGATCTTGCCGTTGGTATAGCTTGCCTGGGGCGTGAGGAACAGCTTGCTGTAGCCAGTGGCCTCAGGGAAGTAGTTGGAGGGTCGGCCGAACATCAGCACGCTTTCATTGACCTGCATGCGCGCCATGTGTTCGTAGCGCGCCTGCACGGTGGCGCCGATGTGCTCCACGAACGTGCGGCTGGCATAGAAGGCCACACTGGTGAAATCGCCCAGTCTTTCGCCGTTCGGGTTCCAGCCTTTCATGATGTACGTGCCGTTGGCGAACAGCTTGATGCCCGAGCGCAGGAAACCATGGTGGAGAAAGGCCTGCAAGAGGAGGTCATGCGCACCCGAAGAAAGCTGCACTGCGGTGGGCTTGGTCACATAATAGGTCTGGCCGGAAAATGGTTCGACGTTGCCGACCGAATCGTTATAGGAACCCAGCGGCACCTTGTAGCCCAGGCCCAGGGTGATCTCATTCACACTCTTGCGGGTCTCCTTGCGGTACACGTTGTACTTGGGCAAAATGATCAGGTCGCCCACGCCTTTGGATGTGTACGTGGTGCGTGGATCATGTTGGTAGCCGATCTCCTGCTTCAGGAAATAGTACCCGTTCTCCAGCGATACGGTCAGCTCCTTGGAAAGGCCATAGGCCAATTTGATGTATTGGTACTGGCTGTCGTATCCATCGAAGGTGCGCTCCGTCACCCGCTCGTCCTTTTTGTAGAACTTGTCGGTATGGATGAACTGGTAGTTGGTGTTGATCTCCATCTGGTATTGGTCCAGCACACCCAGGGGCGCATCACCGGCCATGGGGCTGCCGCTTCCACCGGCACAACATTGCCCGGGGAGCGAGGCGGGAAGCAGGAAAGCGGCAAGCAACGGCACGAACCAGGCAAGGGAGCCTTTGACCACGGGTGGCAACGATGCCTTGCGCGCTGACCGGATCATGGACGGCATTGCGAACATCCGTGGTTCAATGGGTGATGGGCAGCAGCAGTGAAGCGCGTTGCTTGCCATCCGTGACGCGCACCACATAGGTGGCGGCCGCCATCCCGGTGGTGGCCAACAAGGTGCTGTGAACACCGGGGGGAAGCAGCCCGCCAAGGATGGTTTTCACCCGTTTGCCGGCCAGGTCGTAAAGTCCGACCTCCACCTGGGCTTCGCGGTCCAGGGTGAAGGTGATCCGGGCTTCGTCCCTGGCGGGAACCGGTTGGATGGAAAAACCGGCTGCCAGCGGGTTTGGTCCGTCAACGGCAGCCACCACGAGGGCCGCGTTGATGGCGGATTGGAGGGCAGTGGCATCCACGCTATTGTTTGCCGTGTAGAACACGTCATGCCCGGCACCGCCAAGCACCGTGATCTTGGGCATGCCGGGGCCGCCGTAGTCGTTCATGTCGATGGCCGCGTTGGAAAAGGAGATGGTGTTGGGAATCCCGATGTTGGCCTTCCAGGTGTTCAGTGAACTGCAGCTGGTGTTGGCGTAGTCGTCGACCAGGAACATCTGCACGCGGTCCGGGTACGAGGCCTGGTAGCTTTGCACGACGTTGTAGGTGGTCAGTGCCGGCCCAGTGCAGGCGGCACAGGGCATCACCCAGACCAGCACGATCACTTTGCCCGTGTCGAGCTCGGTGAAGAGGTCGTGCATTACACCATGGCAATCCGCACAGGTGAAGTTGGTGGCCGTTTGGGCTGGAAGCCATCCTGTTGCGGCGACCAGCATGGCGGAGAGGAAGATCTTTTTCATCAGGGGTGGGTCCGGCAGGCAAGATAGATCGGCGCACCCTGCAATCCGCAATGAAGCCCTGTGCTCGCGATCATGTCCTGCTGGCCGGTGCAAGTTTAGGCCTGCACGCCCCGGACGGAACTGATGCAGGTCATGCACTGCAACCTTTCCGACGGCGATCCAGCTTGCCGAATGACCGGTCTTGTGCCCATGGATCCTTGGTGCCGGTTGCCGGGCTGATCGCCTTGGCTGCAACAGGACCGGGCCATCCCGGTCCCGTTGAACATGTGAAGCACCACCACTGCTAGGGACGAACCACGCGCACGGCAGCAGTCGGGTGCGTCGTTGCGCGCACCAGATAGGGTCCGGCACTGGCATGGCGGTACACGGCATCCAACTGGGCCGCATTCCCCCTGGCCACCACACGTCCAAGCATGTCAGTGAGGACGCCTGCCCGCATATCCGGCGGCAGTACTCCCTCCAGCCGGTCGGTAACAACGCCTTCCGGAATGGGATGCGATGTCGGCAATTGCCCTTCCACTTGTGCAGCTCCGTCCAAGAGGAAGGCGGTGAGCGACAATTCGGTGCGTTCGTTCAGGATGTTCAATGTGTCATAGGTGGCGGCACTGAGCAGGAAGAGCGAGTCCCCGGAGGCCACGGCACCATGCAGGATGTCGTGCGTGTTGGTGACCGGGTCGTTGAACAGGAAATGCGCGACCAGTGCGCCGCTTGATCCATCGTAACGGCTTACCTCAACGTCCTGCCCGATGGTGGTCCCGTCCATTCGTCCGTTCACCACGGTTATGCCGCCGGGGCATGGCACCATTTTCATGCCCGGATAGTAGGAATTGATGAACGAGGCAGCGGTCCACTCCCCGTGCAACGCCGCATCATAGCGCATCAAGAAGCGGTTGGTGGTCGCCACAAGCACGGCACTGTCCGCAACGAGCAGGTCAGTGAGATCGGGCGTGATGCCAAGTGTGTCGGTAGTACCCGACAAGAACTGGCCCGTGCCCGTGGAACGGAAGGCCAGACGCAATTGCGAGGACCATGTGGTGATGGCGGTGATCAAGGTATCCGGTGCCCAAGGCACGGTGATGGCCGGTGCGTTCACGAGAAAGCCGGTGGTGTCCGTGAGGTAGGTGCTCCATGCGATGCTGTGGTCGCTGGTATCGATCAATACTTCCCACGGCACGGCGGAAAAAGCATCGGGGTGCATCAGCATGGCATCCACAAGCAGGCCGTGGCCGGGCATGAAGGACGTGTGCAAGTTGAGCACGGGGTATGGTGTTGGCAATGTGGTGCTGTTCACCACTCCGTTCAGGCGGTTGCAGGCGAACACTTGGATCAACGCGCTGTCATTGCGTTGCCCGCTGGCCACCAGCCATGCCTTGCTTCCCTGTTCTGCACCGACAGGCCCTGCAACCTGGTCCACTTCGAAGTCATGAAAGGTGAAGGACCAATCAGGCGTAGGCGCCTCAAAGGAGAGATCGAGGATCCGAAGGCCTTGCCCTCCGTTCATCACGCAGCGGTAGGCGAGCAATGCGCCGTCCCCCAGAAAGCAGGACCCGCCTTCAAATTGCACCGTGTCCGGCTGGCTGAAGCTCCACAGCGTGGAGCCGTCGGTGCGGAGCAGGTCCAGTGCGGGGGCGTTGTTGTAGCTGCGGCCCACCAGCAGGCTGTCGTGGCGAAGGGAGATGCCCAGGCCCACATCGCCAAAACCCGTGGTGTTGCCCGGGTTTCCATGGCGCACCGACCAAAGTAGCTGTTGGCACGGCGCGGCAAGCACGAAGGCGGAGCAAATTGAAACTGCCACGGCGCGCATGGACCCGCTTTGGCCGTTGACGCGTGGCGCGGGTACTGCGTTGTCCGGGAGCTTTGGTCTTTCCATCCGTGCATGACATCGAGGCCGGCCGGTTCTTCCCACCCAGGGCAGCACCACGCCTCCGGCCTCTTGTGCTCCGGTCCGCGCCGGATCAACGCCGCCAACTGCAGGGCGCCTGCCCTCCGGCGCAATGAAACACGAATGAACATGCCCACATCCGGCCCGCCGTGTTGACCCCATTGGGCGCTGCTGGGCCCTGCTTGGTACCGGGGCCCGGGAACAGGCCGGAGCGTACCTCAACACAGCCCGTTACGCGGTACTGAACGACGCTGGCAACCGCCAAGAAGCATGGGCCGGCCCGTGCTCCGGTCATAATCCGTTTCTTTCCACGAAGTACATCTCCATCTCCCCCTTTCCCTTGGCCTGCACTCTCCCACGCGGCATGAACTTCAGATCGGTCTCGTTCTTCACCAGCGCGTAGGTCGCCTCGCTGATGTTCACCTGTCCCACCTCGCCGCTACTCTCCATGCGGTTCGCGGTGTTCACCGTATCGCCCCAGATGTCGTACTGGAACTTCTTCACGCCCACGATGCCGGCCACCACAGGACCGCTGTGGATGCCCACGCGCATCTCGAATGCGGGCTTGCCCTGGGCATCGCGTGCTGCTTTGCGTTGCCGCATGAACGCCTGCATCTCCAATGCGGCATGCACGACATCCACCGGGGAGGACGATGCAGGATCCGGTAGGCCGCCCGCGCACATGTAAGCGTCGCCGATGGTCTTGATCTTCTCGATGCCACGCGCGGTGATGATGCCGTCGAAGGCCTTGAAGCAGGTGTTCAGTTCCTCCACCAAAGCCTGCGGGGTCAGCTTTTCGCTGGCTTCGGTGAATCCCTTGAAATCGGAGAACAGGATGGTCGCGTTGTCGAATTGCTTCGCTTGAGCGGCACCGGTGTCCTTCAGTTCCTCAGCGACCTCGCCGGGCAGGATGTTCAGCAACAGTTCATCGCTCCGCTTCCGCGCCTTGCTCACCTTGTTGCGTTGCACGAGGAAGGTGACCGCGAGCAGCAGGGTAAGCCCGAAGCCGCCGATGAAGGTGTTGCGTTGAAGGTTCCGTCGCCGCAACTTCTCGGCCGCGATCGCGTCCTTCTTCTCCTGCTCGGCCTGTCGCACGGTCTCCCGCTTTTCATATTCGTATTTGTATTCGTGCCGGATCACCTCGCGCTGGTTCTCCTCCCGGTCCAGGCTGTCGCGCATCCGTATGTGCAATTCGAACATGTCGAGCGCCTGGGCATCGTTGCCAACGGCCTTGTAGTTCTCATAGAGGTATTGCGCAGTACGCTCGATGCTGACCACATCACCCACCTCCTGGACCAACGCAAGGGCCTTTGTGCCCAGTGCGATGGCCTCGGCATGCCGGCCTTGGGCCTGCCGTATGATCCCGATACCCTTGAGGGAAATCGAGGTGCCGATAGGGTCGCCGATCTCTTCGCTGATGCTCAAGCCGCGGGTGTGGTAGACGAGCGCGGAGTCGATCTCTCCCTTGAGCAAATGCACCTCACCGATGTTGCTCAGGCAGTTCGCTACCCCTTTTCTGTCCTCGAACTCCTCCCGGATGCGCAGGCTGCGTGCGTAGTACGCCAGGGCACTGTCCAACTCGTTGCGCTCCTTGTGGATGATGCCGATGTTGGTGAGCGTGACGGCAGCCGCCAGCCTGTTGCCGAGCTCCTCCTGGATGGCTAGGCAACGCTCGTAGTAGTCGATCGCCTTGTCGTTCTCTCCCTGTTCATTGTAGATCATCCCGAGATTGTTCAGGGCGATGGCCGCACCCTTCAGGTCACCGGCCTTCTCGAACACGGCAAGCGCATCGGAAAGCTGCACCGTGGCCTTGGCCAGATCCCCCTGCTCTATGCTGATACCGGCCATGTTCAGCAACTCCACGGCGACATCCTGCTCCGAGCCGCCCAGCCTGCTGATGGACAGGCCAAGCCCATAGAACCGCAGCGCCTCAGTATACCTGCTCTGGCGGTCGAAGACCGTACCGATGTTGTTGATCGCATCCAATACCCCCGGCACATGATCGATCTCCCTGTAGGCCGTAAGGCTCCGTGCGAAGCAATCCAGGGCCGGTGTGTATGGGAGTCAAATCAAAGCGTACAAGTCCATCCTCCTTCCCAAAAACCCCGAAAACCCGCGAACACGTAAGGCAAA
>CALMYC010000204.1 GCA_937873385.1 uncultured Flavobacteriales bacterium | reverse complement strand
AATGCATGCTGCCCTGAGCTCGTCGAAGGGCCTTTTGATTGACGAAGCGGTGGTTCGACGGGCTCACCACAGCGGGGCTCACCACGGTGGTTGGGCTCAGCTGCGGATGGAGTGCTGGAACACCTCCAAGATCACGTCCTTGTACATATGCCCGAAGGTGGCCAAGCACCAAGCCTTCAGCAGCAGTTGGTCACGGTCACCAACCCAGCGTGCCGCCTTTACTAATTCCTTGCGGAACAAGCGGGGGTCAAAGCTCACTTTCTGGAGCACCTGCTGGCTGAGCTCCAGCATTTTCCTTCCATTTTCCTTCATCACGGTTCTTCGTTTGGCAACGGGCTTGCAGGTCCGTAAATGTGGGCTGAAGGTAAGCCGAAGACGAGCTAATTTCAACACGGTCTGATGATCGTTAAGAACTTGTAGGACCGGAACTGCACAGCCCTGAACGAGGATGAACGAACGGGGCCATGGATCAGTATGCGCCATGACGGCAGCGCGTTCAGGGTACGAATTTGCGCTCTGCCACTTGCTGCACCTCGTATTGTTGCGCCCCGGCGTTGTTGTACACGTAGGCAACAAGTGAACAGTTGTTGGGCACCAGCACATTGCCGGGCAATGAATAGGCGAACGTGGTTTCCAAGGTGTCGCCGGGTTGTGCATTGGCGGGGATAAAGGCCTCTCCCCATGGGCTGTTCAATGCACCGCGCAGCACGTGGTTGAACTCGTAGTTGGGGATGTCCTGTTGACCAGGGGGCTGGCTCCCATCCTTCTGCCAATCGATGATGTGGTCTTCCGTGAGGTAGAGCGTGAGGTTCTGCGCCGCGGGCAGGGCGGTCAATACCGCGGCCTTCACAGTAGCGGTGATCACGTTTGTGCCACTGTTGAACGCAAGGGAATCGATCCACAGGTTGATGGTGGCCGGTTGATCGACCAGTTGCGCCACGGCACTGCTCCAGCTGCTGCGGCCAATGGTGATGTTGTTGTTGAAAGGAGTGCGGTTGATCAACCCCTTGGGCAAGCCGTCCACCAGGAATTGTTGCTCGTATGCATTGCCCGCCGCCGTGCGGAAATCCGTGTCATAGATACCATCACCGATGGGTGCTTGGGGAGCGGCGAAAGTTGTGCTCATGTGAAGTGCAACGATCACCAATCGATCGCCATACACCACTTTCAGGCCTTCAGCAATAACGGCAGCCTCAGGGCAATAGGTGCACAGATGCCCGGTGCAATCCTCGAGGAGTACTTTACGGGTAACGGTGCCACCTCCCGGGGGAATGGGTGATGCGGATTCCCCTTTGGGCAGGTCCACGATGTCGCAGCTGGCCAGCATGACCAGGAGCAACAGGAAAGAAAGTTGATTGCGCATGTGTCTCATCCCGGCTTCGGGCGTTTAGAACGTTGTGGTGATCGATGCGGTGAGCCCGTTGGCGGCGGGCACT